>NZ_JBWCCN010000024.1:0-85127 GCF_056279485.1 Pseudomonas sp. TE12508 | reverse complement strand
GGTACTGCCGCAACGGGAACCGTCGACGAGGACGGCCTGGCCAATGGCATTGCCGGGGGTACGGGCGACGTGACCGGCGAGGCGACCACGGCCAGCGGCAGCGTGACCGGTATCTTCCAGTCGGGCGCCGACACGCCGCTGACCTATGCCTTGTCGAGTAACACCAGCAGCTTGCCGGCGCTGAACTCGGGCGGGGTGGCGCTGGTGTACAGCGTCGCGGGCGGCACGCTTACCGCCAAGGCCGGCGTAGCCGGTGCCGACGTGTTCACGTTCAGCCTCACCGCAGCGGGTGTGTACAGCTTCACGCTGCTCAAGCAGCTGGATCACGTGGATGGCAACGACGAGAACGACATCACCCTCAACCTGGGCACGCTGCTGCAGGCCACCGACTACGATGGCGACACGGTGACGGCCGCGGCCGACAAACTGGTCATTACCGTCGACGACGATACGCCCGTTATAGGGACCGCCCCTGTGCAGGATCTCGATCCCACTTTGGGTGCGACGTCATGGACCTTTTCGAGTGACTTCGCCTACTCGATAGGTGCGGACCAGCGCGGGCCGACCTACTCTTCGGCAGCGGACAGTGATTTTGCCGCCCTCGCCCTTTCTGGTTCGGCGAACGATGTTGCGATCGTTGATCCAACGGTCACCTGGGATTCAGAGAGTCTCGCCGCTGCCACGTTTAACGTGTCGTTCAAATACGATCACGATCGTAATGCTGCCACCACGCCTGAACTGGTGGAAGGCACGCTGGTGTTTGACAAAGTCAATGACACCTACACCTTCGAGATGGATGCGCTGCAAGTGAAGCAAGACGTCACGCTGGGCGAAGGCACTGGATACGAAACGTATGACGTGGGTGGCACGAGTCCTTCCAGTGGCCCATCACCTGTGGCCACTGGGAAGCTTGGGGAAGGTTTCTACATCCAGATCACGGGCTTCGAGGCACCACTTAGTGCCGGCGGCAATACTGCCGTGGCGGCGGGTGAGCTGGTGAGCGGCACGCAGGCCCCTGTAACCTTGTCCAGCACTGCTCTGGGCGTTTCCGGAAATACGATCCAGGCAGGTGAAGCGGCCAACATCAATTTCTTCCAGACTGATCCGAAAGGAGATCTGGGCGCGACCAATTTTAGTTACGCGACCGATTTCTTTATCAAGTTCGATGGATACGAGACTGAAAGCGATGATCTTGTGCTTATAGTCAGTCTTGCTGATGCAAATGATTCTTCCATCACTACGACACGGGCCATCTACGTCGACCAAGGCGATGTGTACGAGAACGATACAAACAACGCCGATCTTGTTGGAACCAAGTACGAGGCCCTTATCCTCGATGACCTAGCCGATCCGAACGACCCGTTCCTGGACAACAATGATGCTCTATTGATTGTTGAAAGTAATGACTTCAACATTCAGGCCGGTGATAACTGGCTCATCAAGGGTATTCAGATTCTTTCGAATGATGCTGGCCTTACGGGCAGCGCGATAAATCTGAATCGCAATGTCGGTGCCGATGGCGCAAGCAGCACTGCCGCACAGCCGGTCGTTGGTCTCGTCGGGCCTGGAAACACGATTGCGGAGGATACGAGTACGAATCCGCTGAAGATCATCGATGCTGGTTTCTCCACCACCACGACTACACCCGCTACCCTTGATCTAACGCTGGATTTCAAGGTCGTCGATAGCGATAACGATTTCACCGCTGTACAGACGATTGATATCGAAAATCCTGTCGTGGTCGAACTGGTGGGATTAACTAACTTGGCACCGACAGATTTCGTGCTTTGATCCGCTAAGAAGAGTACGCGCGCGACAGGATGTAAAACCTGTCCCGCGCGGTAATGCTGGCGACACGGTGATCGTATTGGTCGGTGTCAATCTTGCAACCGAAGTTGCACCGGGAGACTTCGTCTGATCCCTTAATTTGCATGACTTCTTCAGGAGGTGTTTATTGGTTAGCCTCGCGGCCCACAAGGCAGCGGGGCTTTCCATTTCCGGTATACCTACCTCCCGGTATCCAATGTCGGTTGCCAAACGGAATCGAGTCCCCAACACCCTCTCTGATCAGGGCTTATGGTTGATCCATGGACCCTGTACTCATCGCGCCGCTCCTTTGCGTCCTCATCCCGTCTCCCCCTCCCAAGTAGTCTGAAACTCCCACCCCGCTTGGGAGTATCGGCCGATGCGCAATAGCCGGCGCTTATCCATAGTTGCGGCCAATGGTCAACGGTCAGGCCAAGATGACCGCAATTGCTCTGGAGAAAGATCATGGCTATTGGAACCACCGGTGTGAACGTTTCGCTGGACGAAACGTCCGGTTTGCAGAATGCCACCGCCACGCCGACCCCTACGGGAGACGCTGACGACAACGACATTCTGGTGACCTCCCTGCCCTCGACCTTCGCTACCCGTTTGACGGCCCTGGGTGCCGGGACCGCAACGGGTGCAGCGTTGAGTGGCTATACCGGTGCCGTGGGCAACACAGGCAGCAATGCGTTCACCGTCACCACTGACCCCGGAGCCAGCATCACCAATATCAGCTTCGTCGACAGCGCCGGCGCACCACTCAATGGTCTGGACAGCGGTCTGGATACCCTCGATGGCACCAGCATCCTTCTCTACACGGATGCGAACAACGACAACATCGTTCTGGGCCGAGCCGGTGGCTCGACCGGCGCGATCGTGTTCGCCGCCTACATCGAAGAAACCGGATCTCCGGTCTCGGGCGGCAAGATCTGGACCGTGGAGTACCAACCGCTCAAGCATCCAGATGCTACGAACGCCGATGATTCGCTCAATCTGCTGAATAAGGTGTTCATCGGAGCCAGTCAGGACCTGGAATTCAGCCTGGCCAATGCGCCCTCCGGTCAGAACCTGTTCCTGATGTTCACCAAAGCGAACCCGGCAACTGCAACGGTCGATGGTGTCTTGCGGATCACGGATCCCGTGATCATCGCCACCGGCAAGGATCCGGCGAATCAGTCAACTGGCGTCAATATAACGACTGGCGACACGATCAATACCAGCCAGGCGGGTGGCCCTACCACCTTCGGCACCAACAGCCAGATGATTACGGAACAGGAAGGCATCCGTTATTCGTTCGTCACCGGTGCCAGGCAGGATATGACCATTCCTAACCTGGATCAGAACGAAGCAGATGTTGAATCCAACATCGACTTTACCGGCGTCTTCAATGCGAAGATGGCCAATTTCGACGTCGTGCAGTTGCAAAGCGGCAAGAGTGCTGTGGTAAAAATCAGCGCATTCAGCACCGCTGTTGAATCTGGCGCGGCGTTCATCGACGGCTATGCGGGTGATACGCCGGTTGCCATCACCAATGTTCGCGTCTTCAACAGCGCCGGGGTGGTGATCGAGAATTCAAACGGATCGGTGAATGATCCGGCCATTGGCATCACCTTTTCCGGTGGGGTTGCTACCATCACCGGCGTTTTGGCCGGCTACCAGATTGAATACACCACAACGTCGGATCACAACCGTGTGCTCATCGAGAACGGGGCGGCCCTCGACGCCAAGGGCAATGCCCACGCCGATTTTGATATCGGTGGTTTCACGCTGGTCCAGGCCTCTGTTTCGAAAACCGAAATCGGCTCCAAAATGATCTTCGAGGACGACGGCCCGAGCGCGGACGTGGTTGATGGCGGCGGCGCAGTGACGATCGACGAGACGGCTGGCAACCAGGACAACGACAGCGACCTGGCAGCGGTTCTGGCCCTGTTCGACACAGAAGTAACGAATAAAGGCACGGACTTGAATCCAACCGAGTTCGCGATCAGCACCACACCTTTGGCCACCACGACACTGAGCAGCTTTGGCCAGGACGCCGCGGGCGGGACGAAAGTGCTGTCGCTGGCGATTGTGGGCGGTGATGGCACCGACTCGTTGCTCAACACCACCGATGGCAAGGACATCAAGCTGTTCAAGGAAGGCAATCTGATTGTCGGCCGCTATGACGTGGCCAATGGCACGGTCACAGCAGATGATCCCGCGGCGTTCGCGATTGCACTGCAACAGGACGGCAACGTGGCGGTGGCGCAATATGTCTCGCTCACGCACCCTGTCGCCGGCAGTTCGGCGACGGACCATGACGACCGGGTCGATTTGGCCGGCCTGGTCAATGCGGTGGTGACGGTGACCGACGGCGACGGCGACACCAGCACCGACAGCGTCGGCATCGGCGATGACATCAACTTCGACGACGACGGGCCGAGCGCGGACGTGGCCGATGGCGGCGGTTCAGTAACAATCGACGAGACGGCCGGCAACCAGGATAACGACAGCGATGCGGCGGCGGTTCTGGCGCTGTTCGACACAGAAGTGGCGAACAAGGGCACGGACTTGAGTCCAGCGGAGTTCGCGATCAGCACCACGCCTTTGGCCACTACGGCGCTCAGCAGCTTTGGCCAGGACCAGGAGGGTGCGACGAAAGTGTTGTCACTGGCGATTGTGGGCGGTAATGGCACCGACTCGCTGCTCAACACCACCGATGGCAAGGACATCAAGCTGTTCAAGGAAGGCGATCTGATTGTCGGCCGCTATGACGTGGCCAATGGCACGGTCACGGGAGCCGATCCGGCGGCGTTCGCGATTGCGCTGTTGCAGGACGGCAACGTGGCGGTGGCGCAGTATGTTTCGCTCACGCACCCTATCGCCGGCAGCTCGGCGGCTGCCCATGACGATCAGGTCAATCTGGCCGGACTGATCAACGCAGTGGTGACGGTGACCGACGGCGACGGCGACACCAGCACCGACAGCGTCGGTATCGGCGGCGACATCAACTTCGACGACGACGGGCCGGCGGCGTCAGCCAACAGCACGGTGCTGCTCGACGACGATGCACTCACCGGTGGCAATTCTGGCGGCACGGACGACGATGCAGACGCGGCTAACGCAAGCGGCACACTGGGCCACGACTTTGGTCAGGACGGGGCCGGCACGGTGGCCTATCTGACCAGCGGCGCGCCCACAGGCTTCACCTATGTGGCTGATGGCACCAGTTTGTTGGTCAAGCAGGGCACGACCACGGTGCTGACCCTGACGATGGTTGCGGCAACAGGTGCCTACTCGGTGGTGCAAAACAATCCGATCGCTCATGCGGCGGGTCTGAACGAGAACAACCAGGCGTTCACCATCAGCTACCGGGTGACCGATGGTGATGGCGATACGGTCGACGGCACGCTGGGGATCAACGTCGACGACGATACCCCCGTTATCGAGACAGCCCCTGTGCAGGATGTCGATCCCACTTTGGGTGCGACGTCATGGACCTTTTCGGGTGACTTCGCCTACTCGATAGGTGCGGACCAGCGCGGGCCGACCTACTCTTCGGCAGCGGACAGTGATTTTGCCGAACTCGCCCTCTCTGGTACGGCGAACGATGTTGCGATCGTTGATCCAACGGTCACCTGGGATTCGGAGAATCTCGACGCTGCCACGTTTGATGTGTCGTTCAAATACGATCACGATCGCAACGCTGCCACCGATCCTGAACTGGTGGAAGGCACGCTGGTGTTTGACAAAGTCAATGACACCTACACCTTCGAGCTGGATGCGCTGCAAACGACGCAAGACGTCACGCTGGGCGAAGGCACTGGATACGAAACGTATGACGTGGATGGCACGAGCCCTTCCAGTGGCCCATCACCTGTGGCTACCGGGAAGCTTGGTGAAGGTTTCTTCATCCAGATCACGGGCTTCGAGTCACCCCTTAGTGCCGGCGGCAATACTGTTGTGACGGCGGGTGAGCTGGTGAGCGGCACGCAGGCCCCTGTAACCTTGTCCAGCACTGCTCTGGGCGTCTCCGGAAATACGATCCAGGCAGGTGAAGCGGCCAACATCAATTTCTTCCAGACTGATCCGAAAGGAGACCTGGGCGCGACCAATTTTAGTTACGCGACCGATTTCTTTATCAAGTTCGATGGCTACGAGACTGAAAGCGATGATCTTGTGCTTATAGTCAGCCTTGCTGATGCAAATGATTCCTCCATCACTACAACACGGGCCATCTACGTCGACCAAGGCGATGTGTACGAGAACGATACAAACAACGCCGATCTTGTTGGAACCAAGTACGAGGCCCTTATCGTCAACGACCTGGCCGATCCGAACGACCCGTACCTGGACAACAATGATGCTCTATTGATTGTTGAAAGTAATGACTTCAACATTCAGACCGGTGATAACTGGCTCATCAAGGGTATTCAGATTCTTTCGAATGATGCTGGCCTTACGGGCAGCGCGATAAATCTGAATCGCAATGTCGGTGCCGATGGCGCAAGCAGCACTGCCGCACAGCCGGTCGTTGGTCTCGTCGGGCCTGGAAACACGATTGCGGAGGATACGAGTACGAATCCGCTGAAGATCATCGATGCTGGTTTCTCCACCACCACGACTACACCCGCTACCCTTGATCTAACGCTGGATTTCAAAGTCGTCGATAGCGATAGCGATTTCACCGCTGTACAGACGATTGATATCGAAAATCCTGTCGTGGTCGAACTGGTGGGAGTGACTAACTTGGCACCGACAGATTTGGTGCTTTGATCCGGTGACCGACATCGCAAGCACTGACATTGTCTGAAAACCGCTGCAGGTACACGGCCTGGCTCCCGCAAGGAGCCAGGCCGTTTTTTATTGGGCCACTGCGGTCCCTGAGCCAAGGCCAGACCAGCCTTGCGGCATGTCCTCATTCACAAACGGAATAGGCGGCACCGTTCCTTCACGCCCTCGTGCTGTTCCCCCATCCAAGTAGTCTGAAACTCCCATCTCGCTTGGGAGTATCGGCCGATGCGCGATCCCCGGCGCTTAGCCATAGTTGCAGCGATAGGTCAACGGTCAGGCCTCGATGACCGCAATTGCTCGGGAGAAAAACCATGGCTATTGAAATCACCGGCGTGGACGTTACGCTGGACGAAACGGCCGGGTTACAGAACGCCACCACCACGCCAACCCCTGCGGGAGACGCTGACGACAACGACATTCTAGTGGCGTCCCTGCCCTCGGACTTCTCAACCCGTTTGACTGCACTGAGTGCCGGTACCGCAACGGGTGCAGCGTTGAGTGGCTATACCGGTGCCGTGGGCGACACGGGCAGCAATGCATTCACTCTCACCGACGCGTCCGGCATTACCGATATCAGCTTCGTCGACAGCAATGGCGCACCGCTCAATGGTCTGGACAGCGGACTGTTTACCCTCGATGGCACCAGCATCCTTCTGTATACCGATACAGAGAACAACAATATCGTTCTGGGCCGAGCCGGGAGCGCAACTGGCGCGATCGTGTTCGCGGCCTACATTGAAGAAACCGGATCGCCGGTCTCGGGCGGCAAGATCTGGACCGTGGAGTACCAACCGCTCCAGCATCCAGATGATACGAACCCCGATGATTCGCTCAATCTGCTGGATAAGGTATTCGTCGGAACCAGTCAGGACCTGGAATTCAGTCTGGCCGGTGCGCCCTCCGGTCAGAACCTGTTCCTGATGTTCACGACGGAGAACCCGACAGTTGTCGATGTCGGTGGTGTTTTGCGGATCACGGATCCCACCATCATCGCCACCGGCAAGGACCCGGCGAATCAGTCAACTGGCGTTAATATAACGACTGGCGACACGATCAATACCAGCCAGGCGGCTGGCCCGACCACCTTTGGCACCAACAGCCAGATGATTACGGAACAGGAAGGCATCCGTTATTCGTTCGTCACCGGTGCCAGGCAGGATGTGACCATTCCTAACCTGGATCAGAACGAAGCAGATGTTGAAGCCAACATCGACTTTACCGACGTCGTCAATGCGAAGAAGGCCAATTTCGACGTCGTACAGTTGCAAAGCGGCAAGAGTGCTGTGGTAAAAATCAGCGCATTCAGCACCGCGGTTGAATCTGGCACGAACTTCATCGACGGCTATGCAAATGACACGCCGGTTGCCATCACCAATGTGCTCGTCACCAACATCAGCACCGGGCAGGTAATCGAGAATTCAGACGGCTCGGTGGATGATCCGAGCATTAACATCACTTTTTCTGGAGGGGTTGCAACCATCACCGGCGTTAAAGCCGGCTATCAGATTGAATACACCACGACGGCGGATCATAACCGGGTGCTCATCGAGAACGGAGCGGCCCTCGACGCCAGGGGCAATACCCACGCCGATTTTGATATCGGTGGTTTCACACTGCTCCAAACCGCTGTTACGATCGAAGAAATCGGCTCCAAGATGCTTTTCGAAGATGACGGCCCAGCACTCGCCTTTGGCAACCTGATCGGCACCGGTAGCGTCCTGCCACAAACCGGATATTGGAGTCATTCGGCCGGCGCCGACGGGCTGGATGCGAACGGTCTGGATATTTCGGTGAATAGCTCGTTCACCCTCGTCAGGCCAGACAACACCACCACAACCGGGACCGCCACGCTCACCGAGCAGTCGCCCTCACCAGACGGCAATGGCGCGTACCAATTCGCCGGGACGTTGACCGGCGATTTCGACAACAACGCCGCCACGGCGGATACCACCATCGACTACACGCTGAGTGCCTTGGCCGATGGCAGCTATGTACTGGATCTGGTGCAAGGCTTCAGTTCGACAGTCGTGCTCAGCAGTGCCGACGGCTCACTCAGTGCCGGCGGTCCGGATCCAGTGCGCACATTGTTAATCCCGCCGCAAAAGCCGCCGACTATTCCTTCGCCCTCTGAGGAGATTGTCTTTTTTGGTGTTAACGCGACCACTTCCTCAAGCGACATATTTTCCGCCATCGTGCTGGGAGCACCCGACCTCACCGAAGCGCAGATAGAGAGTAGCGGGTTTGCGTTCATCGGCAGCGCGAACATGAACGTCAGCACGTCCGGCATCGGGATCGCCAATAACAACCTGGATGGAAACACAACAGCAGGCATCAACGCCGGTGACGAGAGTTTCGTCATCAATCCCGAGTCTTTGTTGTCGAGCATGAAAGTATTCATCGACAACTCAGTGCAAGGGTACAACCCGGCAACGGAAGAGCTGTATTACACGATCTACTACGCGGACGGCACCACGTCGGGTTCGCCGACGAAGGTTCTTGCCGCTGATCTGACCGCGGAGGCCGGAGGACAGACGTCCTTCGTCATCGAGAAGGCGGATGCGACGCTGATCGACGCTGTTCAGCTCACGATGGGCCTGGGCACGATCAAGATCCCGGTGATCGAGTTCATTCAGGAGACCGAGAGCCTGGCCAGCGATATCCAGCTGTCGTTCAACGCGACGGTAACAGACAGGGATGGGGACTCGGCGACGAGTACGTTCGACGCCAACCTGTTCGCCAACGACTTGACCGGCAACTTCGACTACACGCTAGTGGGCACGGGCGGTGAGGCTGATGCCTTCAACGTCGACTTGTCATTCGATGAGAACCTGTACCAGGTCACCGGCTTCGATGCGGACGCCAACCTGCGAGATACGCTGGTGCTCAACGGCGATCAGAACGCCGGTGTCCAGATCGACACAAGCGGCGCAGACAGCATCGTAACGGTTACCGAAACGGGCGGACAAGTCACGACCATCACCTTGGTCGGGGTCGATCTTCTGAGTAGCGACATTGTTTACGGCAGCGTCTGAGAAACGCGCGTGAAAGGATGCGAGGGTGGCACAAACCACCCTCGCATTTTTGCAGTTCCAATAGGACATCCGCACGCTCGCATCAACCTGGGCACCCTGCGACAAACTACCAACGAGGACGACTAGGCCGAAACTCCCATCCCACTTGGGAGTTTCGGCCGATGCGCAATTTCCGGCGCTTAGTCATAGTTGTAGAGGTCAATGGTCAGACCTCAATGACCGCAATTGCTCGGGAGAAAAATCATGGCTATTGCAATCACAGGCGAGGACGTTGTGCTGGACGAGACGGCCGGGTTACAGAACGCCACCGCCACGCCAACCCCTGCAGGAGACGCTGACGACAACGACATTCTGGTGGCATCCCTGCCCGCTTCCTTCTCTACCCGCTTGACCGCACTTGGAGCCGGTACCGCAACGGGTGCGGCCTTGAGTGGCTATACCGGTGCCGCGGGCAACACGGGCACCAATGCGTTCACCATCACCGGTGGAGGAAGCACTAGCGACATCAGCTTCGTCGACAGCGCTGGTGCACCACTCGATGGTCTGGACAGTGGACTGGATACCCTCGATGGCACCAGCATCCTTCTCTATACCGATACGAACAACAACATTCTTCTGGGCCGAGCCGGGGGCGCAGATGGCGCCATCGTGTTCGCGGCCTACATCGAAGAAACCGGATCGCCGGTCACCGGCGGCAAGATCTGGACCGTGGAATACCAACCGCTCAAGCATCCAGATGCTACAAACCCCGATGATTCGCTCAATCTGCTGGATAAGGTGTTCATCGGAGCTACCCAGGACCAGGGATTCAGTCTCGCCGGTGCGCCCTCCGGTCAGAACCTCTTTTTGATGTTCACGAAAGCGAACCCGACCACTGAAACGGTCGATGGTGTCGTGCGGATCACCGATACCACCATCATCGCCACCGGCAAGAACCCCGCTGACCAGTCGAGCGGCGCCAATATCAACACTGGCGACACGATCAATACCAGCCAGGGAGGTGGCCCGACCACCATCGGCACCAACAACCAGATGATTACGGAACAGGAAGGCATCCGCTTTACGTTCGTCACGGGCGCCAGGCAGGATGTGACCGTTCCCAACCTGAGTCAGACCGAAGCAGATGTTGAATCCAACATCGACTTTACCGGGGTCTTCAATTCGACGTCGGCCAGTTTCGACGTCGTGCAGTTGCAAGGCGGCAAGACTGCGGTGGTCAAAATCAGCGCATTCAACACCGCTGTTGAACCTGGCGTGAACTTCGTCAACGGCTATACAGGTGATACGGCGGTTGCCATCACCAATGTGCTCGTCACCAACATCAGCACCGGGCAGGTGATCGAGAATTCAGACGGTTCGGTGAATGATCCGTCCATTGCCATCACCTTTACTGGTGGGGTTGCAACCATCACCGGCGTTCTGGCCGGTTACCAGATTGAATACACCACAACGTCGGACCACAACCGCGTGCTCATCGAGAACGGGGCGGCCCTCGACGCCAGGGGCGATAACCACGCCGATTTTGATATCGGTGGCTTCACGCTGCGCGAAGCCTCTACTACGATCGCCGAAATCGGCTCCAAGATGAACTTCGAAGACGACGGACCAAGCGTCAGCGCCACCGGCACCGAGCCAGTACTGACGGTCGATGAAACGGTGCTGACGACCGACGCCACCCAAAGCTTTACCGCCAACTTCAGCTCGGCGTTCGGCGCTGATGGTCCGGGCACATTGACCTATGCCCTGGGCGTGACGGCCGGTGCTTCGGGGCTGACCGACACGGCCACCGGCGAGGCAGTCAACCTGTCGCTCAACGGCACCGTGGTCGAAGGCCGCACGGCCACCACCAACCTGCTGGTGTTCACGGTCAGCGTCGCCGCCAACGGTGACGTCACCCTCGACCAGCTGCGCGCCGTGGTGCATCCCGATGCCACCGATCCCGATGATGCGACGAGCCTGAGCTCGGACGATCTGGTGACGCTGACGGCAACCATCACCGACAAGGACGGTGACAGTGCCCAGGCGACCCTCAACATCGGGCAAAACCTGGTGTTCGAGGACGACGGACCAAGCATCCACACCACCGGCGACGAACCGACGCTGACGGTAGACGAAACGGTGCTAACCACCGACGCCACCCAGAGCTTTACCGCCAACTTCAGCTCCGCGTTTGGCGCTGATGGCGCCGGCACCCTGACCTATGCGCTGGGCGCGACGGCAGGCCCTTCGGGACTGACCGATACGGCCACCGGCGAGGCAGTCAACCTGTCGCTCAACGGCACCGTGGTCGAAGGCCGCACGGCCACCACCAACCTGCTGGTATTCACGGTCAGCGTCGCCGCCAATGGTGACGTCACCCTCGACCAGCTGCGCGCCGTGGTGCATCCCGATGCTACCGATCCCGATGATGCGACGAGCCTGAGCTCGGACGATCTGGTGACGCTGACGGCAACCATCACCGACAAGGACGGTGACAGTGCCCAGGCGACCCTCAACATCGGGCAAAACCTGGTGTTCGAGGACGACGGACCAAGCATCCACACCACCGGCGACGAACCGACGCTGACGGTAGACGAAACGGTGCTAACCACCGACGCCACCCAAAGCTTTACCGCCAACTTCAGCTCGGCGTTTGGCGCTGATGGCGCCGGCACGCTGACCTATGCGCTGGGCGCGACGGCAGGCCCTTCGGGACTGACCGATACGGCCACCGGCGAAGCGGTCAACCTGTCGCTTAACGGCACCGTGGTCGAAGGCCGCACGGCCACCACCAACCTGCTGGTATTCACGGTCAGCGTCGCCGCCAACGGTGACGTCACCCTCGACCAGCTGCGCGCCGTGGTGCATCCCGATGCCACCGATCCCGATGATGCGACGAGCCTGAGCTCGGACGATCTGGTCACCCTGACGGCAACCATCACTGACAAGGACGGTGACAGTGCCCAGGCGACCCTCAACATCGGCCAGAACCTGGTGTTCGAGGACGATGGACCGAGCATCCACACCACCGGCGACGAACCGACGCTGACAGTAGACGAAACGGTGCTGACAACCGACGCCACCCAGAGCTTTACCGCCAACTTCAGCTCGGCGTTTGGCGCTGATGGCGCCGGCACGCTGACCTATGCGCTGGGCATGACGGCCGGTGCTTCGGGGCTGACCGACACGGCTACCGGCGAAGCAGTCAACCTGTCGCTCAACGGCGGTGTAGTTGAAGGCCGCACGGCCACCACCAACCTGCTGGTGTTCACGGTCAGCGTCGCCGCCAACGGTGACGTCACCCTCGATCAGCTGCGTGCGGTGGTGCATCCCGATGCCACCGATCCGGATGATGCGACGAGCCTGAGCTCAGACGATCTGGTCACCCTGACGGCGACAATCACCGACAAGGACGGCGACAGTGCCCAGGCGACCCTCGACATCGGCCAGAACCTGGTGTTCGAGGACGATGGACCGAGCATCCACACCACCGGCGACGCGCCAACGCTGACGGTAGACGAAACGGTGTTGACGACCGACGCCACCCAGAGCTTTACCGCCAACTTCAGCTCGGCGTTTGGCGCTGATGGCGCTGGCACGCTGACCTACGCGCTGGGCGCGACGGCAGGCCCTTCGGGGCTGACCGACACGGCCACCGGCGAAGCGGTCAACCTGTCGCTCAACGGCACCGTGGTCGAAGGCCGCACGGCCACCACCAACCTGCTGGTGTTCACGGTCAGCGTCGCCGCCAACGGTGACGTCACCCTCGACCAGCTGCGCGCCGTGGTGCATCCCGATGCCACCGATCCCGATGATGCGACGAGCCTGAGCTCGGACGATCTGGTCACGCTGACGGCCACCATCACCGATAAGGACGGCGACAGTGCCCAGGCGACCCTCGACATCGGCCAGAACCTGGTGTTCGAGGACGACGGACCGAGCATCCACACCACCGGCGACGAGCCAACGCTGACGGTAGATGAAACGGTACTGGCGACCGATGCCACCCAGAGCTTTACCGCCAACTTCAGCTCGGCGTTTGGCGCTGATGGCGCCGGCACGCTGACCTATGCGCTGGACGCGACGGCAGGCCCTTCGGGGCTGACCGACACGGCCACCGGCGAAGCGGTCAACCTGTCGCTTAACGGCGCCGTGGTTGAAGGCCGCACGGCCACCACCAACCTGCTGGTGTTCACGGTCAGCGTCGCCGCCAACGGTGACGTCACCCTCGATCAGCTGCGCGCCGTGGTGCATCCCGATGCCACCGATCCCGATGATGCGACGAGCCTGAGCTCGGACGATCTGGTCACCCTGAAGGCAACCATCACTGACAAGGACGGCGACAGTGCCCAGGCGACCCTCAACATCGGCCAGAACCTGGTGTTCGAAGACGACGGACCAAGCATCCACACCACCGGCACGGAGCCAATACTGACGGTGGACGAAACGGTCCTGACAACCGACGCCACCCAGAGCTTTACCGCCAACTTCAGCTCCGCGTTTGGCGCTGATGGCGCCGGCACGCTGACCTATGCGCTGGGCATGACGGCCGGCCCTTCGGGACTGACCGACACGGCCACCGGCGAGGCGGTCAACCTGTCGCTCAACGGTGGCGTGGTGCAAGGCCGCACGGCCACCACCAACCTGCTGGTGTTCACGGTCAGCGTCGCCGCCAATGGTGACGTCACCCTCGACCAGCTGCGCGCCGTGGTGCATCCCGACGCGACCAATCCCGATGATTCGACGACGCTGTCGGCGGACAATCTGGTGACGCTGACAGCAACCATCACCGACAAGGACGGCGACAGCGCCCAGGCAACCCTCAACATCGGGAAGAACCTGGTGTTCGAGGACGACGGCCCATCACTGGCATTCGGCAACCTGATCGGCACCGGTAGCGTCCTGCCGCAATTCGGCTTCTGGGACCATTCGGCGGGTGCCGACGGGCTGGGTGCGGCCGGTCTGGATATTTCGGTGAATAGCTCGTTCACCCTCGTCAGGCCAGACAACACGACCACGACCGGGACCGCCACGCTCACCGAGCAGTCGCCCTCACCGGACGGCAGTGGTGCGTACCAATTCGCCGGGACGTTGACCGGCGATTTCGACAACAACGCCGCCACAGCGGATACCAGCGTCGACTACACGCTGACCGCCTATGCCGATGGCCGCTATGCACTGGATCTGGTGCAAGGCTTCAGTTCAGAGATCGTGCTCAGCACTGCCGACGGCGCGCTCGGTGCCGGCGGTCCGGATCCAGTGCGTACATTGTTAATTCCAGAGCAGGATCCACCGACTATTCCTTCGCCATCTGAGGAGATTGTGTTCTTTACCGCGAAGGCGCTTGCGTCGACTGCGGACATCCTGAGCGGAATCGGGCTTGGAGAACCCGACCCCACCGAAACAACGCTACAAACCAACCCCCTGCCCTCGTACATCGACCCGAGGGCCATGAACGTCAGCACCGCCGGCATCGGCGTCGCCAATAACCTGTTCCAGGGAGACAACCTGGCGGCAATCGGCGCTGCCGATGAAAGTTTCGTCGTCAATCCGGAGAGCTTGCTGACGGGCATGAGGGTCTTCATCGACAACTCCGTGGGAGGTTACAACACGGCGACCGAGGACCTGTACTACAGGGCCTTCTACGAGGATGGCACGTTCTCGAACCTCATCGAAGTGAACACCCTGACTCCGGAGGCAGGCGGACAGGTATCCTTCCTCATTGAGAGCGACGGCACGAATCTGATCGACGCTGTTCAGCTCACAATGGCCCGAGGCGAGATCAAGATCCCGGTGATCCAGTTCATTCAGGAGAGCGAGAGCCTGGCCAGCGATGTCCAGCTGACGTTCAACGCGACGCTGACCGACAAGGATGGGGACTCGGCAACGAGTACGTTCGACGCCAACCTGTTCGCCAACGACTTGACCGGCACCTTCGACTTCACGCTGGCGGGCACGGGCGGTGAGCGTGATGCCTTCAACATCGATTTGTCAGTCGATGAGAACCAGTACCAGGTCACTGGCTTCGATGCGGACGCAAACCTGCGAGACACCTTGGTGCTCAATGGCGACCAGAGTGCGGTTGTCCAATCGATCGACAACACCGGCGCAGACAGCATCGTGACGGTTGCCGAAACGGGCGGACAAGTCACGACCATCACCTTGGTCGGGGTCGATCTTCTGAGTAGCGACATTGTTTACGGCAGCGTCTGAGAAACGCGCGTAAAACAATGCGAGGGTGGCGCAAGCCACCCTCGCATTGTTTTGTCAGTTCCAATATTAGATCCGCACGCTCGTATCAACCCCGGCACCCTGCGGCAGACGCGCCCAAGGGTGTCAAAACGTCTTTTTTTGACGTGAAACCAAATCCAGTTCCACCCACGTGGACTCGGGCGGTTTTTCGTTGTTGGTGAGCCCGTGCTTCAGCGCATACATCAGCAAATCGATGCGGTTGATCAGATCAAGCTTTTGATAGATGTTGCTGAGGTGGTTGTGCACGGTGTGCTCGCTGATGCCCAGACGCCCGGCGATGCTCATGTATTTGGCGGACGGATCCCCGACAATGGCGCGAATCAATTCCCTCTCGCGTAGCGTCAGCCGCGCCTGTTTTGCCTGCTCCAGATTGCATTTCAAATGGATATTCCCGGTCGCGGCATAGCCGGAAAGCCCACCGGCCCAGGCTCTATCCAGTCCGGTGTCGCGATGATGGACTGTGATGATGGCCTGGATGATCGATTCCGTCGGGTCTTCCGCCAGCACGATGCCCCGTGCGCCCGCCTCTATTGCCTGGGCAACGGGGATGGCTTCGTACAAACCCTTGAGCACCAGC
This sequence comes from Pseudomonas sp. TE12508, assembly GCF_056279485.1. Classification (NCBI taxonomy): domain Bacteria; kingdom Pseudomonadati; phylum Pseudomonadota; class Gammaproteobacteria; order Pseudomonadales; family Pseudomonadaceae; genus Pseudomonas; species Pseudomonas sp. TE12508. The sequence continues at coordinate 68,705 of NZ_JBWCCN010000024.1, read as the reverse complement.
ACTTTCATTTCGGCGTTGCGGGTGAGTCCCGCAACGACTTCCAAAGGGTTCAACGCATCTGGAAAAAAACTGAAAAAAATCACATTGGGGCGCAACTGATCGGCAAGATCCAGCGCATTGGTGTAGGTGGTGGCCTGGCCGCTCACTTCCATCTGAGGCTTCCTGGCATTGATCAAATCTTGAAGACCCATGAGAACGAGGGGACGACAATCGATCAGCATCACACGTATTGTTTTTTTGTGGGTCGTCATATTTTCCTGACTCCCTTGAAGAATTAATGACCTCCCTCCCTTGGCCTTCCTGAATCAGCAGCTCGCTCACCTGCCCATCGTGATCGAAAGACAGATGCGAACGCCGACAGGCCTTAACGGTGCCTGCCCGGGTATTCATTTTTGGGGCCCTTCCCACTGGCTTCACAAGCAGGGGTTGCGGGCGTTTCCGAAAGCCGGGCAAAGCCATCGAGGCAACATAAATAGGAATAATCATCAATCACTTGCGCGTGATGACGTGCTCCCTCGATCTGTTCAACTGAGTCTAGGCCAGACCAGCACACTGCCAGCACGCCCATCCGCCAGTCGTCGACTCACGCCTCATGCGGGTAACCCAGCGGTTGTCAAAAACGCCAATTTGACCCTTTAAAATCAATATCTTAGGTTCTCCACGGCCGACCTGCGACCTAGGTCTGACCGCGACCGAAATCGTCAATTAACCGACGAATGGCTTACGCGCAGACGTAATCACAATACTGGCGTCAATTTATCGGCGACAGAGTCGATGTTGCGGCAGGATCAGGGGGATGTGAAGTTTTGGCTGGAGCTGCCGGAGCTCAACCAGCCATTAACGCTTTCGACACTTTCGGTAGGCAGCTTTCCCGCCCAACGATTGAGCGTGAGGACATTCGTGATGAATTCGTATTGCGTCTTGAGCAGGTCACGACGCGCCCGGAATTCGTTGCGTACGCTGGTCAGTACATCGACGGCATTGACCATTCCGTAATCGAGCGCTTTCTCTGCGGCCACTCTGGACAGCTGTGCCGAGGCCAAGGCATTGCGGCTCGCACTGATCTTTTCTCCGCTCGAATTGGCGGTCAGGTAAGCGCTGGTGATCTCCTTGACCACCCGGCGCCGGATCGCTTCCAGTTCCTGCTCGGCGGTAATCTGATCCTGATAGAGCCCACGGACCCGCGCCGAGGTCGAGCCGCCGCTGTACAGCGGCACCTGAACGCCAATCCCGGCGACATAGCTGTCGGTGCGTGGCGCCAGGGTATTGTTGTAGCCCTCGTTGGTCTGCTGCGCGCTCAGCGTAAGGCTCAGGGTCGGATAGTGCCCGCCCTTGCCGCTGCGCAACGCAGCGCCCGCGGCTTCCACACCGCTTTCGTTGGCCTTGAGCGCCGGGTTTAGCGCTATACCCTCGCGCACCCAGGTTTCCAGGCTCTGCGCCGAAACCCGTAGTTGCACGTCATCGCGAATCCGGTTGAGCTTCTCCTTGACCGGCCGGCCGACGATCTCCGCAAGGGCCTCGCGACTGATACTGGCCTGGTTCTGGGCATCCAGTTCCTGCGCCGCCAGCAAATCGACCCGGGCCTTGAGGTCGAGCTGATCAGTAATCATTGCCAGCTGCTTCTCATACAACGCATTGACTCGGTCCAGACTCTTTTGCGTGGTTCGACGCTCCGCCCTCACCAACTCCAGTTCATCCTCGGCGGCCAGCGCGGTGAAGTAACGCTGTGCCAGGTCCACTGTGGCCTCGGCCTGAGCATCCAGCGCTTGCGATTCGGACTGCTTGGCCAGGCTTTTGAATTTTTGGTAGTTCTCCCACGCGGCCTTGTTGTAGAGGTACTGACGCAGCACCAAGCTGTAGTTTTCGCTATCGTAACTGCGCTGCACCAGATCGCTCTCCTGATGAATCCGATTCGTCCCGGCATTGAGCGAGACCTGCGGGAACAGCGCCCCCATAGCCTCGCGCTGATGCTCCTTACCCGCCTGCGCTTGCGCATAGGAGGCCAATACCCGCGGATCTTCCAGCCTCGACTCACGGTACAACTGCATGAGGTCGGTGGAAAATGTCGAGGCACTGACACCGGTCGGCGTGGCCGCAATGGTTTGCGCCAGAGCGGTACCCGCCGCAAGCATGAACACACCGCCCAGCAAAACTGCTGATGCGCTCATGGTCATTCCTCGATCAACGATTGAGACATGGCATCGCGAGCAGGCTGCATCAAGTACTGCAACAATGTGCGTTGCCCGGTGATGATTAATACGTCCGCCGGCATCCCCGGCAACAATTTGCGCTCACCCAAGGTGCGCACGCCCTCCTCGGTTACCCGCACCCGCGCCAGGTAATAGGCCGTCCCGGCCTTTTCGTTGACCAGCCGGTCAGCCGATACGCTGCTGACCTCGCCTTCGATCACCGGAGTGGTCGAGCTTTTGAACGCGCCGAAACGGATATCGGCCCGCTTGCCGATGCCGATACGATCAATATCCACCGGCGCCACCTGGGCCTCTATGACCAGCTCGGAAACCGATGGAACGATATCCAGCAGCGGCGTCGCCGGGCTTACCACACCACCGATGGTGTGCACGGTCATGCCAATCACCATGCCCGCGTCGGGTGCGCGGATGACAATACGACTGAGCCGGTCTTCCAGGGACGAGGTTTTCTCTTGCAGGTCGTACATCCGGGTCTGTACCTCGGCCAGCTCCTTGACCACCTCAGTATTGAAATCCTTGTCAATTTGCAGAATCTGCAACTGTGTTTCGTTGATCTGTAGACGGGTCTTGTTAATAGCGGAACGGTGATCAGCCACCTCCGACCTGAGCATCCCCAGCTTGCGTTCCTGATCGAGCAGACGTTGTTTGTCAACGAACCCTTGCTTGAGCAGGTCGGTCAATTCAACGATTTCACCGCTGTAGGATTTCTCCAGATGAACCTTGGCAGCAATCATCGATTCCAGTCCCTTGATCTGTTGACTCAACTGGCCAATGCGTTCGCGCAACACCGAGATCTGACCCAGCCGCGAGCCCTGCCGGGCGTTGAATACCTGGGTCTCGCCCTGACGCGCCTCCACGCCGCGCAGACTATCCGGATCGGCTATCTCGCCAAAGCTGATCGCCGACAGTGTGTCGCGTTCGGCCCTGAGTCTTGCCTCCATGGCTCTGGTGGCGACCAGCTGGCCTCGGGTCATCTCGTATTCGAAGCGCAACTGGGCATCATCAAGAATGATCAGCGGATCACCACGCTTGACGATGTCACCGTCATGGACCAGTACCGCTTTGACGATGCCGCCTTCAGGATGCTGGACCGTTTTGCGGTAAGTCTGCACGGTGACCACCCCCGGCGCGTAAGCGGCACCGTCCAGGGGTGCAAGCGCCGCCCAGGTGCCGAACAGGCCAAAGGTCACCCCGACAATACCAATGCCCAGGCGGCGTGCTTTACGATCAGATGTCGGCAGGCCGGCGAAGCTTTCAATTTGACGACTGGGCATCGTAGGGTTCATCGGCATCGCCCTTGCTGGTTTTGACCGAAGCCATGGTGGCGCCTGCCGACATGGCGTGCTTTTGTGCCTGTTGTTTCTGCGCAAGTTCGGCGAGCACTTGCTCGCGTGGTCCATAAAGACTGATAGCCCCTGCGTTCATCACCATGAGCCGGTCCAGTTGCGACACGATGTTGGTTCGGTGGGTAATGACAAACAGGGTCGCGCCGCTCTGCTTGATCTGCTGGATGGCTGCCACCAGGGCGCGATCGCCGACTTCGTCAAGATTGGAGTTGGGCTCGTCGAGAATAATCAGTCGCGGGCTGCCATACAGGGCGCGGGCCAGTCCGATGCGCTGGCGCTGCCCTCCCGACAGCGTGAGGCCTTCACTGCCGATGACGGTGTCGTAGCCATCGGGCAATTGCAAAATCATTTCGTGAACGCCAGCGGTCCTGGCAGCCTGAATGACTTTTACCGAGTCGACCTCGGCGAAGCGGGCAATGTTCTCGCTGATGCTGCCTTCGAACAGCTCAATGTCCTGGGGCAAGTAACCTATATACGGTCCAAGTTCATCTTTATCCCACGCGCTGATGTCCGCGCCATCGAGCCGGACCACGCCATGCAGCGGTGCCCATACCCCCATCAATGCCCTGGCCAGGGTCGATTTACCCGCGGCGCTGGGACCGATGATGCCGACAACGCAGCCGGCAGGTACGTTGAAACTCATGTTGTTGATGATCGGGGTTCTCGAACCAGGTGCCGCAACCACCAGATTCTCTACCTGCACGTGCCCCTGAGGCGCAGGCAATGACATACGCTCGGGCTGGGCCTGTTGTTTGTCGAGGATGTCGTTGAGACGGCCGTATTGCGAGCGAGCCGCAATAAAGCCCCTCCAACTGCCGATGATCAGATCGATGGGGGCCAATGCACGCCCTAGCAGCACGGCCCCGGCAAACACCAAGCCTGCCCCCACTTGATGGTCCACGGCCAGGTAGGCCCCCAGGCCAAGGATCAGTGATTGCACCAGGATCCGGAAGGTCTTGGAAAGCGTGCTGATTATGGCACCTCTGTCGCTCGCTTGGGCCTGCAGCAACAGGACGTTTCTTTGACGATGCCCCCAACGGTCCATCAGGGTTTCAAGCATGCCCATGGACTCGATGACTTCAGCGTTGCGCAGATTTTTCGTGGTGTAGAGCGTCGCGCCGATATGTTCCTTGTTCGCCTGAGCCAGAGTTGGCCCCGTCAGCCTCTCATTGATAAACGCGAGCAATAACAACAGCAGCGCACTGCCCGTCGCTACCCAGCCAAACCAGGGGTGAAACATGAACATCACGGCGATGTAGATAGGCAACCAGGGCGCATCGAAAAAGGCGAACAAACCATTACCGGAGAGAAACTGTCTCAAACCCGTCAAGTCGTTGAGCGACTGGGCCGAAGCATCCATGCCACCGCTGTCCAGCGCCCGTTTGAAACTGGCCTTATAGACCTGGCGACTCAGCAACACATCCAGTCGGGTACTGACCCGAACCATGATGCGCGAACGGATCCATTCCAGGGAGCCGAGCGTGATGATCAGCCCGGTCATGATCAGCGTCAGCATTGCCAGAGTTGTCAGGCTTCCGCTGGTCATCACTCGCCCATACACCTGAAGCATATAGAAGGTGGGAACGAGCATGAGCGCGTTGATGAAAAGGCTGAAAAAACCAACAGAAATAAAGCTGTCTCTACAGGCTTTCAACGCATTTTTCAGGCTGTTTTCAGGTGTGCTCCGCATTGAAACCCCTGCTCGCAAAAACCATCTTCTGGAGCTTAGATCATGCCGAACGACTGTGTGGAGCAATTGGCCGGATCGCCTCCTCCCCCACAATGACCCCACGGCGAGGAGCGCAAGCGATCGGCGACGAAACGAGGATGCTCTATAACGTGCTGTCGCCCTTATCACGGGCTGGAGAGAGGTTTCTGGTGCAGGTTATTGGCCAAATAGCGGATTGCCAGGCAAGGGCGTCGTACGCCTTCCTTCGTTTATGGCAATCCGATAGTCGGCACCGACAGGCCGGACTTCGTCGACCACATGGGTGGCGGAGGCTCAGAGGAAGGCGATCAAGTCACGCACTGCGACAAAATGCGTCGCAGTGCGTAGCCCTCGCTGGCTGACGGGTGCCAGCCGTTTACAGATCGGTGATTTCCTTATGGCGTGGTACCAGCGCCTTCATGACGCTCCATGCCACCAGATAGGCCAAGGCACAGATGGCAAACATGATCATGTAGCCGGTATGAATATCGCCGATCAGTTTGTAGTGATCGATCACCCAACCGCCGATCTTGGTCATCACTACGCCGCCCAAGCCGCCTGCCAAACCGCCGATACCGACCACCGAAGCGATGGATTTTTGCGGAAACATGTCAGACACGGTGGTGAAAATGTTGCACGACCATGCCTGGTGCGCCGACGCGCCCACGCCAATCAGCAGCACCGGCACCCAGAAACTGATGTAACCCAATGGCTGCGCCAGTAACACCAGCAACGGAAAGAATGCGATCACCAGCATGGCTTTCATGCGACCGTCATACGGCGCGTCGCCGCGTGACATGAAATAGCTGGGGAACCAGCCGCCGCCGATACTGCCAATCATGGTCATGCTGTACAGCACGGCCAACGGCATCACGATGGCTTGGCCTTTCATGCCGTATTGCGCCGACAAATAGGTGGGAAGCCAAAACAGGAAGAACCACCACACGCCGTCGGTCATGAATTTACCGAAAGCAAAAGCCCACGTCTGGCGGTAGGTCAACAATTTGAACCAGGATACTTTTTTGTCGGCAACACCCGATACCGGGCGAGTGACCGCCTGCACGACCTGGTCGCTGCGGATGTAAGCCAGTTCCTGCGCCGAGAGGCGTTTTTGCTGCTCCGGCTTCTCGTACAGCGCAATCCAGACGCCCACCCAAACGAAGCCCAACATACCGATCACGATGAAAGCCGCTTCCCAGCCCCACAGACTGGCGATCAGCGGCACGCAGATCGGCGCCAGGATCGCGCCCACATTGGCACCGGAATTGAAAATGCCGGTGGCGAAGGAACGCTCTTTCTTCGGGAAGTATTCTGCGGTGGCCTTGATTGCGATCGGGAAGTTGCCCGCTTCGCCTATCGCCAGCACGGCGCGCGACACCATGAAGCCTGCGATCGAAACAGGGATGACGGCAAGGCCCAAGGCGCTGCTGATGCCGGCAATACCCTCGCCCATCGGCTCCGCAAAGGCGTGCATGACCGCGCCGGCCGACCAGATGCAGATCGCTACCACATAGGCGGTCTTGGTGCCGATCTTGTCGACCACGCGACCGGCGAACAGCATGGAAATCGCGTACACAAACTGGAAAACGGAGGCGATGTTGGCGTAATCGCTATTGCTCCAGCCAAATTGCGTCGATAGATCCGGCGCCAACAGGCTCAATACCTGGCGGTCGAGGTAATTGACGGTAGTGGCAAAAAACAACAGCGCGCAGATAGTCCAGCGATAGTTGCCGACAGCCTGGCCGATTCGCTGAGCATTGATGGGCTCGTTCAGATTCATGGCATCACTTTATTGTTGGATTAGGGTGATGAAGTCTCGGTTTTAAGCGAGATCAATTGTCGTAGAGCATCGCCACAACGCGATGGGTCCGCGCCAAGGCCATTCAGACTCCTGGGTGTTTGCGATTAACTTGAGTAATCATCAGGTGCAACGACGCGCATGCAGTCGGAGTGCTGCGCGCAAATGCCAGCAGCCAGGATTGCATCTTTAGAAGGGGCGTTTAGGGAGGTGAGAAAACAGGCTGAGTTCATGATGGGGGCCGACACTTTTTTTATTGTTAAGGGTTGAGCAGTCGATTAATCGTCTGTCGTCGTACAACTGTGCTTTTTATATCGACACCCCTACCCCGCTGTCAATCTGAAAAATGGCCGTCTGTCTCAAAGAGACACCGGCCAATATCAGGATTAAATCAAGAGAACCAGGGGAACGCTGCCCGATGGACCTTCAATTTCCCGGTATGACGGCAAAGTACCGGGTTCAACCATAGTCATACGATCACTTGCGCTCCACCTCCTTATGGCAGTGTCTTTCCCTCAGTGGCCCTGCACGGTCCACGCCACAAGTCGGGCAACCAATGGGCGCACGACGAGCACGCAGATGAATGCCGAAGGCATTGCCACCCGGTACGCATTCATCACATTTTCCATGTAATGTTCACCTATTCCGAATTCCGCTAGGGTAATGACGAGACACATGAGAAACGCCATGATCGTTGCCATGTAAAGAGCAAAGACGTAAGGCGTGGCATGTTTAGGCAAGCGAAAACGCACGGTATTTTTAGCTGTTCTATCGGACATTGATTTAAGCCTTGTCAATCTTGAGTGGCGAAAGAGCGGCTAACCTAGCAAGCTGCCAAACGCGCCGGTAGACGCGTTGCGCTTGAATCTTTCTTAAGCAAAATCAACGAATCGAGCATGAGGGCCCGATGGATATTCTTGGTTTGATCAATACCTATATCCGTGTGGTAGAAAACAGCAGCATCGCGGCGGCGGCCCGTGCCCAAGGCATGAGCGCCGCAGCGGTCAGCCAGAGCATCACGCGACTCGAAGCCCACTTGGGCGTGCGCCTGCTCTCTCGTACAACCCGAAGTATGGCGCTCACCGAAAGCGGCACTCGCTATTTCGAGAAAGTGCGTCACATCCCGGGCGATATCGATCTCGCCTCGCAAGCTGCCACGGTCGCCACCAAACCGCAGGGGCCGCTTTGCATCGCCACCACTGCGGCATTTGGTCGGCATGTACTCGCGCCATTAATGCCCGCGTTCAAGGACGCCTATCCGCGCATCGACATCGAACTGATCAATACGGATCGCAGCGTTGATCATCGGCTGGAGGGCGTCGACGTCAGTATCCGCATCGAAGCGCAACTGAACGATCAGCTCATTGTCCGGCATATCGCTTCGTTTCCTTTCGTATTCTGCGCGGCGCCCGCGTATCTCGACCGTGCGGGCATACCGACAACACCTGAGGAGCTGAAGCAACACACTTGCCTTGTCTTTCGCTATCCAACGGATGGTCGTTTTCTGCCTTGGACCTTTGTACTCAATGGCAGCCGCTTCGAGGCCAAAGTCAACCCGGGCTTCATCTGCGATGACATCGACACTATCGCGCAGATTGCTGTAAACGGCGGCGGGATCGCACGTCTGGCGAGCTTTATCGCTCAACCATTGATCGACAGCGGCCGCCTTCTCCCGTTGTTCGAGCCGGGCAGTCGCAACGCAGCTTGCGCGGAGCCTGAGCCGATGCACATCTATGCCTGCGTCACCGAGCGATCGGCTTTGAATGCAAAGGTGCGCGCATTCATCGACTTTCTTGAACGAGCGATGCAAAGCCAATCGCATGCTCTCGCCTGAGCCGCATGACGAGTTCAACTCAATCCGCGGCGATCTGCGCGCCTCCCTTGCGCGGCTCGGCACTGAAAAACAGGACTTTAATCACGATGACCAACACGGCCAGCGCGGCAAATAACAAACCGCTGTAAAGGGTGCCCTGCAAGCCCATGCGTGCCAGGAACCACCCACCCGTAGTTGACCCCATGGTCACGCCCAGGTTGATGAACGAGATATAAATGCCGGTGGCGAATTCGGGCGCTTCCGGCGCTTCTGAGGTCAGCCATATCTGCGTGACGATCAGCCCGCTGGTATGGGTCGCGCCCCAGATCACCACGATAACCAGCATGGTCATCAGGGACGGGCCGGCGAACAGGTACAACAGCCCATAGGTACTGGCCAGCAGGATCGGGTGCAGGATGGTTGTCCGAACCATGTTCCGCCCGATCAGCTTGCCGGCATACAAATTGCCCGCGACGCCGCCAATACCGAAAACCACCAGCAGGATGCTGATCATCTGCGCGCTCATGCCCGCTTCCTTGGCCAGATACTCGGCTGAGTAGCTGTAGACGGAAAACATCGCGGCAAAAATCAGCGTCGAGGCGGTGATGTTCAGCCAGAGCGGGAACTTGCGCAGAATGGCCAGTTGCTCTTTATAGGAAACCCGCTGTTTGTCGGGCGCGTCCGGCAGCTTGGCAATGATCCCCAGACCGGCAATGCAGTTGACCACGGCGCAGAACAGAAACGCCGCTTCATAGGAAAACTGCGCCGCGATCAGCGTCGTCAACGGCACCCCCAACACCATGCCCATGCTGGTGCCGACAAAGGCCTTGGCGGCGGCGCGGGTCGACTCCTGCGGTGGGTACAGCGAAACGGCCGCGACAAAGGCCAGGGAAAAGTACACGGGGTGAAACAATGCAGGGATGATCCGCAGCACCATCAGCGATTCAAAGTTGGGTACGTAGGCCGATAGCACGCTGGTGCCGGCAAAAATGAACAATGCAATCGTCAGGATCTTCTTGCGATTGAAGCGCGACAGCAGCAAGACCATAACCGGACCGAAGACCGCAATGATCAGCGCAAACAGCCCCACCAACAGGCCGGCCTGGGACGCACTGATCGCGAAGCGCTCGATGATCACCGGAAGAATTCCGACCACGCCAAACTCAATGGTGTAAACGCCAAACAGACCTAGAGCGAGAAAGTAGATCGGATGGAGCATTTTCATGAGTCTGACTCCAGCGTGACCACGACTTTGTTGCGGTCACTGTTATTCGCCCCATAAACGGCGTTGCACAGGTCGACGGTAAATTGTCCGAACATGCCTTCGAAGGCGGTATTGGTGAAGGCAACGACCGTCAGTTGCTCGACCGGGTCGACAAACCAGGAGTGTCCATACGCACCGCCCAATCGCCAGCTACCCACCGACTCGGCCGTCTGGGCGGCGGCCGGGTCCTTGAGCACGGTAAAGCCCAGACCGAAGCCGCGACCGGGCCAGCTTTCCAGTTCGAGCTCGCCGGTCTGGTTGGTGGCCATTTCTTCCACCAGCGCTTCAGGCAACAACGGCGCCCCGCCTTTGCGCAGGGTTTCGAGCAACTGGAGGAACTCACCGGCACTGCCGATCAATCCCGAACCACCGGAGTTGAAAGCCTGTGGGTCGAGGGCCCGGCTCGGCTCCAGCTTGATGCCGGCGGTGCCTTCGAAAACCGGCACCACTTCCAGCTCTTTCATGCGCCGCGGCTGTGGTTGATCGTTCAGGTACGCCGGGCTCAGGCGGCTGGCGTCGGACACGCTGAAACCGATATCGCGCAAACCCAGTGGCTTGGCGATCAGCGCGTCGATTGCGGCGGCAAGCGAGGTGCCGGTGACCCCAGCAATCACGCCGCCCAAGACATCGGTCGCAATCGAATAGCCCCACGAACTGCCCGGTTTGTACAACAAGGGCGCGTGGCTCAGGCGACGCAGATTTTCTTCTAGCGTCAGATTGCTGCGCTCCATGCCATCGGACACACCGGCGTCACGATAAGGACCACCCTGATCGCTTTCCAGAAAACCATACGTGAAGCCGGCGGTATGGCTCAGCAATTGACGCACCGTGATCGTCGCTGGCTGGCCGTCGCTCAGGGTCGGCTTGAAGTAAGGCAGCCAGCGGCTGATGTCGTCATCCAGGTTGAGTTTGCCCTGGCCGATCAGCGCCAGTGCCGCCACCGAAACGATTGGCTTGGATACCGAAGACAGCCGAAACAAGGCATCCTCGCGCATCGGTAACTGCGTCTCGCGGTCGGCCAACCCGGCCGCGCGCTGGTAAATGAGCTTGCCGCGGTGAGCCACCAGCACCACCGCGCCCACCAGGCGCTGATCGTGCAAGGTCTGCTCCAGCACCGCGTCGATGCGCGAGCGTAGAGACTGTAATGGGCGGAGCGGTTCGTTGACTGACATTGGCGGGCCTGAATAGTTGGATGAATGACTCGATGTCTCGAGGGTAGAGGGGGCCGTTGTCAGGAAACAGAGGCTACAATTCCGAGGTCCACGGACCTTTTTGTCCGCAATCAAAGGAGTGAGTGTTGGATAAGCTCAATGGCATCACGGTGTTTGTGCAGGTCGCCGAAAGCCGCAGTTTTGTTGGGGCCAGTCGTTTGTTGGGGATCTCCGCCTCGGCGGTGGGCAAGAGCATCGCGCGCATGGAAGAGAAACTCGGCGCACGCCTGTTCCATCGCAATACCCGCAGCATCAACCTGACCAGCGAAGGCTCGTTGTTTCTGGAGCGCTGCCGCCGGGTGCTCAACGAACTGGAAGCCGCCGAGCAGGAACTCTCCAGCTTCAGCGAGACACCGCGAGGTAAACTGCGCATCAGCCTGCCGCTGCTGGGCAACGTGCTGTTCATGCAGCTCTCACGATTCATGCAGCACTATCCAGAAATCCAGCTGGAACTGGACTTCACCGATCGGCTGGTGGATGTGGTCGAGGAAGGATTCGACGCCGTGGTGCGCACTGGCCAGTTGCACGACTCCCGGTTAATGGCCAGGAAACTCGACAGCTTCAGCTTCTACCTCGTCGGCGCCCCCAGTTACTTTGCGAGCCACGGCTACCCGCAGAATGTCGAGCAACTGCAGGAGCACCACTGCCTGCATTACAAACTGCCCTCCACGGGCAAACTGGAAAAATGGCCACTGCCGGGGCTTGCCGAAGGTGCTGAGTTGAAAGTACCGGCCACGATGGTCTGCAATAATCTTGAAATGCTGATCCACATGGCCCGCCAAGGCCTGGGCATCGCCTGCGTCCCTGAGTTTGCGGTGCGCGAGGCACTGGCGGGCGGAGAGCTGGTGTCAATACTGGACGACAAAGTGCTGCGCACTCTGAACATCCAGGTGGTATGGCCGTCGAGCCGCTACCTGACGCCAAAGTTACGAGCATTTATTGACTTTGTTTGTGATGGCGCAACGGGCCTCAGAAGTGGCAACGCAGCGGTAAGCGGTTGAGGCGTTACAGGGCCGATGTTCAGCGTCATGGCACGGAGGAACTGCTCGCGGGTCTGCGCATCGCGAGCAAGCGCAATTCATGAATCAGTTGCCTCCGAGGCCTGAAACCGCGCCCGATACCGCCCCGGGCTCTCCCCCGTCCACTTCTTGAACGCGCGATGGAACGCACTCGGCTCCTGAAATCCCAACTGCTCGGCAATATCGCTGATGCTCGCCTTGCTCTGGCGCAACCGGTCAAACGCCACCGCGCGCCGCACTTCATCCTTGATCTCCTGATACGAACAGCCTTCACGTCCCAGTTTGCGGCGAAAGGTGCTGGGGCTCAGGTGCTGTTCCAGGGCGAAGGCCTGCAAGGTCGGCCATTCGCTGTAATGGCTGTGGCGCAGGCGCTGATGAACCTGCGACGTCAGCCCATGCTGGTTGCGGAAGCGGATCACCAGCCATTGCGGTGCGGTGCGTAAAAACACTTTCAACGAAGCAAGGTCTTGAATCACCGGCAGGCGCAGGTAGTGACTGGCGAACTCGATTTCGGTGCGTTCGGTGCCAAAGGTCAAGTTGGGCCCCCAGAGCATGGCATCATCACGCAGCGACAAACGCTGATGACGAAAGTCCGCACGATCGATCGGAATGCGCCGCCCACCCAGCCAGCACAGCAGGCTGATCATCAACACCAGAAACGTTTCTTCCCCCAACCGGCTGACCTCGCTGTTCTGCGCACGGGTCTGCAAGCTGATGACCGCACGCTTGCCACGCACACTCAACGTGCCACGAAAATCACGCAGGAACAGGGCGAAATTGGCCAGGCACTGACGCATGGCTTTTTCCAGCGTCGGCTCCTGAATCAATGCCCGACAGATCAAGGCAAAACTGCCCGGTGGCATACCGTGGGAGTCCAACCGGAAAAACTCGTCGTTCAACTCACGAATCTGCACCAGCCACAACGCGGCGAAAGCCGTGGCCGGCACCCGTGCCGTCGGCTGATCCATCAATGCCGGATCAATTCCCACTTGTTCAAGCACTGACCGCAGACGCTGCGGTTCTTCACGTAGTGCATGGATCATGGGGTACATGAAGTAAACCGCCACCGAATCCGTTTCCCGCATTTGAATGCCTCTCTCGTCACATCTGAATATGGCAAAAAACGCCATCACCCTTGAACAGTTTTGGCATAGGCCAGTGGCGCTGCTGATTCTAGACTCGTGCCCAACAAAAAAGACCTATTCAGAGAGCCGACATGAACCATTCCGATATTTTTGTAGTGAGCGCCGTTCGTTCTGCCATCGGCAGTTTTGGCGGTTCACTCAAGGATGTGCCGCCTATTCAGTTGGCAACCGACGTTTGCCGCGCCGCCATCGAACGTTCAGGCCTGGCGCCCGAGCACATCGGCCATGCAGTGATGGGACATGTGATCCCGACCGAGGCACGCGATGCCTACATCTCCCGGGTGGTCGCGATGAATGCCGGCCTGACGAAAGAGACCCCCGCCTTCAACGTCAACCGCCTTTGCGGCTCGGGTTTGCAGGCGATTGTCAGTGCCGCGCAAAGTTTGATGCTGGGGGATGCGGGCGCTGCGCTGGCAGGCGGCGTCGAGTCCATGAGCCGAGGCGCGTACTTGTTGCCGCAGGCGCGCTGGGGCGCACGCATGGGCGACATTCAGGCCGTCGACTACATGCTTGGGGCACTGCAAGACCCGTTTGCCGGTTTCCACATGGGGATTACCGCTGAAAATATCGCCGAGCACTATGGCATCACGCGTCAGGCCCAGGATGAATTGGCGCTAATCAGCCAGCAGCGTGCTGCCCGGGCGATTGCCGAAGGGCGTTTTGCCGGGCAGATCGTGCCGATCGAAATTGAAACCCGCAAAGGGACGGTTACGTTTGCGACGGATGAGCATGTTCGGGCTGAGGTCAACGCCGAGCAATTGAGCCGTATGAAACCCGCCTTCAAAAAAGACGGTAGCGTCACCGCCGGCAACGCGTCCGGCCTCAATGATGGTGCCGGCGCACTGATCATGGCCACGGGCCAGACTGTTCAGGAACAAGGCCTCAAGCCTATGGCTCGACTGGTGGGTTATGCCCACGCAGGCGTTGAACCGTCGATGATGGGACTGGGGCCGATTCCCGCCACCCGCTTGGTGCTCAAGCGCGCCGGCCTGACCGTTGCCGACCTTGATGTGATCGAGTCCAACGAAGCCTTCGCCGCCCAAGCCTGTGCCGTAGCGCAAGAACTGGGCTTCGATCCACAGAAGGTCAACCCCAACGGTTCGGGCATCTCGCTGGGCCATCCGGTGGGCGCCACTGGCGCGATCATCGCCACCAAAGCGATTCACGAACTGCATCGCTGCCAAGGCCGTTATGCCCTGGCGACCATGTGCATCGGCGGCGGCCAAGGCATCGCCGTGTTGTTCGAGCGGGTTTGATAAGGACATGCGCATGAATCTTCAGAACATTGGCGTCATCGGCGCCGGCACCATGGGCAATGGCATCGCGCAAGTCTGCGCCCTGGCCGGTTTCAACGTGATCATGATCGACATTGCCGAGAGTGCCTTGCAAAAGGCAATCGCGACCGTCGATAAAAACCTCGATCGGCAGGTCGCCAAAAACACGCTGACGCATGAGCAAAAGCTCGCTGCCCTCGACAAGATTCGCACCAGTACCGATTACAACAGCCTGCAAAACGTGCAACTGGTGATCGAAGCCGCCACCGAAAACCTCGACCTGAAACTGCGGCTGCTGCAACAAATCGCCGCGCAGGTCAGCGCCGACTGTGTGATCGCCTCCAACACGTCGTCGCTGTCCATTACCCAACTGGCTGCCAGCGTCAGTCAGCCTGAGCGCTTCATCGGTTTGCATTTCTTCAACCCGGTGCCGGTAATGGGCCTGATCGAAGTGATTCGCGGCCTGCAAACCAGCGATGCCACCCACGCCTTGGCGCTGGACATGGCGACCACACTCGGCAAAACAGCAATCACCGCCGGCAACCGTCCGGGATTCGTGGTCAACCGGATTCTGGTGCCGATGATCAATGAAGCGATCCTGGTGTTTCAGGAAGGCCTGGCCAGCGTCGAAGACATCGACGCCGGCATGCGCCTGGGCTGCAACCAACCGATCGGCCCGCTGGCGTTGGCGGACCTGATCGGCCTGGACACCGTGCTGGCAATTCTTGAAGCCTTCTACGACGGCTTCAACGACAGCAAATACCGCCCCGCTCCACTGCTCAAGGAAATGGTCGCCGCCGGTTACCTGGGACGCAAAACGGGGCGTGGCTTCCATGCCTATGCCTGAGCGGTGCTCACGCTTCGCCGAATACCGGGACAAGGTGCTGGAGCTCTTTGCCAGCAAGGGTTTCGGTCAAGTCGGCATGCGTGAGCTCGCGACCTGCCTGGGGCTCGCTCCAGGCTCGCTGTATCACCATTACCCCAGCAAGCAGCACTTGCTGCTCGACCTGATCGAGGAGTTCTACGAAGAGCTGCTGGCCACCCTGGGGCGCATCGAACAAGCGGCCCCGGCAAAACGCGACAGACTCAACCAATTGATCAGCGCGCACCTGAATCTGCATCAGGAAATGCCCTGGCATTTTCGTCTAGTGGAGCGCGACAGCGGCTGCCTGAATGAAGAGCAGCAGGAACGGGTCCGGCAACTGCGCGAGCAGTACGAACGCAAGTTGCTGCTGATACTGCGCATCCGCCCCCGGTTCAGTGAACAGGGCGTGTTGGCCGCCGGTCATGCCATTGCCGCCCTGCTCAACAGCGCGCCCAGTTGGCTGACGCACTATTCGCTGGATGAACAAGAGCGCGATAATCTGCTGGAAAACATGGTGAGTGGCGCCATCGAGCGATTACTGGCGCCAGGTGATAAACCGCGCCTGGCCAGTGTGATCAAAAAACAGGACGTGTATCCACGGTCGCAAGACCCCATGCAATAAAATCCCGCGCCGGGATTGGCACAACAGATGACGCACAAACAAAAACGCCGCTCAATGAGCGGCGTTTTTGTGTTTGGAGCGAAATACAAGATTCACCTGTATTTCGCACGCCTCAGGCGTTTCAGCTCCAGGGACGGTCTCCATTCTCGTCCTTGATGCGGGTCGGCAGACCCATCACATCCAGCGCCTTGAGGAACGGCTCGGCCGGCAGCTCCTCGACGTTGGCCATGCGCTGCACATCCCACTCCCCGCGTGCGACCAGCAGGGCTGCCGCCACAGGTGGCACGCCAGCGGTATAGGAAATGCCCTGGCTGTCGGTTTCGGCAAAGGCTTCTTCGTGGTCGGCGACGTTGTAAATGAACACTTCGCGCGGCTGGCCATCCTTGGTGCCTTTTACCAGGTCGCCGATGCAGGTCTTGCCGGTGTAGCCGGGCGCCAGCGAGCTCGGATCAGGGAGCACGGCCTTGACCACTTTGAGCGGCACGACTTCCAGGCCTTCAGCGGTTTTGACCGGTTGCTCGGAGAGCAGGCCGAGGTTCTTGAGTACGGTGAACACATTGATGTAGTGCTCGCCGAAGCTCATCCAGAAACGCACGTTGGGCACGCCGAGGTTCTTGGACAGGGAGTGCACTTCATCGTGGCCGGTTAGGTACAGGTTCTGCGCCCCTACGACTGGCAGGTCGTCGGTGCGTTTGACTTCGAACATAGTGTTGCTGGTCCACTGACTGTTCTGCCAGCTCCACACTTGTCCGGTGAATTCGCGGAAGTTGATTTCCGGATCGAAATTGGTGGCGAAATACTTGCCATGGGAACCGGCATTGACGTCGAGAATGTCGATCGAATCAATACGGTCGAAATACTGTTGTTGCGCCAACGCTGCATAGGCGTTGACCACACCCGGGTCGAAGCCCACACCGAGGATGGCGGTGATGTTCTTCTCTTTGCATTCCTCGAGGTGCTTCCACTCGTAGTTGCCGTACCAGGGCGGCGTCTCGCAGATTTTGCCCGGTTCTTCGTGAATGGCGGTGTCCAGGTAGGCCACGCCGGTATCGATGCAGGCACGCAGCACCGACATGTTGAGGAAGGCAGAACCGACGTTGATGACGATCTGCGATCCGGTTTCGCGGATCAGCGCCTTGGTCGCCTCGACATCCATAGCGTTCAGCGAGAAGGCTTTGATGTCAGCGGGCTCTTTGAGGCTGCCCTTGGCCTTGACGCTGTCGATGATGGCCTGGCATTTGGAGATGTTGCGCGACGCGATAGCAATACGACCGAGTTCATCGTTGTGCTGCGCGCACTTGTGGGCCACCACCTTGGCGACACCTCCTGCACCAATGATAAGCACGTTCTTCTTCAATTTTTCTCTCTCTCCTTCTCTGCCAGCTTACGAAAGGCTGGACATGTAGTCGTTGAAACCAAACTCACGAACCACCTCGACACTACCGTCGAGTTGTTTCACTACGATGGACGGCATTTTCAGGCCGTTGAACCAGTTCTTCTTGACCATGGTGTAACCCGCCGCGTCGACGAACGACAGCCGATCACCGATAGCCAAGGGACGATCAAATTGATACTCGCCGAAAATGTCGCCGGCCAGGCAGGATTTGCCGCACACCATGTAGGTGTGTTCGCCCTCGCTGGGCGCCAGCTTGGCATTCAGGCGATAGATCAGCAGATCGAGCATATGCGCCTCGATGGAGCTGTCCACTACGGCCAGGTGCTTGCCGTTGTAGAGGGTGTCGAGCACGGTGACTTCCAGCGAAGCGCTCTGGGTGATGGCGGCTTCGCCCGGCTCCAGGTAGACCTGCACGCCGTATTTCTGCGAGAAGGCCTTGAGCCGCGCGCAGAACTCGTCGATCGCGTAGCCTTCACCGGTGAAGTGAATGCCGCCGCCCAGGCTGACCCATTCGACCTTGTGCAGCAGATGGCCGAACCGCTCTTCGATGGTGCTCAACATTTGGTCGAACAGGCCGAAGTCGGCGTTCTCGCAGTTGTTGTGGAACATGAAGCCCGAGATCTGCTCGATGACCTGTTCGATCTTCTCCGGATCCCACTCGCCCAGACGGCTGAATGGCCGCGCCGGATCGGCCAGCAGGTAATCCGAGCTGCTCACCTGCGGATTGACCCGCAGACCACGCACCTTGCCCGCTGAAGCTTCAGTGTAGCGTTGCAACTGACCGATGGAGTTGAAGATGATCTTGTCGCAGTTGTCGAGCATCTCCTCGATCTCATCGTCGGCCCAGGCCACGCTGTAGGCATGGGTCTCGCCAGCGAACTTCTGTCGACCGAGCTTGAGCTCGTAGAGCGACGACGACGTAGTGCCGTCCATGTATTGCTGCATCAGGTCGAACACCGACCAGGTGGCGAAGCACTTGAGTGCCAGCAGGGCCTTGGCCCCGGACTGTTCGCGCACATAAGCGATCTTCTGCATGTTCGCCAGCAGCTTTTGTTTGTCGATGAGGTAGTACGGCGTCTTGATCATTTCGAGGCCTCCGGCAAGGCCAGCCAAAAAAAGGATGCGCATTGTGCCTTCACTGGCAACTTATCGAAAGAGCAGAGAGCGCAGTTTGCCGAGCCGTCCTTGATTGGATCCAGAAGCCAGCGTCAGCGGCAGCTCAAACGGCGGCTGCTTTCTCGAACACAATGCAATACTTCATCGCTCGGGAGATGTCGACGCTATTTCGGCTGCAGATGCTGACTCTAACGCGTACCGGATCGTTCAGGGTTTCAGAATTTTGATACTGGCGAACGTTGATTCATCACGTGCCTGATCCAGCAAACTCATCGGCCTTGCCATTGGCAATGCCTGTACAACCGGCCTTGATGTCACTTGCGGTTGCGTTTGCGTCGCCAAGCGCTCATCGCTGGGTGGAATGCCGAAATACTCGCGATAGCACTTTGAAAAATGGGGTGTGGACACAAAGCCACACACCACCGACAACTCTACTATCGAAATCGGCGTTTGCTTGAGTAACTGACGAGCGCGGATCAGACGCAGCTTGAGGTAGTAGCGTGATGGGGAGGAATGCAGGTATTTCTGGAATAACCGCTCCAGCTGTCGACGGGACAAACTGACATAGTTCGCCAGTTCGTCGAGGTCGATCGGCTCTTCCAGATTGGCCTCCATTAAGGCGACGATTTCCTGCAACTTCGGTTGGTGGGTACCCAGCATGTGTTTAAGGGGCACGCGCTGATGATCCTGCTCGTTGCGGATTCGCTCGTAGACGAACATGTCGGAGATGGCCGCTGACAGTTCATGACCATGATCGCGACTGATC
The DNA here is from genome assembly GCF_056279485.1 of Pseudomonas sp. TE12508. Taxonomy (NCBI): domain Bacteria; kingdom Pseudomonadati; phylum Pseudomonadota; class Gammaproteobacteria; order Pseudomonadales; family Pseudomonadaceae; genus Pseudomonas; species Pseudomonas sp. TE12508. The sequence goes on along the minus strand of NZ_JBWCCN010000024.1, from coordinate 49,152 downwards.
AGGTGCAGCATCATGTCCATTGGCGCGGTGCCACCGGAGCTGGTGAAGCGGTCTCGGTCAAGGGTGAATAGACTGGAGCTGAGGTTCACTCGCGGAAAAGCTTCCTGCATGGCCGCCAGAAACTCCCAGTGCACGCTGCAGTCGAAGCCATCGAGCAAGCCTGCCTGGGCCAAGGCCCAACTACCTGTGCACACGCCCCCTATCCGCTTCGCGCGCCGCGCCTGGGCTCGCAACCAGGTAATGTGTTCACGGGTCACCGCGCTTTGAATGCCAATGCCACCGCAAACGATCACGGTGTCCAGTATCGGTGCGTTATTGATCGCCGCATCCGGAGTGATCGGCATGCCATCGCTCGCCCACACCCGCTCGCCCCCCAGGCTGAAGGTGTGCCAGCGGTACAGCTCTTGTCCGGTCAACTGATTGGCCATTCGCAGAGGCTCTATGGCAGATGCCAAAGAGATCAGCGTGAACTGGTCCAGCAGCAAAAAACCAATGGTTTGCAGAGGAGCGGCGTTGGAGGTGTCGTATGCCATCGAAGTTTTTTCTCGCAGTGAGCGGTAATGGCCCGTGGCGCTGGCGGCGTTAACCGCCCCGCCACTGCTGGCGCACTGAAAAGATCGCAAGCAGGTTTATGCTGATATGGCTGCTATGCACTTTCCGCCGACACTGCACTGCGCGGCTGCCCATGCTGACGCGCGGTCACAAGGCCGATAAAGGAAATCACCAGCGCCAGACCGATGGTCGAAGAAACTTCCATACGGTGCTCGGGCGTCACCATCATCACCGCCAACGCTGCGCAGATGAAGGCGATGACCAACCAGGTAAGCCAGGGGAACAACCACATTTTGAAGGTCAGCGTGACATTCTGCCGAAGCAGAATCTTGCGCATACGCAGTTGCGACACTGCGATAACCAGGTACACCAGCAAGGCAATGGCGCCGGAGCTGGCGAGCAGAAACTGAAACAGTCCGGCGGGCATGAAGTAGCTGAACAAAGTCACGCCTGCTCCCAGTACAGTGCTGGCGATCACTGCAGCCCTCGGCACGCCACACGACGACGTCACCTTCAGCGGCTTCGGTGCATCACCGCGCTTGCCCAGCGAAAACAACATGCGCGAGGCAATATAGATCGACGAGTTCATGCAGCTGGCCACGGCAATCAACACCACCACATCTACCATTAACTTGGCGTGGGGAATGTTCATCAGTTCCAACGCTCGCTGGTAAGAGCCCACCGACGCCAGCAACGGATCATTCCAGGGCACCACGGAAATGACCACGAAAATGGACAGCAGGTAGAACACCCCGATCCGCCAGATCACCGAGCGTGTGGCTTTGGCGATGTTCTGCGCCGGGTTGCTGGATTCGGCAGCGGCAATGGTCACCGCTTCTGTACCGATGAAGCTGAACATGATGGTGATGAATGCCCCGACAACCGCGGACAAACCGTTGGGCGCGAAACCGCCATGTTCCTCCATGAGTCGACTCAACCCGCTGGCTTCGCGCTCGGGAATCCAACCCATCAACACCGCAAAACCAAGGCCGATAAAGCCGATGATCGCCACGACCTTGGCCATCGCAAACCAGAATTCGAACTCGCCGTATTTGGACACGCTGAACAGGTTAGTCACGACCAACAGGATGATCGACGCCAAGGCAAACAACCAGGTATCGATCTGCGGGAACCATTGGTTCAATACATGCCCGGCCGCGAGCGCCTCGATGGGTATCACCAGCACCCAGAACCACCAATAGAGCCAGCCGATGGTAAAGCCTGCCCAACGCCCGATTGCCTGGTCGGCGTAGGTAGAGAAAGATCCGGTGTCCGGGTTTGCAACCGCCATTTCGCCCAGCATGCGCATGACCAGAACGACCAAAAGACCGGAAAACAGGTAAGCCAGTAATACCGCCGGCCCCGCCGCAGCGATGGCATGTCCGGAGCCAACAAACAAACCTGCGCCGATAATCCCCGCGATAGAAAGCATTGTGACGTGACGCGGTTTGAAACCCTGCGCCAACTGACCGTTCGAATCTCTGGAGTTCAGGTTATTCATTGTTTTTTTTGTTCTCTGGTGATCGACGTTAGGGCGTACTGACTGAGGGTCAGGCGATCATCATTTTTCCCTGTTGCCGCGTCTCGAACGCGGCGCACCTCAACGCTCCGGAGTTTCTAAATCAAGCATCACAGCCGCACACGGCCATGAAGTGACGCGTCACCTTACGCGTCTTGACTTGAAAGCCAGTAGCCCGAGTGCGCCATCTACGAGTCTGATTTCGACACGTGTTGCGCGTATCGCGTGTGGTGCATTAACCGGAAAAAAAGAGAGACCGATGTCTGTTTTCTTGTTTTTAGCTGGCCATTAACAAACAGCAATATGGGAATCGGCCCGTGGTTCAGTGCCGCCACACCGTAAATCGATGTTCAGGCCGACACTGAGACAAGGTTTCCTCATCAAGCCGCCAGGTTCTGATCTACGCTGAAAACACAATCGGAGGCTTCCAACGATGTGCGGACGTCTTTCCCAGTACCGAGGCATTCATGACTTTGTCGCGGCGCTCAACATTCCAAACGCATTGATCAACTATGCAGGAGACAAGCCTTTAGAGCTCTACAACGTCGCGCCATCCGCTCAGCTCGCCCTCTTCCACCAAGAAGGTCAGTTTATGCGAGCCGACATGGTGCACTGGGGATGGCGGCCACGCTGGGCAATGGAGCATGCCGCGCCGATCAAGGTCCGAGTAGACGGAGTTGCCCATAATCCATTCTTCAGAACGATATGGCCGCATCGGGCGATCATCGCGATCGACAACTGGTTTGAATGGGTGGACGAAGGTGGAGCGAAAACACAGCCTTATCTGATCCGGCGCAAGGATCGCGCCCCAATCTTCTGCACCGCGATAGGCCAGTACCCCACCGCCGAGCATGCACCGGAAGCGCATGACGGCTTCGTGTTCATCAGCGCCGACAGCAAGGGCGGCGTGGTGGATATACACGACTGGCAGCCAGTGACGCTCAATCCCCGAACTGTCGCGGGAATGGCTGAATCCAGCTACATCGGAAAAGCGCGCGGAGCAAATAATGCTATTACAGTGGGAACCGCCGGAGGCTTTCGAGTGGTTCAAGGTCAACCGCGCTATCGGTAATATCTGCAATCAGCAAAGCGGCCTGATCAATCCCAGCGATCCGCTTATCTGAGTTCCTGCTGATTCTCTAACTAGTAGCAGCGTTGGTACCTAAATCAGGTCATCCAACGCGTGCATAATCAAGGGAAAAAGCCGATTCTTCCGGCCCGCTGAATTAGCCGCCTACCCATGCAGCGGAAACCGTAACGATGCGGTTTGTCAGATATTGCGATGACCATACGAATCAAGCAGATTCAACTCGCTAGCTGAACATAGGGCCTCAGGCAATTTGGAACAGACCATCAACAATTTGTGCCCGCCCAAGCCTCTCCTTCAAATCGCCGTCTATTTGCTCAGTATCCGCGCGATAAAGACCAAGCCTGCTATAGGCCTTTTGCTGATCTATCTCTACGCCTAAAAAGTGCCATACCACCCTTGAACAAACCGGTTTGCGGGAATCACATGCTGAAACGCCCATCTTCAGCCCGTTGAGACGAGTTATTCGACTTTTAAAGCTTGGGATGAGAATGGTTTGACTGATTTCATTAGACGTCAGCGATTCGTAGTCGATGAGGAAAAGCCTATCCTGCAGGTAATACGCAACGCCTTTATACCGAGAACGATCCAGATCTTCGACACCAGGGATACTGGACTGTAAACGCTCACGACGTTCATATATGAAACAGTCGTCACTCTGTCGTATATGCACCAGCGAGCACGCGATGAAGCCTGGATCTGACATTGCGTAGTAGTACTCGTGGTAGTACCCCAGCAACGCCCGTATATGGGGTGATGATTGCTGTTCAAGATGTTCAATCGCTCGCTGCGCCGGGGTCAATTCCAGAGACGTGCTTGACTGATTTGACCGGGCGCCTATCAGGTTGACGAACTGCTCTGTCGGTAGGCCAATCTCGTATTCCTCCAGACCAAAAAAATCACAGATGCGTTTTAGATTGAATGCCGCAGGCAGGCTGCGCCCACTCAAATACTTGTTGAACTGACCACGGCTGATTTTCAGCCTTCGGCAGACCTCTGCAGTGGATCGGTAGTGACGACACAGTTGTTTCAAATTAGCAGGGAAAAACTCACGCATTTTTCGATCAGTACTTATCCGCGAAGGCGCTAGAAGGCTTAAAGTTAGCAGCAATTCGCGCCACTATCGAACAACTCGCGCAATTGCACACGAACGGATAATGACTAAATATTACCACCGGGGTAGCGGGCTCAAAATTCGTTCGTCTATAAGCCCCCGCGACTACAACAGATAGTAAGGAATACTACAGACTTGAAGTCATAAACTACTCCTTACCGGGAAATATTCTGACAGGACCACGGTATTATCGTGGTTATTTGTCACTAGACTTTCACGCGTTGTCGCCTGATTCTTTTTGAAACCACATCAGCATCCTCAGGAGCTAAACATGGATCGTTATCGCCCTTTGAAAACAAATGCCACCTCCACTTCGGTTCTCCTGATCGACACCAACGCAGAAGCGTCGCAGCTTTTGGAAAATGCTCTATTTCGGATTGGAACCGGCACTGGGCTATTGGAAGCCTTAACCTCAGTCACGCTGAAAAACTTAAGAGAAGTTGACTTCTATCGATTGATATCTTCAGCTTACATACCACTCCAAGAGGGCTTGGAGCTTCTAGAGCAGTTCCATTCAAAATCTACAAAAAAATAAGTCACGCCTTGGCAGTTATCTTACAACTTGCTATCACCTTTTTCTTTTTTAAAGGGTGATAGCTGAGGAGCTATTTTGGAACTTCGCCATTTGCGCGGCTTCATCGCTGTTGCAGAAGAGCTTCACTTCGCGCGCGCTGCGGAGCGGTTGCACATAGAACAATCCCCACTTTCAAGGACGATCAAAGAACTGGAATCGGACATAGGCGCCCAGCTTTTTGACCGAACCTCTCGCGGCACCCGGTTGACGTGGCCTGGGCAAGTTTTAGCTGAGGCCGTCCATCGTATATTTCAAGCAGTGGACCAAGCACGTAGCAATGTTCAGGCAGCTGCAGCTGGATATCGGGGATCCCTCAGGATCGCTTTATCCGATGGTGTTCTGCCTCAACGTTTGACAGCGATTTTGGCTCGGTGTCGAGAGCAAGAGCCAGAGGTGGAATTACGTTTATTCGAAGTCTCGTTATCCCAGCAATTGAAAGGACTGCGCGAGGACTTGTTCGATGTTGGCTTCGCTCGCTCAAAGGACATAGGTGAAGGTTTAATTGCTCAACCTGTATGGCAAACGCCGTTAACCGTAGCCGTACCTGCACGACACCCGCTCCTTGCCCTCAAGCACATTCCGTTGGACCAAGTACTGAACTACCCGTTGGTGCTGTTCCATCCTCAAACGCACGCCGGACTTCATCAGCAAATTGACAGTTTTCTGCGCCAAATACCGTCACCTGTGACAGTTGCCGGACAAGTGTCCAGTCAGGAAGTAATGCTGATCTTGGTCGCTGCCGGCTACGGTCTTGGACTCACCTGTGAAGCGCAGATGGCGCTGTGCCAAAGCGCCGAGGTCGTGACTCGTCCTCTGGCCGGTGATCCGCCTGTACTGACCAGTTACCTGCTTCGTTCATCAAATGATCCCAGCGAGCAACTGAAGCGATTCATAACCCGTGTCACCGATATGGACTCGGTCACTTGAACAGATAAACACTCCAAAAAGGCAGGACCGATTAGGTCCTGCATCAGACCCTCATTGCATCAGTACTCTCCCAGTTTGCTCAGCACGAAACTTGGGGATCCCCCCATATCCAAAGCACCCAGTCACCAAAGGCCCGTAACCCAGAAAGTCTCGACCACCACCATCGATAAATGGGTATCTACCAAGACGTATTTCGTCTTTCCCTTGAATCACGCTGACGTTTCTATAGATGGACATTGCCATCCACGGAACGCCCAATGAATCAAAAACATGAACAGCACGGCACCAAGGTCTTTTACAGCCCCATCGAAGCAGCCGTCCGCTGGAGCGACTTGCTTGATCAAGAGACCAGCATACTCACTGTGACATCGCTGACAGCGCCCACAACCGCGGAGGCCGTGCCGCTCTGGCCCTTATTAGGACTGAACATCGAGCGTCTTTACGACGCTATGCGCAACGGCGAGCTTGTGTTCGGTAAAGCAGGGGTAACCTCCAATAATCCGGCGTTGCTTGATGACCCACAGCTCACTATCCGGCACGTGGATCTCAAACGCTGGATAGCGAAGACTTACCCGGATCAAAAGCCTGGTTTTCTGTTCGATGAATTTGAAAAACAGCTACATAGCGCCATCGATCTCGACTCCGTTCAGGCATTGCTGCTGCAGGTCAAAACACTCAAGGCGCAATTGAGTGCACGGGCACAACCTCAACAACCAAAATCTGCTGAGAGCAAGGCTCAACTTCCGATCAGAGCTGAAACCACGTACCTGAACATCATCGGCGGCCTACTGACACTGCTCTTGGGGCAATCACCGAGCGGTGTGCGCTACTCATCCTTCAACACCCTTGAATCAGTCATCAGCGCGCTGATCGCTCACCACAACGGCCGACCTGGAATCACCGAGCGCACGTTATGGGGGAAATTCGCTGAAGCTAAACGTCAGCTTTCCGGTGATTCGTAAGCGTTGCAATTGCAGTCGCTCATTCTGCAACTGCAGTGTTTTCCGCCTTTTAACGGCATTCAATAACCAACACTTCCCACTAGACGCTACAGGGCGTCAAGGAGTGTTCACCGTGTCTCAGCAGAACGAAACAATGGCTCGGAGGGAGCCTCGCATCTTGCGGCTTTCTGACGTTGAGCAGAAAAGCGGTTTCAAGCGCGCCCACATCTACAACCTGATGAGCCAAGGCAAATTCCCGAAATCTGTGCGACTTGGAGTGCGAGCCGTAGGATGGGACGCCGCCGAAGTTGATCATTGGATTGCTGACCGTCTACAGGACCGCACCTAAGGAGCAATACCATGCGTGTGGTATCAAACATATTGACCAAAAGCGATGTTGGAACAACCACCTGCGCAGCCAAAATCGGTGGTTTGGCCACCGAAGCGGGCTTGAGCGTTTTACTCATGGAACTGGACATTCAACCCAACCTGTTGAGCATTTTCGAACTTGATAGGCGGGCGCCAGGCATCCATGAACTGTTGGTTTCTCAGTCTTGGAGGTTGCAGCAATGACCGAGAGGCGATTGGAAACCACGGCCAATTTTTTATTGGCAGAAAGCTCTATCCGGTCAGGACCTGCTGCACAGGCGTTGTGTGACCCGATCATTGACACACCATTGGTCATGACGCTGGACCAGTTGAAACCTTATGACCTGGATCCGCGGGTAACCCGCAACCCTCGGTACGATGAGATCAAGGCGTCGATTCGCCATCGAGGGTTGGATGCCCCGCCGGCCATCACCCGGCGTCCGGGCGAGCCTCACTTCCGAATTCGTAATGGTGGTAATACCCGGTTATCAATATTGAACGAGCTGTGGTCGGAGACCAAAGACGAAAAGTTCTTTCGTATTTTGTGTCTATTTCGTCCCTGGCCCCAGCGGGGCGAGATCGTCGCGTTAACTGGCCATCTGGCCGAGAACGAACTTCGCGGAGGACTCACCTTTATCGAACGAGCACTGGGTGTCGAGAAAGCCAGAGAGCTTTACGAACTGGAGTGCGGCTTACCCCTTTCACAATCGGAATTGTCGCGACGTCTGAGCGCTGATGGTTACCCCATTCAACAGTCGCACATCAGCCGCATGCGCGATGCAGTGCAGTTCCTGTTGCCGGCCATCCCCAACGTTTTGTATGGCGGTCTGGGCCGGCATCAGGTTGAGCGCCTGGCCGTGATGCGCCGTTCAGGTGAAAAAATTTGGGAGGAGCACGCTCATGGCAAATTGATGGGCATCGATTTTGCGACCTTGTTTCAGGAAGCTCTGGTGATGTTTGACGGAGAAGCTGCCGCGTTTTCCTTACCGCGAGTGCAAGACGAACTGATTGGTCAGATGGCGCAATGGCTTGGCGTCGACTACGACACATTGACGTTGGAATCGGAATCCGGGGAGAGGCGTCAGCGAACATTGGGCGGTGAGCCGCACGATCAGTTGACGCCAGAACCCTCGACGCTCCAGCCTCCCCCTCCTACTCGCTCACCCGACGGGTCCGATTCGGCTCCCGTTAAAGCGGCTTTCAGCCCTGAACAGGGTACTGCTGACGCCCAGGACAATGCAGGACTTACCCCATCCGTTACTGATCGCCTGCAGTTGATCCAGCAAATGGTGGCCGAGCACTCCGGGGACGCGCCTCAATTGAATTCAGACTGCCTTCCTCCTTCGCAGGGCAGTCTCTTTCCGATCTCGGACATATGGAATATTGAGCCAGGCCTCGACGCACCGGAGCGATTGCGAGTCCACATCAGTCAGTTCGCCCGGGAGATCGCACTGGATGAAGCGCAAGCTGATTTCATCACTGAAGTCGATGAAGGTATTGGTTTTCGTTGCACAGCTGGATCGACACCAGAAAATCAACCGACATCCACATTGCTGACCTTGCTTGACATGTTGACTGCAAGCACGAAAACAGCAGTACCGGTGGAAATTGGTTCTCTGCTGCTGGGCTCTACCGAGCCTTGTGCCAATGCCAACAGATTGAGTGACGCCAGTCTGGTCAAGCTGTTCCGATTGATTCGCTTGGCCCGTCGCCTGATAGACCTCAAGTCCGACTTTTACCCAGACACCATAACGCGATGACAGGAGGCCTAAATGACGGCACCACACCCACTAAACCAGGCCGTAATTGCACAAGCCCTGCACGATCTGCGAAACGGCCAACTACGTCGTTGTAAAACGATGGGATTTGGTGACCAAGACCTGGCGGCACTCAAGGTGCCTGCCTTGCTCAGTGTTTTGCTCAATGCCCGTGTGCCTTGGTGCACCGTTCAAATTAATCGTGGAGTCCTGCAGCGGATCCTTCATTCGGTGGATGATGTAGAGCAGGAAATTGCCATGGTCGACCGGATGTTGCGCCTGGGCGCGAGCACGGAGATGGTCAGCAGGTTCTATGGCCTGACTCACCAAGAGGTTGCCCTGCGCCGAGACATACTGGGCCTACCCAAGCGAAAAGGACGGCACCCGGTGCTCAGTGAGGATCAGGACACCTTGTTATGGAACCGTTGGCACCCGCAATTCAAAGCTCGGGGAATCGCAGTGGACGATGATATGGCCATGTTGTTGCTCACCCTGGATCTGGCGCAAGAACTCACGTTTCCAGTTTCAGTGATATGGGCAACCTTGCACAACTGGATCGATCAAGGGCTGGTCTGACACCATGAACCGCGCAGCCCCTGCTTCGCTGTCGTCGCTGCTCGATAACGCATTGGATCGACTGCAAACAGAGGGCACGCAACCCAACGGTGACGGTTTTCTCTTCAGTGGCAATCGCCACGAAACGGTACCGAGGGCGCTGCTGCTCGATGTACGGCTGACACCACTCGAGCGCAACGCCTGGCAGGTGTTTCGGCTGCTGCTCAATGATGATGGTGTCACCGCCTTTCCCACGTACGATCAACTGCGCTGTTATCTGACATCGGTTCCATGCGGGGCGGTGGCCTCTCACGAAACCGTGGCCAAAACCCTGACGATGCTGCGTCTGACACGTTGGCTCAGCCTGGTCAGGCGTCGCCGCGACAAGAACACTGGCCGAGTACTCGGCAATTTATACGTCCTTCACGACACACCACTCAGCCCGTTTGAAGCCATGCAACTTGATCCATCGTATCTGGGATTGGTCAGTCAGGCGTTTGAACACGCGAACAAAGGAATCCAGCGAGTGGGATCGGCAGTGCTCGAAGAAATCAGCCAGGACTCTGATTTAAAGAGCCAGTTGTTGCCCAGTCGCCTGCATGTATTGACGCAGCGTTTGCATGATCAGCAAGCGGGCTGTGACAAGCCTGCCTGCGAATCCGAAGAGCCTGGATTACTCCCTCTTCGGAAAGAAAACGATCCACCTTCGGAATCCGAACCAGGTCTGCAAGGCAGTAAACACGGCAGACTTCGGGATCCGAAGACAGGAAGTACTTTAAATACAAAAGCGTTAAAAGAAGAATTACGTACTGAATCGCACGAGCAGAATGTGTGCGAACTGAGATTTCCAACGCGTTTCAGTTCGCTAACATCCACGCAGCAAACAGGTGCCAAGGTCGCGCTGATGCAGTTGACTCCTGACCTGCGTCAGGCAGTGCTTGATGAATGGGCTGCTCGCTGTCGAAACACACAAGTTCGCAACCCCGCCGGATACCTCTTCGGGATCATCCAGAAAGCCATGCACGGACATTTCACGGCATGGGCGGCGAAGTCCGACTCGCAAGACTCAATGCCTTCCACGCCAACACCCAAGCAAGTAAAAAAAGCAAAACGAGATCCAACCGTTGCTCAAACCTACCTTGCAGAGTTGAAAGGTCGATTTCAACTGCGCTGACTCCTGCCCACACGGTATGACTATCCCCTGGGGATAGTCTCCAGGCCTGCTTGACTGAGTGCTGAAATGAGGCAGCTACCCTCTGCGCTTTGTTCACTGACAGCCTTCCCCCTCTACCTCAATGCTGACCACTCATCCCTCTGTCTATGAGTGCACTCCCATGGCAAATGACATGCAACTCAACCTTGGTGCGTTACGCAGCACCATGCAACTCACCCTGCACACCCATCACGCCTCTCGCATCTGGCATGGCCGATCGGCCTCGGAAGGACGAGCCACCATCATCGGTTTGAACGGCTTCATGTCGGTCATGAACAAGATGAAACGCGGTGCCGAACAGGACGATCCTTATTCGGACGCCTGGATGCTGCGTATCGAGGACAAGCTAAACGATACAAAGGAGTGCCTGAGAGTCCTTCGTGAACAGGTTGACCAGATACTCTCAGAGGTTCCGTCCGCGTTGAGTCTGGGTGAAAACCTGAACGTACAACCGGTCAAGCTGCCACTGTTCATCAATGCTCAGCTTGGATTTATGGCGGTGTATCTTTTGGCCGATTTTGACGATTTAGCCAGGCATCTAATCCTCGCACATCACACAGCCTTAATTGATCGAAGCACCTTGGAGCAATGTCTTAACCAAGGCGCTCATGCCCTTCGCAGCCTGTTTAGCCTGGCCCAGCAGTACAAGCATTCAGGTGCCAATCGAGAAGATTTTGCGGCGAATAATGTAATTGCGCAGATCGCGAAGGAACGGTTTGGCGATATACCGCAAGACGTACTCGAGGGCTCGCGTCGATCACGTTTCGCCCCACCCATGATTCGACGCATGACCATCAACGAGCAGCAGAGCAAAAACAATGCTGCGGCAGATGAATCAGGTGGCGAGAGCGCAGACGCTCCCGAAGCTGACGACTCAAGTGCAGGCTTCTCACCTTCAGAAGAGGAAGAGCCTCGATGAGTCAGAGCTACTTCACGTCTTTGGTATCGGCAGATTTTCAGCGGCTGGCACACGCAGGCTACCTAAAAGGCCTTTTAAATCCTTTTAAAGGTAAGGGGGAGCTGGAGGTCTGGGCCAGCCAATGCTCCGCGCTTCGCGACGACCTCATTGCCTTGGCCGAGGGACGAATCCTCAGCCAGGCCCGGCGTTACCCCTTCAATCTGCTTCCAGTCCAACTGGCCCAACAAGTCACTGCTGCAGGGACGACCTTTTTGCGCTGGCGCAACCTAGACCGTACATCGATGGGGGTGGCGCTGTGGGAGCGATGCATCGAGAGCAAGGCGACACCGAATGTATTAATCAATGACCTCTTCGCCCTGGAGCAACAGCGAATAGTGCTCAACATGCAGATCAGTCTGACCCATAGCCTCACCCGCCAAGCCAGCGACTGCGCCAGCAAAATCGCGCAGGCGGAAGCGGTCTATCAACGCGTCATCCGGCGCAATACACCTAAAGAGAGCACATCATGAGCACCCATTTTTTTGGTGAAGGCAATATCGGTTCTACTCCCGAGTATCGGGAGTTTGCCAACGGCAACGATGAGCCGCGGCGTTTGCTGCGGCTGAACATCTACTTCGACAACCCTGTACCTGGCAAAGACGGTTTTGAGGATCGCGGAGGCTATTGGGCTCCTGTCGAAATTTGGCACCGCGATGCCCAACGATGGAGCGCCCTGTACCAGAGGGGCATGCGGGTATTGGTGGAGGGACGAACTGTCAAAGAGGAATGGGAGGACGCCGATGAAAAAGCCCGTGTGACGTTCAAGATCGAGGCTCGTCGGGTGGGCATTCTGCCCTTCCGGATCGACTCTGTAGTGCTGGGCACAAAACTGTCCGCACCCGATAACGATGGGGATCAACAATAATTCACAATCCCGTGAGCGGCTGCCTCAACGGTCAGCCGCTCACGTTGCGCCAAAGAACGTGCGAGGCGCCTAGCTGCAAGTTCCACTGACGGCCGCTAAGGTCCAGGCAGCGGCACATTGCGAATCTTCTGAACCAAAACCTGCTGACTTCCCCGCGGCACCTCACTCGAAGTGAATCTGCGCAGATTCAATAAGCCAAACGCAGTATCGCTTTGTGGGTCGCGATTGCGGGGGCTGCTGCGTCATCGTCACACGCATCTCAGACCTACTCAGGGCAATGACATGCGACTCTTCCTCTGCGAAAAACCTTCCCAAGGCAAAGACATTGCCCGGGTACTGGGCGCCCATCAGCGTGGAAACGGTTGTTACAACGGTTCCGGCGTCAGCGTCACCTGGTGCATCGGTCATTTGGTTGAAGCAGCCCCACCCGAGGCCTATGGCGATCACCTGAAACGTTGGTCACTGGATCAGTTACCGATCATTCCGAAAACTTGGCGCGTCGAGGTCAAAGCAAACACTGCCTTACAGTACAACATCGTTAAACGCTTGCTGACTCAGACCACTGAGCTCGTGATTGCTACCGATGCTGATCGTGAAGGTGAAATGATTGCTCGAGAGATTCTTGATCTCTGCCAGTACCAAGGTTCGATTCAGCGACTGTGGCTGTCAGCCCTCAATGAAGCCTCGATTCGCAAGGCGCTGGCAACTTTGCGATCGGCCAATGATACCGTACTGCTGTATCACTCTGCCCTCGCCCGCTCCCGCTCAGACTGGTTGATCGGCATGAACCTGAGTCGGCTGTTCACCCTGCTTGGCCGACAGTCGGGGCATGGTGGTGTGCTCTCAGTCGGTCGCGTTCAAACACCGACGTTACGTTTGGTCGTTGATCGAGATCGCGATATTGCTCGCTTCATATCAGTACCCTACTGGGCTATCGATGTGGTGCTGGCGCTTGGAGGACAGCCGTTCAACGCGCAATGGATGCCTGCGCCAGACACGGTGGATAATGCCGGACGCTGCATTCGGCAAGCGGCCGCACATCAATCGCTTCGGTCCCTTCAGGGAGCTTCGCAGGCCCAAGTCACCTCGGTGGATACGCAACGAATGCGCGAAGCGCCTCCACTACCCTTTGACCTCAGCACGCTGCAGGAAGTGTGCTCAAGGCGTTTAGGGCTTGACGTGCAAGAGACTCTGGACATCGCGCAATCGCTCTACGAAACCCACAAAGCCACGACCTATCCTCGTTCTGACTCCAGCTATCTCCCCGAAAACATGTTTAGTGAGACGGCGACCGTTTTAGACTCGTTGATGATCAGCGATCCTAACCTTGCCTCTGTAATTGAGGCCGTTGATCGCACCCAACGTTCGCGAGCATGGAACGACAGCAAGGTCAGTGCTCACCACGGAATCATTCCAACACTTGAGCCATTCAAGATGGATGCGCTAAGCGACAAAGAACGGGCTGTTTACGAACTGATACGGTCTCACTACCTGGCGCAGTTTCTGCCGCATCATGAATTCGACCGAACCTGCGCACAATTCGAATGCGGCGGACAATCTCTTCAGGCCACAGGCAAGCAAATCGTGGTGATGGGATGGCGCAAAATATTGGATGATGCCCAGGAGGCAAGCGAGGATGATTCCGCACAACGGAGTCAGGTCTTGCCGCCCCTTAGCTCTGATAGCTGTTGCAGCGTGCAACACGCTGAATTGAAGACCCTCAAGACTTGTGCGCCCAAGGCATTCACCCAAGGCGAATTGATCAAGGCCATGAAAGGCGTCGCAAAGTTCATCAACGACCCGCGTCTGAAGCAGACTCTGAAAGACACGTCGGGCATTGGTACAGAAGCGACCCGTTCCAACATTATCAACGGCTTGTTAAGTCGGGGGTATTTGTTCAAAAAGGGGCGATCGGTTCGAGCCTCTGATGCTGCCTTTACCTTGATTGATGCCGTGCCGGCAGCCATCGCAGACCCTGCCACCACCGCGATCTGGGAACAGGCTTTCGACATGATCGAGACCGGTCAGATGACGCTGGACAGCTTCATAGCCAAACAAGCCGAGTGGATCACGCAGTTGGTCGAGCATTACCGAACCACCACCCTGTCGATTCAAATTTCAGGGCCTGCCTGTCCAGTATGTGGTGCACCAATGCGTCAACGACAAGGTAAGCACGGTGCATTCTGGTCCTGCACCCGTTACCCCGAATGTAAAGGTGTCTTGCCCGTCGAGGTCAAGGCAGGCCCTGCATCTAAATCCCGAAAGCCACGCCGCTCAACGCCAAAAAGGTAGCGAGCGGGTTTGCCCAAGCACGTCTCTCCTTCTGAAATAGCGTGCGCGGACAGTCCGATCATTTGATCGCTGACGAGAAGGACTTATTTATCATTGATGCGCTCAAGGCGCGTCACCTTCATTTAGAAGTTCACTCCCCAAGGGTTCCCTGATCACTTTGATCAAAGCGATCAGGAAACCCTTCGGGGTGGACGTAATCGGTACCGGCACCCACCGGTCAAACAATGGGTTCCCTTTGTACACGGATGTGTGCCTCACGATGCGACCCACGCCACGACACGGGTCGGGTGTGAATGCTGCAAAGGGCCTGGCAATAACGAGCGCCATGATCCTGCGTAGCCTACCGGTGGCTTCCTTGTTTCAGCCGAAGGTTGAGCCTTCGGCACCTTAGTCCCTTCCCCTCTACCGCGCCTCTCCAGAATTTCCTCTGGCAAAAAAACGCGCAACAGCGAAGGACTCACCCAATGAACCATCCCTTTACCGGTCTTCAGTACGCCAGTGTCTGTAGCGGAATTGAAGCCGTCAGTGTCGCTTGGCAACCTCTTGGAATAACGCCCGTCTGGTTCGCCGAGATCGAGCCATTTCCCTGTGCGGTTCTGGCCCATCACTACCCCGAGGTGCCCAATCTAGGCGACATGGCATTACTGGCAGAGAAGGTGCTCAGTGAACACATTCCTGCCCCGCCCATCTTGATTGGAGGCACACCCTGCCAAGCCTTCAGTATCGCAGGATTACGCGCCGGTCTGGCTGATCCGCGCGGTGTGCTCAGTCTCAAATACGTGGAACTCGCCAATGCCATCGATCAAATCCGCTGCAGTCGAAATGAACCTGAATCAATCATTGTCTGGGAGAACGTACCTGGCGTGCTCAGCGACAAAGGCAACGCCTTCGGCTGCTTTCTCGCGGCGCTTGCTGGAGAAGAAAAGGTGCTGGAGCCGCCAAGGAAAACGTGGTCGCACGCAGGTGTTGTGCTTGGCCCCCAAAGAACAATCGCGTGGCGAATCCTGGATGCCCAATATTTCGGCGTGGCCCAACGACGCCGTCGTGTGTTCCTTGTCGCAAGTGCTCGACTCGGGTTTGATCCCGCCGCGATACTTTTTGAGCCCGAAGGCATGCGCCGGGATAGTCCGCCGGACCGCTCGCCGGGGCAGATTGCTTGCGCCTATCATGGAACGAGCGCTGATCCGGATGATGGCCTAGAACAGCTTCATGTCTTCACAAACACATACGGGATGGCCAACGGCCAAGGGGGCGCAGAAGTTTCACTGGAGTGCTGCCCTACGCTGACCTGTAATCACGACGTGGCATTCGTCGTTTACGAACCGCCAGAGCTGACACATAGCGAATCCGTTGGCCCCCCTGACATCCTTGAAGATGGAGTGGTTCGAGCCAATCCAATCACACCAGAATCAAGCCACAAGGTTCGTCGCCTGCTCCCTAGCGAATGCGAGCGTCTTCAAGGCCTACCCACTGGTTACACCAGAATTGCGAGGCGCTATTACGCGACCAAGCGCGTCAGTCGTAGCCGCCCAAATGATCTTTGGGAGCCCATGAAAACTGGCTGGATGCTGATAGCAGCCGATGGTCCAAGGTACAAGGCCATTGGCAACAGCATGGCCGTGCCCTGCCTTACCTGGATCGGAAAAAGACTCCTGGCTGCTCTCTAAATAGGGTGTGGAGGTTCGAGGTATTCATCGCTGACAGGTCTGGGCTCGAAGCTCAATCTCTGGGTTCGCATCACTGGTTGCTAACCAGTGCCTGCCCAGGCAGCCGAGGTCTTCAGGGTTGCGACGTGAATTCTCACGTTGACCATGCCAGTCCGCCAAGCATCACCTCTGCGGACCCACGCCTTGTACGGCGTTGATGCCTATCCCTCTTCGCGCTCTTCCAATTGGATGCAGCGTTTATCCAGATACCAAGGAGCACCTTATGAAAACTTCCATTGTTTCTCAGCTTTCTTCGTTACCTGTATCGGGCTATAAGCAGACCGATCAAGCGCAGGATTTAGCGAGTACCTCAGCTGCATTCCTATACGCCTGGAAACAGGGCGTCGCGTTAGCGGGTCCAACCTATTTTGGCGATTGCACAAAAAACAGTGTGGAAAACGCCAAGTGCAGATGCGACCTACGTCCTGACCTCCTAGTGATCAATCACTCCTTCCAGGTACTCAGTACCAATGAACGCATTTTTCTGGCGGCCATGGTCAGCTTTTACGACCCGGTAGAAGGTAATGCTCTTCTTAATCAGGTGGGTTTTTTGGGGCTAGCCAATTTGGGGCCTTTAGATCAGGAGCGGCGTGACGTTATCGCTTCGTTGGTCATGCATTATCACGGCTGGTAATTAAGCCATCTCAGTTCATCAGTAGTTCAGTCACATTCATTAGTGGGCCATACAACTCACTCACCTATCGGGGGCCAACCACCCCTGCTGGGTTGGCGCGCCTCCATCCGCTTTCTCTAGCCTGGAGGCACGCATGAACAATGCTAACTCTGAAACTTCGTACTTCGATCTTCATATCACTGGACTGGGTTATCTCAATCGCATACGCGAAGTGAAACTCAGGAAAGGTGAATCATTTTTAGCCTGTGACATTGCAGCGCTCAATGGTCCTACCGATTCACCGGAGTACCGACGCTTCGATGTACGAGTGACGGGTGAGGAAGCGCAAAACCTAGTTCGTCGCTGTATGTCAGCTGTTGCATCGGAACAAAAGGTACTGATCGGTTTCCGCCTTGGAGACCCGTGGGTGGACACCTTTACGTATTCCAAAGGCCTGAACGTCGGGCAACTGGGCGTCAGTTTTAAAGCTCGGTTGCTGTTGGTGAACTGGATCAAAATTAATGGCGTTCTAGTGCACAAACGTGAGCCGGCGGCTCAGGACGGCGACAGCGATGTTGATTCAACGAACACAGTGAGTTCCTCCGCAGCGACTATCGCAGAGCCAGAGCCGGAACCGGCATTTTGATTACTGATCCTTCTGCGGGTCGTGGGTTTTCTTATTTGCACTAACCATTAGAAGACGTTTCGTCTTCCAACCAACCCTCGTGAGCCATGCCTCCCGAGGGAGTGTCATGGCCCATCTTTGAACAGGAAACAGACCATGATTATTCTCAAATTCGGCTCCTCGCTTAAGCCTTTTTCCGAGCTCGGGGCCTTGGTATTGACCAAAGGCGTGGATGCATTGGTTCGATCGGAACGATTAGATCCATTTTGCTACTTCGGCCGCCACTTACAGGGCGACTGGGGAGACGTCTGCGATGAAGATCGCAGGGTCAACGAAGATGCGTTGATTTCAGGTGACCGACTGATGTCTGTCTATAAGGTCGAACCGGGGCTGACACTCTGGATCATCACTGAAGCAGACCGCAGCGTGACCACCATTCTCCTACCTGAAGAGTATTGAAGCCCTTTACAAGTAGCGCGACTTACTCATTCAGACGAACAATCCAACTGTTCTTCTCAACGGCCTCCTCGGAGGCCGTTTTTCTTTTCCGATGTTGAATACGAGCGCTCACTGTTTCTCATTGATGGCTGCCTACAACCGTACAGCCTGCGATGTTCCCTGGATCTCATCCAGGAACCCGGCCTATGCCATCGCTCAATGCCTGCTTCATACCCCTGATTTTGTTGAACAGTCTGGCACTCATGGGTTGCAAAAGCCCCCAAGTGCCCACCGCCGTCCCAACCAGTGAACAAACGATTGCCCAACCTTCAGAAAACTACATTCCCGTTCAGCGCTACGGTCGTTACACCTTGGTCGAGCTTGCACCAGAGGCAGCCCAGCAGAACCTCCTGCTGCAAGTCGTCGATATCGACCTTCCCCCCGCCTGGTCCCTCTCTGTCGGTGACGCTCTGCACTATGTTCTGTTGCGTTCAGGTTACCGACTTTGCGACAGCACACCTGAAGTCGCGGTGCTGTTCGATCTGCCACTGCCCGCTGCTCACCTGAGCCTTGGCCCCATTGTGCTGCGCGATGCACTGCAAATTCTTGCTGGCCCTGGATGGGCACTACAGAGCAATGAGCAGCTTCGACAAATCTGTTTCACTGCGGCAGCTAGCGCTATTTCCGAACAGGCTTCTGCGACTAAAACGACACCTGCGCAGGTGAACCCATGATTTACACAACCTCTTCAAACTCGGCGTTTAGGGCGCGGCTTTTACGCTGGTCGACTCCATTCTGGCTGACGCTGACAAGCGTTGTGCTTGCCACCCATCAGGCATCGTTATCAAGACTGGAAGGAAGTGTTCAAGAGCAGGCTGACGCAGTAAAACTCCAATTGCTTGAAGATCGGCTCATTGAGTTGGAGCGGTCCAATTTTGATACGTCTCAAAAGAGAGTCACCCAAACTCAACTTAACCAAACCACCGATGCTCTTAGCCGGCGCATAGAGGACATGCACACAGCTATTGCTGGCGCCGCAGCAATGGCAGATCTGCAAATATTGCAGGACCAATTGCAGCATCTGGAATCCAAACATCAAACGACGACCCCATCGCCTGTACCCAGCAAACTCAAACTCAAACCTCGCAAGGCAACAAAGCCCACTGAGCCCTCCTTCCAAATTATCGGACGTGAGTTGCGCGGTGGTGAGCGCTTCCTTGCCATCAACCCGCTCGGCAGTCAATCACTGGAACAGAGCCGGATCATGCGCATTGGAGAAACCTACGCAGGATGGCGGCTTCGGGGTTTCGACGCGCAGACAGCAGAGTTTGTCGTTGACGGCGAGTTACGTCGGCTGAACATTCAATAGGGGCGCTCATGTACCGATTATTACTACTGTCCTCGCTCCTTGGGTCGTTGAGTACGAATGTGCAGGCTCAGGAATCCAGCTCTACAGTCTCAAAAGAAACCGCAAGCAAACTCCGTCCTGATACGCCCAGGAACATCGACAAAGCATTGTTGGCTCAGCAATGGGGGTTGCGGGAAGAAGAACTCGATCGCTACGACACTCTGATGCAGGGGCCCCTTGGGATTTACTCCCCCAATCTTGATCCTTTAAGCGCGTTGGGAATTGAAGCCCAATCTGAGACGGAACGGCGACGTTATGCCGAGCTTCAAGTGCAAGCTGAGGCTCTGCGAGTTGAGAAGTTGCTGGCTTATCAACGTGCCTACGACCAAGTCTGGAAAGACCTTTATCCCGCAGCGGCGCTGATCAATCTACCCCCAATGAGCAGCCCGTTGATGATCAAGCCTGCACAAAGGAAAGCTGTTTTCGTTCAATACGATTGCCCCGACTGTGAACGTACGGTCAAACAGTTGCATACCTCTGGTACGCCATTTGATCTCTACGTTGTAGGGAGCCAGCAGGACGACAAGCGTATTCGCGTGTGGGCCAAAAAAGCCGGAATCAATCCCGTCAAAATCCGTGATGGAACTATCACGATCAATCATGACAACGGACGCTGGTCATCGATCGGCGCTCAAGGTGAATTGCCAGCTGTCATGTACGAGGTGAATGGCAAATGGTCACGTCGATAAACCCCTGCTGCGCACTATTGCGCCTGCTCAGTTACGGGATCCTGATGGACATTGTCCCCGCCGCCCTCGCCCATCCGGTCCAGGCGCCTCCACCGGCCTACGGCGTTGCCGCACGGCAAGCAGGTGTTCCATCCGAAGTGTTGTTTGCGGTGGCGCTACAAGAAAGCGGCGTTATGTTGCGGGGTCAACGATTACCCTGGCCCTGGACGTTGAACATTGCTGGCACAGCTCATTACTTCGCGAACCAGACTGAGGCATGCCGAACACTTTTGCTTGCTCTGAAGCAACATCCAGCGACGCGTGTCGATGCGGGTCTGGCACAAATCAATCTGGGCTATCAAAAGCGGTTCTACCGGCATCCATGCGAACTTCTCATTCCCCACAGAAACCTGGCTATCGCTGCAAAAATCTTGCGTGAACAGTACCGCTCCGGCGAGGGCTGGTTGGAAGCCGTTGGCCGCTACCACCGCCCCGCTGGCGGCCCTTTAGCCGCAGGCTATCGGCTCAGCGTCAGCAAACACATGAATCAATTCACTGCGGCAAGGAGCAAACAGCCATGAAACCAGGGATCGCAATCACGCTGGCGATTAGCGTACTGAGCAACAATCTGTGTGTAGCAGACACGCTGAAACCGGAATATGCAGAGGCACGCTACAGCGAAGAAGAGATGCTGCCGGTACGTTCCACTTTATTGTCTCCCGGGAAAGTCGAACGCCGCGTATTGGACGCAACAGGTTTGCCATCATTCTTCCTGATAGGCGAAGACGCACGCTCTCGGAACTGGCTCAGGCACCGATTACCCGCGCTCATGAAAATGAATGCAGTAGGACTGGTCGTTAATGTCGAATCCAAAACTGCACTCGACAGTCTTCGTCAGGCTGCAGCAGGTCTCACACTGACCCCTGTCCCAGCTGATGATCTGGCTCAACGACTCAACCTACGACATTACCCCGTACTGATCACAGCTAGCAGTATGGAGCAGTAGCTGTGACGCAATCTCACGCTGTGGAAACCCTGCTCCGGCCAGCGGTTGAACTTTATAGCGTAGCGGCGTGTGGCTCGGCCGCGATTTTGTGCCTAGTGGCGCCATGGTCACTGGCGCTGGACTCATCCATGGGTGCTGGGGCGGCACTCGTTTGTACTGTGTTTGGAGCCATTCGCCTCAAGCAAGCCTGTACGGTGCTGCGATACCGGCGGCAAATGAGACGTTTGCCCCGTTACGTGATGACCAGCCGTGAAATCCCTGTCAGCAATCATCGGTTGTTTGTTGGACGAGGATTTCAATGGGATCAGCGTCATACCCATCGCCTGATGCAGACCTACCGACCTGAGTTCAGACAGTATGTCGAGCCATCGCAGTTGTATCAGATGGCACGCAGTCTGGAAAAACGGCTGGAGTTTGCGCCTCATCCGCTGTGCCAGCTGCCTATTCTCATCGGCTGGGACAGCCCGCTGAACCCTGTACGACCATTACCGCCTGTAGGGGGGCTTCCCCGCTTGCACGGCGTCGATCCTCAAGAAGTCGATGTCACCCTGCCCTTGGCCGAGCGGGTTGGCCACACCCTGGTCCTGGGGACGACGCGCGTAGGCAAGACCCGACTGGCCGAACTTTTTATCACTCAGGACATTCGCCGCGGCGAGGTCTGCATCGTGCTTGACCCTAAGGGCGATGCTGAGCTGCTCAAACGCATGTACGTTGAGGCCAAACGCGCGGGGCGCGAAGGTGAGTTCTACGTCTTTCATCTGGGCCAACCCACAATCTCGGCGCGCTACAACGCCATTGGAAGATTCGGGCGAATTACCGAAGTGGCCTCCCGTATTGCGGGGCAACTTTCCGGTGAGGGAAATTCTGCTGCGTTCAGAGAGTTTGCCTGGCGCTTTGTCAACATCATTGCCCGGGCACTGGTTGAGCTGGGACAGCGGCCGGACTACCTGCTTATTCAACGTCACGTCATCAATATCGATGCGCTGTTCATAGAATACGCCGCCTATTTTTTTGCTCAGAACGACCCCAAGGCGTGGGATGTCATCGTCCAGATCGAAGCAAAACTCAACGAGAAGAACATTCCGCGTCACATGATGGGACGTGAGAAGCGCGTGGTTGCTATCGAGCAATACCTGTCCCAAGCACGGCTGTATGACCCTGTTCTCGACGGCCTGCGTTCCGCCGTACGCTATGACCGCACCTACTTCGACAAGATCGTCGCATCGCTGCTACCGCTGTTGGAGAAGCTAACCACCGGGGACATCGCGCAATTACTGGCCCCTGACTACATGGACCTGGAGGACCCTCGGCAAATTTTTGACTGGATGCAGGTCATCCGCAAACGAGCCGTAGTTTATGTGGGGCTCGATGCGCTATCGGACTCCGAAGTCGCTTCTGCCGTAGGCAACTCGATGTTCTCCGACCTGGTGTCGGTTGCCGGGTACATCTATAAGTTCGGTGTGGACGATGGTCTGCCGGGGGCTTTGCCCGATAAAAAGATCCCCATCAATGTCCATGCCGACGAGTTCAACGAACTGATGGGGGATGAGTTCATTCCCATGATCAACAAGGGGGGTGGTGCCGGTATTCAAGTGACAGCCTACACGCAGACCCTCAGTGACATCGAGGCTCGAATCGGCAACCGCGCCAAGGCAGGCCAGGTCATCGGCAACTTCAACAACCTGTTCATGCTGCGAGTGCGGGAAACGGCCACCGCGGAGCTTCTGACCAAGCAATTGCCCCAAGTCGATGTCTACTCAACGTCGGTGATGAGCGCAGCGACTGACAGCTCCGATCCGCAAGGCAACACCGCATTCACCTCTAACACCCAGGACCGCATCACGACGACCAGTGTCCCCATGATTGAGCCAGCGCATGTGGTGGCCTTACCCAAAGGGCAAGCCTTTGGACTCATCGAAGGGGGACAACTCTGGAAAATTCGAATGCCCCTGCCCGCTCCAGATCCAGATGAAGTCATGCCCAAGGATTTACAGACAATGGCTGGGTACATGCGCAAGCGTTATGTTCCAGCAGATGAGTGGTGGAATCCGTTGGCCGTGCAAGACCAGGACGAGGATTTGCCTTACGACTTGCGCAGTGAATCCAGCCCTTTGGGACAGACTGAGCCAGCCAACTCATGAGCGACCCAGCGGCAACCGCAAGACGTCAGCAGGAACAGCAGCAAGGTTTGCTGATGAGCCTTGTGACATTGCCATTTCGGTTTATTAGCGTGCTCTTTGGATCTTTGTTGCTCAGCATCATCATTGAGTGCGCAGGCATGCTCTTCCTCTGGCCAGAAGAAAGCTGGCGACATTCCCAGCGCATGTTTGAATTTGAGCTGGAGCAGCTCTCCGAGAATTTCACTCATAGCGTACTGGTGCAGGAACCAGGTCACACCGCTCAAAAGCTTGTCGCAATGGCCTATGACGGGGCATTGGTTAAAACCGGGATCGACGAATGGACTCAGAAGGCCTCTGAAAACGTAAAAGTGGTTCAACGCGCAACGGGGCGTGATACCCGTTACCACATTGCTACGGTGTACGCCCATATAGAAAGCTGCCTCGTCGCTGCGGCTTACACCACGCTCGTCTTCTTGATTCGGCTGCTGGTGCTTACGCTAACGATACCGCTATTTGCGGTAGCCGCATTTGTGGGGCTGGTCGACGGATTGGTTGGTAGGGACCTTAGGCGCTTTGGAGCAGGACGTGAGTCAGGTTATGTTTATCACCGTGCTAAAGCCAGCCTGAGTGTACTTTTCGTACTCCCTTGGGTTATTTACCTGACGGTGCCCATCAGTATAAGTCCCTATTTAATCTTGCTGCCATGTGCTGCGCTTCTTGCACTCGCAGTCGACATTACGGCGCGAAGCTTCAAGAAATACATTTAGTGACGAAACAAAATGTCGCGACAGGTATTTACCTCAACAAAAAAGGCCCTGACGGGCCTTTTTAGGATCAAAAAACTACTGACTGCGCCATGACTCAACAACGTCTGCACCGAATTCAGTTTTCCATTCTTTCAACTTGCGATGATTACCACCTTTGGTCTCGATCGTCTCACCCGTTTTAGGGTTCTTGTAGACCTTCACCTCGCGAGCTTTCCTCGTTTCCTTTTGGGCTACTGCTGCTGGCGCGCGGCCGCTCGCTTGTGGGTCAAGCAAATTGACGACGTTTTTGAGACTGTAGCCGTACTCTGCCAACAAGGCACGCAGCTTCTTCTCAAATTCGATTTCTTTTTTGAGACCGGAATCATTTTTCATCTGCTCCAGCTCAGCCATTTGACTGACGAGCTGTTGCTCCAACAAACGAAATTCAGCAAGACGGGACATGTAACACCTCATATTGTAAACACTGTTTCATCATGAGGGGGCGTGCCGGCAAAGCAATAATCAGACACACACTTAAAGCCTGAGACAGCATAAGAAACAAAAAGTAGCCAGACAAACAAACGGATACCCCCCGTTTCTTATTGAATCAAGCAACAACTTTAACGCGCTCTAACATTTGCCCACCTCTAACAACCATGGTGAGCTCAAATGATCAGAGCAACTGGTTGCATTCAGCAAATTCCGGCAATCACGCTGACTGCGCTACTTACAGGATTGACTGTTCCATCACACGCCTCGCTTGATCGGGATGACTACGCGCTGATGCTGCGTCAACTTGATGTCATTGAACGTTTGACGTCCCAACTTGCCGCACGCCCCCGCGCTGATCAAAGCCGTTACCACTTCAATCACGAACGCCTTCGAGCAGACATCCACCGCCTTCGCGCCGGCGTTCAGGACTTTCTGTCTCCCGAACGTGCCCAGCCCCGCGATCCCGTCGCTCTGCATGGCGACTACCGCGATGAAACGGTCGGCGCTCCATGACCAGCGCCCAGATAACTGCCTTCAAGGCAAACGGCGGCTTTGCCCCATCCATCACTGCCTCTGTGCTGATGTGCGCTGTCTTTGCAGTGCTCCTGCTTTGGGGGGCTTGGGCAATGCGCACGGCTTACACCGGCTGGGCCGAACAGCGACTCAACCAGCGGCAGTTCGTAGGCGTGGTTATCCGATTCGCCGCGATGTACCTCGCCCTGTCCTTCTTCCTTCTTTCCTGAGCATGGAATAATCGTATGAACTGGTATTCACTTCGCTTTCAGCTGCTGATCACGACCGCCACATCTCTCACCGCAACGCTGCCAACTCTGGCATTGGCCAAAGGCAAGTTACCCACGATGGAAGATCCATCTCGTGGAGCCGGCAAGGGCATCATGGAGACAATGCAAAACTATGGTTACGACATCGTTTTGCTCGTCGCGTTGTTGGTGGTTTCCTCAATGTTTATTGGTGTCTGCTACCACGCTTACACACGATATTCGGAGATTCATACTGGACGATCTACCTGGGGCCAATTCGGGCTTAGCGTAGCTGTCGGTGCCATCATGTTGGTCGTTGGTATCTGGCTGCTCACCAAAGCCACCGGGATTCTGTGAGGTTAAGTCACCATGGAATCCAATCAAGATAGTGCTCCCGATGACGCAGTGACGTTTCTGCCCCATCGCCTGAACCGTCAGCCGATCGTCGTTCGAGGGCTGACCGCGGACGAGCTCTGGATCTGTACCGGATTGTCAGCGCTCACCGGCGTCGGCCTCGGCATCCCGTTAGCGTACCTGACGAGCAGCATCGCCATGATCCCCACCTCAATCGTCCTGATGATTGCCGCAGGTCTCTTTATCGGCGGCGGATTGTTGCGTCGACAGAAACGCGGCCGGCCAGAGACTTGGCTCTGCCGACATATGCAGTGGTGCCTAGCCTGCCGGTATCCAGCCCTCTGGAATACGCTCGGGGCACAGCAACTGATCACCCGCTCTGGATTCTGGACGACACGTCGAGGTGGCGCATGAGCCGCTTCAAGAACGAAGTCTTGCACTTGCAAGCACATGTGAAGACGTTGCGGCTTTGCTCGACGGCGTTACTCCTAGTGGTGTTGTTGATGGGGGCTGGCTGGTGGAATGCACCACGCGATCTGACGATCCATGTGCCACCCGACCTGCGATCAGGCAGTACCCGTAAGTGGTGGGATGTGCCACCCGAGTCTGTCTACGCATTCACCTTCTACATCTTCCAGCAACTCAACCGCTGGCCTGCTGATGGAGAGGAGGACTACAGCCTCAATATTCAGTCTCTGTCTGCGTACCTGACACCAGGATGCCGTTCGTTTCTGCAAGCGGACTATGAGCAGCGGCGGCGTTTAGGCGAGCTACGTAAACGAGTGCGGGGGCTATACGAAATCCCAGGGCGAGGTTACGGCGATGATCCCGATATGCGCGTGAAAGTTGTCTCGAACAGCGACTGGGTTGTCACCTTGGACGTCAACGCTGACGAGTATCACGGCACCGAGCAAGTCAAGCGTGCGCTCGTGCGCTATCCCATCAAAGTCGTGCGGCAGGATCTCGATCCGGAACTCAACCCATTCGGTCTCGCACTGGACTGCTACGACGGTGCACCTCAGCGGATCGTTGTGCCTACCACTACCTCACCTATAACCCGACCTTCGAATCGCCCCTTAGGAGATGCATCATGAAATCTGTGCAGATCTCTGTGTCGTTGGGACTTGTGTTCACCCTGGGGGCAATTACCTCAAGCCACGCTATAGAAGTGATGCGATGGGAGCGCCTCCCACTGGCCGTTCCTCTGATCGTTGGGCAAGAGCGCGTTGTGTTTGTTGAGCGTAATGTCCGAGTCGGTGTGCCGGCCTCCCTGGGAGATAGGCTACGAGTGCAAAGTGCTGCTGGCACCGTGTACTTGCGCGCCAATGAGCCGATTGAGCCCACTCGCTTGCAGCTTCAAGATGCGACGACCGGCGAGCTGATTCTTTTGGACATCGTCGCTGAACCCTCCACCAACGGTCAGTCGATATTAGAACCCATCAGAATCGTGGATCAGCAAGCCTCACAACAACCTCTTGGTAATGGACGCTCTACGAACAATCAGCAACCAGACGAGCCTGCGAAAATAACACCCCTGCCGGTGGTTCTAACTCGTTATGCGGCTCAGAACCTGTATGCCCCCCTGCGCACTGTCGAGCCCTTGCCTGGTGTTCGGCGCATCAACCTGCCTCCAGACCTATCGCTCGACTTGCTGCTACCCAGTTTGCCTGTTCATGCCAAGGCCCTTTCAGCATGGCATTTGGATGATTACTGGGTAACGGCCATTCGACTGACCAATCAGGCAAGCCAGACAGTCGATCTGGACCCGCGCCTGCTGCAGGGAGATTTTGCGACGGCCACGTTCCAGCATCACAACCTGGGGCCGAAAGGCAGCTCTCTTGATACCACCATTCTTTACCTGTCGACCCGCGGCCACGGCATCGCTCAATCACTCATACCCACCATCAGCCCTGTCGATGCGGCCCTGAATCTGCCGCAAACCACCGCACCATCAATGTCCAGGGAGGCTCCCGATGAAAAGTAACGGACTGCTCAAATGGTTGATGATCCCAATGGCACTGTTGCTTGTCCTGGTAGTACTGAAACTGTTGCCCAGCAACAGGCCGGCAACAACCGGACTAGATGACAGCGAGAGCCAACTCACACCAGAAGAAATGAAAGCCCTGGGCATCGAGGGAGACACACCGAGCGATACCGTTGCCACGTTGGTGGCGCAGGTCAAGCAACTGCGTGGCGAACTGAAAAAGTCGCAAACCAATCCCCAGCAGCACAAGGATGAAAGCGAGCAACTGCGCCAATTCGAAACCACCCTGGAACTTCGCATCCAAGGTGCACTGGAAAAAGAACGTGACCGTTTGCAGGCTGAACATGCAGCAGTTGGCAGTGATACAGCCGAGACTTACGGCTTGCTCCAAGACCTCCAGCGACAACTCGACCAGTTGAACCAGAGGGACAACAACCTGGACTTGCCTGTGGGGCTTGGCCTGCAGGAGGATGACGGACAAAACTTTGGAACCGGTACACGCTGGATTGAACCAGACGATGCAAAACCCAAAGAGAACTCCGGATCCTCTGAACCAGGTTTTAGCTTCCCCACACGCTTTGGCCCTGCTCAAAGAACACTGGAAGGCGTCACTGACTCCATTGCGACAACGGTCTCCAGAGACTCTGGTCTTTCAGTTGCCAAGCCAATGTATACCGTGCCTCCAAACTCAACACTGATGGGGTCGATAGCGATGACTGCGCTCATTGGTCGGGTCCCTATCGATGGCACAGTCAATGACCCCTACCCGTTCAAAGTATTGATCGGTGCCGAGAACCTCATCGCCAATGGTATTGATCTACCCGAAGTCGCAGGTGCGGTTGTCAGCGGCACCGCCTCCGGCGATTGGACACTGTCGTGCGTTCGCGGGCACATCCGCTCGATCACCTTCGTATTTCAAGACGGCACCATCCGAACGATACCGGGTGATGGCAGTTCTGGTTCAAGCGGCAACTCTCAGAGCTCTGCTAACAACAGTGCAACCCAGGAAGGTCTTGGCTGGATCAGCGATCGCCATGGCATCCCCTGTGTCAGCGGCGAACGCCGAAGCAACGCTCAGCAATACCTGGGCTCCCAGACACTGATCACCGCTGCGGGAGCTGGTGCAGCGTCCCTGATCAAGTCCGATGGCACCACCTATATCAACAGTGGCAATGGAGCACAGGGCAGCACTGGCATTTCTGGCAATGAGGCTATGAGCCGAATCCTCGCCAGTGGCGTGCAGGACATGTCGCAATGGGTCAACAAACTCTACGGCCAGGCCTTTGCGGCGGTGTACGTAAAACCCGGCGCTCAAATTGCTGTTCATATCGAGCAACCGCTCTTCCTTGACTATGACGCCAATGGGCGCAGGGTCAACCACGCCCTTGGAGGTCGCCATGTCGCACCGGAACTGGACTAACGCGATGACGGCAGTATTGATGGCTGCGACAGTGGCAGGCTGTGCAACGAACACCGAGCAACTTCTTAGCCATGACGACAGCACCATGCTGGACGTCTGGAACAAGCAAACCGGTGGCACACAAAACGGGCAAGCCGGCCAAGAGCTCCTGGATGCGCGTCAGGCATTGAGGCGTCCCCTCATGGAACCGCTGATACCTTCGTCAAGCATGCCCTACACGCGAACCGCGCAAAACGAGGTTTATCGACAGTTCCACCGCCTGCCCAACCCAGATCTGGTGATGTACATCTTTCCACACTGGGCTGGCACAGATCCGGTGCCTGTACCGGGTTACAGCACCGTATTCCCCCTGTATCAGCGCGTGCAATACGCCATGCCCGGCGAACGTCTGGAGGACTACTGATGACGTGGCTTCCCTTATGGAAAGGCAAAGTTGATTCCGAAGAAGCGGAGGAGCCCGGGGCGTGGGAACGGCATATCGCTCATTTAGCGGCTAATGGCATTCCGGAGCCTGGACTGCTGCAAGGCAATCCCGTCACTCAGGCCGATGATCATGCCTTCTACGACACGGCCCCCTCCTTCGTAGACAGGCTCCCCTGGGTTGAATTTTTGCCTCAGTCCCAATGCCTTTTGTTGGAAGACGGCACCTCTGTCGCAGCGTTCTTTGAACTGACGCCATTGGGTACCGAAGGCCGAGAAACCGCCTGGCTGCTCCAAGCCCGCGACACGCTGGAAAATGTTCTGCAAGACAGCTTCGACGAATTGGACGACAACCCTTGGGTGGTCCAGCTCTACGCTCAGGATGAAACCAACTGGGACAGCTATCTGCGAACGCTCAAGCAATACGTGCAACCGCGAGCCCGTGACACGGCCTTCAGCGAATTCTATCAGCGATTTTTTGCTCATCACCTAAAGGCGATCGCCAAACCCGGCGGCCTGTTCGAAGACACCAAACTGACGCGCTTGCCCTGGCGCGGACAAAGTCGCCGCGTGCGGATGGTCGTCTACAGACGATCAACGACTAAGGCGGCTTCACGTCGAGGGCTGTCCGCAGAGCAGGCGTTGTCAAATGTTTGTGAACGACTGACAGGCGGCCTTTCCAGCGCAGGCATCAAAACCCGACGCCTGGGTGCCTCTGACATTCACGACTGGTTGCTGCGCTGGTTCAATCCGTGCCCCGCGTTGCTGGGTCCTGCGGCAGATGATCGCGAACGTTTTTATCAGTTGAGCAGTTACCCCACAGAGACCGAGCCCGGTGAGATAGAACTGGCCAGTGGTAGGGATTTCTCACAACGCCTGTTCTTCAGCCAACCCCGTTCCGATGTTGCGCAAGGGGCGTGGTACTTCGATGGAATGCCCCATCGAGTCATGTTGATGGACCGGCTGCGCAATGTGCCCAATACGGGTCACCTGACCGGTGAGACGCGCAAGGGTGATGCAGTCAATACGTACTTCGATCAGATGCCCGAAGACACGATGATGTGCCTGACGCTGGTCGCCACTCCTCAGGATGTCCTGGAAGCGCACCTCAATCACTTGAGCAAAAAATCAGTAGGCGAAACGTTGTCCTCTGAGCAGACCCGACAAGACGTCCATCAAGCCCGTTCGATCATAGGCAGTTCCCACAAGCTCTATCGTGGTGCCATTGCCTTCTACCTACGCGGTAAAGACATTGCTGAGCTGGACGCCAAGGGGATGCAACTGGCTAACGTCATGCTCAATGCAGGCTTACAGCCAGTGCGTGAAGACGATGAAGTCGCGCCGCTCAACAGTTACTTGCGCTGGCTGCCGTGCGTGTTTGATCCCTCTAAAGATAAACGTCAGTGGTACAGCCAATTGATGTTTGCTCAACACGCAGCCAACCTCGCGCCCGTGTGGGGGCGCAGTCAGGGAACGGGACATCCCGGTATCACCTTCTTCAATCGAGGTGGAGGCACCCTCTCCTTCGATCCTCTGAATCGGCTCGACCGTCAGATGAATGCGCATCTGTTCCTGTTCGGTCCTACCGGCTCGGGCAAGTCAGCCACCCTCAACAACCTGATGAACCAGATCACCGCCATCTACCGGCCAAGAATATTCATCGTCGAGGCGGGTAACTCCTTCGGCCTCTTTGGAGACTTTGCCAAACGCCTCGGGTTGAGTGTGCACCACATTAAACTTTCACCCGGTGCTGGCGTCAGTCTGGCGCCCTTCGCGGATGCCCGTCGCCTGGTGGAAACACCGGACGAGATAGAAACACTGGACGCAGACCAACTCGACGAGTCCTCGACCCAATACGAAGGTGACGAGCAACGGGATGTCTTGGGCGAGCTGGAAATTACTGCCCGTCTGATGATCACCGGAGGCGAAGAAAAAGAAGAGGCACGGCTAACCCGTGCTGACCGTAGCCTGATTCGGCAGAGCATTCTGGACGCGGCGCAATGTTGCAACGATGAGCATCGACCCGTGCTGACTCAGGATGTACGGGATGCGCTGCATAAGCGAGGCAGTGACAACGCGCTACCGGAAGCTCGGCGAACGCGGCTGTTGGAAATGGCCGAGGCCATGGACCTCTTCTGCCAAGGGCTGGACGGAGAACTGTTCAATCGCCCTGGCACGCCTTGGCCCGAAGCCGATATCACTATCGTCGACCTGGCGACCTTTGCTCGCGAGGGCTACAACGCCCAACTCTCCATCGCCTATCTGTCGCTGCTCAACACCGTCAACAACATCGCTGAGCGGGACCAGTTTCTTGGACGGCCGATTATCAATGTCACCGATGAAGGACACATCATCACCAAGAATCCTTTGCTCGCTCCCTACGTGGTGAAAATCACCAAGATGTGGCGAAAACTGGGGGCCTGGTTCTGGCTGGCCACGCAGAACATCGACGACCTGCCCAAAGCAGCCGAACCCATGCTGAACATGATCGAATGGTGGATCTGTCTCAGCATGCCGCCAGATGAGGTTGAGAAAATCTCTCGGTTCAGAGAACTCAGCCCTGCGCAAAAAGCGCTGATGATGTCGGCGCGCAAAGAAGCCGGGAAATACTGTGAAGGTGTCGTGCTTTCCAAATCGATGGAGGCGCTTTTTCGCGCCGTACCACCGAGCTTGTATCTGGCCATGGCCATGACTGAGCCAGAAGAAAAAGCAGCCCGTTTCAAGCTGATGCAAGAGCACGGCATCAGCGAGCTGGATGCCGCGATACGTGTGGCTGAAGACATCGATCGGGCGCGGGGAATTGAACCGTTACGGTTCAGCAACAGCGATTAGCATCTGCTTTGCGATGACATATCAATTGGTGCATGAGGGCCTCATGCACTAAACCAAATATTCACGGCCCTCGGTGTTTCTAAGTGACTGATTCAAAAAAGTGGGGACACCGTGTATCGCTTTGAATGCCGACGGATGCGACCGTCTGCTCAACAATCCATCACATCACAAGTTTGCCTGCTGCCTCGTCAGCGACATGCCCAGGTAGCCCTGATCTTCAAGGCTACGGCTTAGCTCTGCTGAGTTGATCAACACCACTCGCCTCGCATCCATTTTTACGCGAGTGGCCATCGCTCGCGCGATGGTGGATGCCATTTTTCAAGGCTCAACTTGAGCCGTCCGACATCAACTTTCCCTTGGGGTTACTGCCCCTTGGGGCAGGAGCCTCTCATTCGTCTCTGAGGTTCCTATGACAAAACAGTTTCCTAATGCTGATATGCGTGTCGCACAGGACAATACCGGACACCAGGAAGACCTGCTGATTGAGCAGGCCATCGCGGTTCTGGAGCATCGAATATTCAAACGTGGTCCCCGCCTGGACAACCCGCAGGAAGTCCGTCGGTATCTGCGACTTAAACTCGCTGGCGAAACACAAGAGGTTTTCTCTGTGTGTTTCCTAGACTCTCATCTACAGGTGATGGCGTACGAGCCATTGTTCTACGGCACCATAGATGCAGTAAGCGTGTATCCGAGGAGGATCTTGCAGCGGGCATTAGAGCTCAACAGTGCCGCGATTATCGTTGCTCACAATCACCCCTCTGGAAATACAGAGCCGAGTCAACACGATAAAAACATCACTGCCCTCCTGAAAGATTGGCTACCCCGAATGGACATTCGAGTTGTCGATCACTTCATCATAGGTGCAGGCGAACCCTACTCCTTTGCAGAAGCCGGCCTCATCTGAGCTGCTGACACAGCTAAAGCGGCTAGAATCTCGCTCAAAAGCGCCCTCCGGGCGCTTTTTTTCTGCACTCAATACATCCCATCAATGCATGCTTGAGCACCGGCTTTTGGCGCCATACATGATACTCAGTAGGAAAAAAGAGTACTGATGGCTGCGGCGGAACTTTACCGATTAGTCCACCAATGCCTCCCGCCATGTCAATGTGGTGCAAAGCCGTACCCGTTTCATACGGGTAGACACCTCCTGCCACTGGTTCACTGCGCACACCGCTTGCGCAGAGATAACACCATGCCCCACAACCATTCGAAGGCTTACCGTTTGATTGCACTTGCCACAGCGATGGGATTTCCGCTGTCGGCACCTGCCCTCGACACTGTAACGATCACAACCTCCAGCCTATCTCCCGATTGCCTGGCCTATCGCGTGGTTGGTATTTGTTACTGGCTCTATTGCACCAACTTCGGTTGCGAAGTCAAAACCTCGCCCAAGGTCCGTCACTACGTACCTGATGCCGTGGTGTCGAGCTATAGCAACACAGGAGAAAATCCCTGGTCGGAAGTTCGAGTGCTGAGCTCGACCAATTCCACCGCCCGAGGTGGTGGCGACGGCAGCGCTGGCATCACCCACGAAAACGATCTCGCCAAATTCAAAAACGCTGATGTGATTGGCCATCCCGGTGGTGCAGCATTCAGTCAATTCGCCGGCCAATCCGGTTACGCCTGTTCAGGCACCGGCGAAATCCTCATGCCCTATTTTCTGAGCACACTGGACACCATCGCCTGGCGGCACAACGTCCCCGAACTGGCATTCCCCGAATCACTCACACCAGGTGTGCGAGAGATCGGCAGTCGCACCAGTGCGAATCTGTGGGGAGCGGTATATCCGCGTGGTGGATTCCTGCATGGAGTCGATGACTACAAGAGTGCAGCCGTGGTTGCTCAACGCGCTGGCGACATCGTTACCCGCCGCGGACAGACTCATGTCTATCAGCCGATGCTAGGCAAAAAGCGCGATGGGTATTGGCCTGCGGGCCCACTCAAGGAAAGCGATCCCAGCACGGGTAAATGGCAGGAACTGACACCTGGTCAATCTCAAACCTGCGCAGTGTTTCCTAACAACCTCGCTCACACTCAATCCCCACGAGGTGACTATGCGTGGGCCCTTTGGCGGCCCTATAGCTGCTGCGAACGCAAGGGCCAACTCTTCCTGGGAAGTACAGATTTCGCAGGAGCGAACCAATGAAAGCAGCCTGCCAACGCGTTACAAGCCTCCCTCAATACAAGCCCTCCAGGATTCTGATAGCCGCCCTACTGCTGTCAGCAGCCACCACTCATGCCGCGAGTAAATACGAGATCAACCAAAGCGGCACAGCAATCGGTGACGACGTGCTTTACAGCATCGGCGGAGGCAGTGCCGTCACCATGAGCGGCGCTGCCAGCATGGACAGCATCAGCGTCGGGGCCGGTTGGGACACCAACCTGATTTGCGGAAACATGGACCTAAACACAACCCTACAAAACCAACTCAACGGAGCCACAAACGGCTTCAAATCGATTATGAGTAACGTGATCAAGAATGC
Source organism: Pseudomonas sp. TE12508 (assembly GCF_056279485.1). NCBI lineage: Bacteria > Pseudomonadati > Pseudomonadota > Gammaproteobacteria > Pseudomonadales > Pseudomonadaceae > Pseudomonas > Pseudomonas sp. TE12508. The sequence continues at coordinate 14,353 of NZ_JBWCCN010000024.1, read as the reverse complement.
CACCAGCGCCGTGGCCTCCCTCCCGGCACTGATCATTCAGCGAGCCGACCCAGGGCTTTACAACCTGCTCAGCAACGGAATTCTGCAGGCCCGGCTCGATTTCGATCGGTCCAAGTCCACCTGCAGAGCTGTTGCCGAACGCATGGCCGATGTCGCAGGCGGTCAACTCGGCTGGGGGCAACTGGCCGAAGGTATGGCACTGACTCATACCGTCGCCAGTCGAGATGCAGTTGCCGCCGTCGAACAGGCCGAGACGCGCCGAGGCAATAGCGGTGTGACCTGGGTTGGCGGGCACTCGGCCGGGGGAGCAAGACAGGCACCCATCAAAGTGGTTTCCGATGTCACCCGGGCTGGCTTCAACTTGCTCAATGGTCGAGACGTCGGCGATCGATCTGCAATCCCCAACAACACCTGCGGCAACCGCCTGAGCTGCCAAACCTGGTCCTCGCCGCAGCAAGCGGAGGCCTGGGCGACACGTGTGTTGGGTGAGCGCGAGCACCAAACCTGCGACAACTGCACCAAAACTCAAACCAAGCCAGGCGTCGGCCTTACACCACTGATACAGGAAGAGTACGACGTCAAGTTGCAGGCCCTTGAGGCCCTCGTCAAAGGCAGCAAGCCGACCTCAGCCGAGAACTTACTCGCGGCTAGCAGCCAATCATTGCCCATTACCCGAGGTGTGATCGAAGCCCTGCGCGATGAACCTGATCAAGACTTGCTGGCACGACGCCTGGCCTCTGAGGTGGCGCTCTCCAGCGTCCTTGAGAAAGCCCTGCTGTTGCAACGAACCCTAATGACCGGACGCAAGGAACCCAACGTCGCTGCCAACCAATTGGCTCAGCAGGCCATCAGCACCGAAAGCGAAGCCCTGACACAGGAAATCAACAGCCTCAAAACCGAGCTCGAATTGCGCCGAACGCTTGCCGGCAACTCACCCATGGCTCTGATCCAGCGCCAAAACGAGCGAGCGGCAGGTTCTCGTGGTGTCTATCAGGGTGATCCGGTGCGCAATCGTCTGGACCTGATCCAGCAAGCGACACCTAAGGATCAGTCACCATGAAACAACCCAAAACTCATCGAACACCCAAAGGTCAGCTCGTCCTCTGGGTGGTACTGATCACCCTGGCTGTCGTCGTTATTGGCTTACTGGGTATTGAATCGGCCAATGACATGAACGACTGGAGTCACTGGCTGAAGTCTCAAGCTACCGCGCTTCTGATTTGGCGCCTGGCCCTGTATGGCGCCACCGCTTACGGCTGGTACCGGATGCGTCAGCGTCTGACCTCTGCCGGACTCTCCACAGAACAGCATCAACAATTGCTGTATGCCGAAATCGCAGCAGTGGCGGCCATTGCCCTGCTTGAGCTGCACACCATCCGCCCGAACTAACAACCACGGACGATCCCATGACGCTCTATACCAACGACTACCTGGAGTATTACCTGACCCTGGTCGGGTGGATCGTCAACAACGGCATCTGGGAGCTGCTGGTCGCCAGCGGCGTGTTCGCCCTGCCCTTTTTGGCGATCATTCTCCAAGAGTGGCTCAAGGCTCGAACCGAAGGTGCCGATGAAGGCAATAAGGGCGTGCTGTCCTCGATGCGAATCGAAAACCGAGTATGGGTCGCCATCATCGTCATCATGTTCGCGGGTATCCCTTTCATTGATGTCGACCTGAATACCATCGAGTTCGACAGCACTCGCTCCACCCAATGCCAAGTCAGCGTCCCCAAGCCAGAAGACACTCGCTGGTCCAACAGCTTCACAACGCTCAACAACCAAAGCGCCAAAGTGCCCATCTGGTGGTTCTTCATGCACTCGATTTCCAAAGCTATTACGGGGGGGGCCATCGCAGCCATTCCGTGCGGTACGGACCTGCGGCAAATGCGCATGGACATTGATGCCACTCGCATCGATGACCCAATTCTGGCTCAGGAAGTAGCTGACTTCAGCAACGATTGCTATGGACCTGCACGATCCAAACTGTTCATGAACCGTCCCAATCTCAGCGACGAACAAATGGACGACATCAACTGGATTGGCTCAAAGCACTTCCTCAATACCAGTGGTTACTATGACAAGTATCACTCCAAGACACCTCGCAACCGCTGGCCATTCAATGCTGCGCGCGACGCGGGACTGGCTCAAGTACCAGGTGGTGGGGGTTATCCGACCTGCCGGCAATGGTGGTCTGATGCAGGTCACGGATTGCGATCAAGGCTTCTACAACAGGTCGACCCCGGCCTGATAATCCGACTCAGTAAATGGGCCGGTTTCCTGAGTAAAAACGAAACCGATGACGCCGTCATCCGCTCCGTCGTATCGCCACGTCAACAGACGCTGAACCAAGGACAGGTTTACTCCAGCTACGGGGGCCAGATCGACATGAAGGCGTCTAACATCGCCGCGCGTGCTGCCGCAGACTTGGGTCTGACCGTTGGATCAACGGCCTTCTTTCCGGCCATGGATGTCGTTCGCCAAGCCCTACCCATGGTCCTGTCCTTCCTCAAGATGGCACTGACCATATGCATCCCACTGATCCTGGTCATCGGCACCTACGACCTCAAAGCCCTCATGACCATCAGCTGCGTTCAGTTCGCCCTGTTCTTCGTTGATTTCTGGTTCCAGCTCGCCCGCTGGATCGACAGCACCATCCTCGACGCCCTATACGGCTGGAACTCACCGCACAGCAATTTCAACGTACTGATGGGTCTGAACAACTCCTTCGGCGATATGCTGCTGAACTTCGTTATGGCGACGATGTTTTTAATCCTCCCGACATTTTGGATTACAGCTTTGTCATGGGTTGGGCTCCGCGCAGGTGGGATGCTTCAAGGTCTGACGCAAGGAGTCGCAGAAGCAAAATCAGCCGGTTCTCAAGGTGCAGCCATTGCGAGGGGTGCGCTCAAATAGAACTTAGGGCATCTCATCGGGATCATGTGGGTCTATTCGGACTCCTGTCCGATCATAGAGACCGAAGCCAGATAGCCCATCCCTCCAATCACTTTCTTCATAATCTGACCTGAAATCAGAGTTGATGGCAGCACGGATCACAAAAACTATCGCGACAGCTATCAATGCAATCCAAAACGCGAGACACAGCAGTGCGCTGAGAACAACCGCTTTAAGAATCCAGCCGAAGATCTTTGCCACATTGATCGGCACACCGACTCGCTGCTGCCACAGCAGCGAGTTCTTTTCCAATGACAAAATGCCTCTCCAGCGATGTCCCAGCCAGCGACCAAATCGTGCCGCCTTCGTAGGTCGCTCCTCCATCTCAAACACCTCCCTGTTCGCAGACCCCTGCTGTCCATAAAAAGGGGACGACTCGCTCGCCCATTCAACGTAGCGGCCACCACGCAGATTGCCGCAGCCTCAAAAGGTAAATGGAAAAAAGGAAAGGACCAAGGGAATGGAGCACAAGGGGAAAGGCCCTACCCAAAAAGGAGAAAAATCCTTCCCCCAGACCCTGCAGACAGGAGGAAATATGCTCTCGATTTTCTATCGCAAGCCAAAACCCACTCAAAAAGACACTGCCCAAGCCGAGCAATCACCTCCCCCAGGACTCACTACTCCGATGTCAGCTCTGTCATTGCTGGCAACAAATCGCAGACAAAAATTGCTAAACCACATCTGGCAACGAACAGCCCTCTCCCGCGCTCAATTTAATAAGCTCTACCTCGATCCCATCAATCGATTCGCCGAACTTGTCCAGCTGCTTCCTGCCTCAGAAAGCCACCACCATGCCTATCCCGGCGGAATGCTGGACCATGGCCTCGAGGTTGTTGCCTACGCCTTAAAACTGAGGCAGTCCCTACTACTCCCCGCAGGCGCACAGCCGGAAACACAGATCGTCCAAGCTGAAGCTTGGACAGCAGCAATCGCCTACGCCTCTCTTGGCCACGACCTGGGCAAAATCGCTGTCGATGTGCACGTCGAATATGCCGATGGGACGCTCTGGCATCCGTGGCACGGCCCTCTGTCACGCCCCTATCGCCTGCGCTACCGAAAGGATCGCCAATACCGGTTACACGGCGCTGTATCAGGCGTACTGATCTGCCAAATACTGAACAAAGACATTCTGGACTGGCTCTGCACGTTCCCAGAACTCTGGACTTCACTGCTGTTCAACCTGGCAGGCCAACAGGAGTACGCCGGCGAACTAGGCACTCTCGTATCTCAGGCCGACCAGGCGTCAGTTGCACAATCCCTTGGTGGCGACCCAAGCGTGGCGATGACAGCTCCCAAACACGCACTGCAGCGAAAGCTATTGGAAGGGCTTCGTTACCTACTCAGCGAAGAGCTGAAAATCAATCAGCCTCAAGCCTCCGATGGCTGGCTCACCAACGACGCACTGTGGTTGGTCAGCAAAACAGTCTCAGACAAATTACGTGCACACCTACTTTCACAAGGCGTCGAAGGGATTCCTGAAAGGAACATCGCCGTATTCAACGTCCTGCAGGATCACGGTATCGCTTTGCCGAGTGCTGACGGAAAAGCCATCTGGAATGCCACCGTCACTAGTGATACCGGCTGGTCTTACAGTTTCACCTTCCTGAAATTGTCGCCGGCTCTGATTTGGGAAGCCGGAGCACGTCCAGAACCATTCACCGGAAGCGTCATCGTCGACGTAGTCGATAAGACGATCAACTCTGCCGGCACCGCCAACGTTGTCTCAAACCCGCCATCGCAACCTGCAAATGCAATAAGCCAAGCTCAGTCGAAACCCAACCCACCTGCAGCACCTGCTCTTGGAGGAGCAGCACCCGATTCAGTCGATATTTTGATGGACCTGTTCGGCTCCCCTCCTTCGTATTTTGAAGAACTAGACGCCATGGAGGACATGGAGCTTCAAGCCATACAGGCACTGACGATCCCGAACATAGTCGAACCTTCCGGAGCCCACTTCATGGAGTGGTTTACCAAGGGTGTTCAGTCACACCGCATCATCACGAATGACAAGAGAGCACTGGTCCATAGCGTCAACGACACGCTCTATCTAGTCACACCCGGTATCTTCCGACGATACGCACAGGAGTTTCCTCACTTGGCCAAAATCGCCAAGCAACAAGGCTTGTCCGACTGGGAATGGATACAGAAACGCTTCGAAGAAATGAAGCTGCATCGTAAACAACGCAGCGGCCTGAACATTTGGGTATGCGAAGTCACAGGCCCACGGAAAACAAGGCGACTGAATGGCTACCTGCTCAAATCACACGGAGGACTGCTCAACGAACTGGCACTGAACAATCCCTACCTTAGGCTAGTGAAGCCTGGCCAAACAGATGATGCGCAACCCGCTTCAGGACACACTCAGTAACCGGTTTGTGGATTGACATAGAACGCGTATGAAAGCACTTTAGGGCAATGTTTTGCTGACTCGATCAGCTACATGCCCAGCCGACAGGATCTTTCAATCGGCGCTACGGTTCAACCGTAGGATCCATCCCAATGACCGCATCGCTTCCGGTAGCGCGGTCAGTCGACTAAGTCGATGGAAGCACAATTTTTCTCACCCACAACGGGCCTTCCCGTTGTGGGTAGGCCTTTATGTTTTTTCTGGAGGCCTTATGAAAATGGAACTGGCTCTATACCAAGCGTTGATCTCCATCAACGTCCCCGAGCCACAAGCCAACGCAGTAATCGAAGCATTGGAGACCGACTTGCAGACATTAATCGCAACCAAAGCAGACGTGGCGTTGATACGAGCTGAGCTCGCTCAGCTTGAGCTCAAGCTCACAATTCGTATGGGGGTCATGCTGTCAGCAACAATCGGTATTCTGATTGCTGCGATGAAGTTTATTCATTAAAAATCTGCAACGCTGGATCTATTCCGAAGCCACCTGTCTTACGACAGGTGGTTTTTTTATGCGTGTTTAGTGGGTGGAGACTGCGGATGAAGCGCATCCGATTTTCTGAGATAACTGCCCGCGCTTGGATTTCAGATCTGCCTGAACGCTCTGTGACAAACCACTCCACAGCGTCAGCCCCGAACGTTCTTCTATCTCTTCATCGCCGAATTCTTGGTAAGCAGAAAACTATTCCCGAAAAACTGACCAGGGTTCACACGTCTCGCCGTGTCGAGACGCGAGAGTGACGCCTTTCCTGCTTCGAAGCTAAACATTTGAAAAATGGACGTGTGCGTCATGCCAAAGATGAAAGGTTCCGTGCCGCAAGCAATTGGTTTTGGCCGACGCAATCGAATCGTCAGAGGTGACTTTCATCCCATAGCTGCCGGTGGTGACCGGCAGAAATCGGCCCAGAGTGTGTAAAAACGCGTCGCCAAAATTGAAGTATGCGCATCTACGCTAAATCTGAAATTTATCGGCACGTCAGCAGATGTGGATTTCGCGTAGAAGCGCGATTTTCAGTCCGGTTTTGAGTACCTGTCGCGCTCAAAAACGTTTTTACACAGCCTCGGCCAAAAGCAGCCGCTCACAAGCGACCGTCTTCGACCGATTCTGTTGAAAAAGTCGGCCCTGGTTTCCACGTCAGAAAAGTACACGCTTGAGATTGAAATCTTTACTTTGAGTAGAGGGTTTCGGGCTCAGATTTCGCGTGGCTGCGCGTAAAAAGGCGTTTTTCAGCAGTCAGTATGCGGGCAGTCTGGAAGGACCGACTTTTTCAACAGAATCGGCTGTGGATTCAAATGTGCCTAGGAATTAGGGGCTATTCACCCTGGCCAGGGAGGGGACGGAAGGAGCCACGCTCCTTCCGCTGGTTCAGCTAGTCAGTTCGTACCAATGAAGGGGTCCCATTGGATGAAACGTGTCGATGGCCGAAGTCCTCCAGAGGTCACCTTGACCTGGATCTGGTACGTGGACTGAGACGATGCGTTGCGAGCCAGGCCCACCCAATAGTTTCCAGCGGCACCGACTTGCATCGGGTAGCCATCGCTGCCGAACACGCTGCCCTGGGAAATTTGGAAGCCGGTGATGGACACCGTGTCGCCAGCGTTCTGATCGATCGGTACCACCTCGAAGCCGATGTAGTCCCCGATGTTGCAGTGGGTGCGTAGTTCCAGCGTTCCTTCGCCGCTGCTGTCATTGCTCAGACGATTGTCGAACATGTACACACCGGTGGAAATGTTCCCGCCACCAGTGCCCAGTACATATGAGGTATCGATGGCAATGGTGATTGCGGTTTGCGGATTGGCGATGCCGGCAAGCACCTGCGAATCAGCAACCCAGACCTGGGCAGTACTTTTTTGGCCACTCATTGTCGTGCTCCTTCCTTAGGCAGAGACAGTCACGCTGGGGTTGAGCTTCACGGTGATACCGGAGCCGCCCGCCACCTGTACGTTGAGGGATACCGGGTAGGACGCGGTACCTGCGTTCTGCACGGTGCCGGTATACGCGCTCGGGTTATCCGAAGCGGTTTGCGGCTGGCCACTGAAGCCCCAGGCGTTCGAGTTACCGAAGGCGGCAATGGAGACCTGCGAGGTCGACTTGGGATTGATCAGGAACACTTGCCAGCAGACATTGCTGCCTTTGGACGCAGCAGTATTTAGGTTGGCGGTGCCTTCGTTGGTGGTGCCAGCAGAGATACGGTTATCGACCAGATAGACCCCCGCGGTGGAGCCATTGGTCACTGCATTGTCGTCGACCCAGATTTGCACCTGGACGTCACAACTGGTGGTAGGAATTGCCATGAGAGAACTCCTTGTAAGGTTTCGACGCAAGCGTCGGGCGTGCCCTATGTCGACCCCACACACTTACCTGCAGGCGTGGTGCCGCACCACCTTGAGCCTTGTGGTCGCGAGGACCTTGGCAAAGCATCTCGGTCAGGCGAGTGGGAAGATAGACCAAGCAAAGAAAGGCAACTTGCCATTACGCTATTAGCGCTAGAGTCGTTCGAAATAACTACCGCGACAGAAGCCTCAAATCGCCTTGGGGCGGCTTGGCGAACCCGCGGAATACAAGGTTCTCGAGCCTGCAGGCATGGCAACCTCAATGCCGAAACGGCTGGCGATGGCCTTGCGCCCGCTCCTCGGCAAGGTGTCAGTACACGGCTGTCCACGTCCTGGGGTCAGCCACTGGCGCTTGACGGCCGGAATCGCCCGGTTTGAAACTCCCCTTATGGCCGGTTTCTGCCTGTCGCCAAAGGCTGCAACCGACCGATTCTGTTGAAAAAGTCCGGCTTGGTTTCCACGGCAGAAACGTACGCGCCTGAGATTGAAACCCTTGCTTTTAGCAGAGGCTTCAGGTCTCGGATTTCACGTAGCAGCGCGTGCAAAAAAGGTGTTTTCACCCATCAATATTCGAGCATTTTGGGCAAACCGACTTTTTCAACAGAATCGGCCAAAAGAAGACACCAGAAACTCAACCGTGCACCAGGTAGGCCCCTGATGGAACCCGATATCGCAGCTTCTTGCATTTGCCCGGTGCAGGCTGATGCCCCGGCGGACGATCAGGAAACCAGATTCGGCATTTACCCGGAGGTGGCATATGGCCGCGGGGAATCTCAACCTCACCGTACGAAGGATCTGGCTCGACATTAACCATTTGCAATTGTCCTTCGGGCCCGGCTCCGCCAGCCGTCGGTGCATCCGAAACCCGATTTGCCTCTACGCGAGTGAAGTTGTCAGCGTCGCGCCCAGTGTTCTGAGTGGATTGCTCAACAACCGTCATTTCCGCTTCGCGGCGCCTTTGGCTCTCCTCTGCCAACCCCTTCTGTACTGCGACCAGGTTCTCTTTGGCATTGGGTGGGGTACCCGAAGACTGGGCCTGCTGCGCCGCCTGGATCAATTGGAAGTTGCGGTTGCGCAACTCGACGTTGCGACCCACCCGCATGTTCGAGCGCACCGCCAAGGTTTCAGCCTGCTGGTACTGCCCCTGCTGAAGACGCAACACACCGAGGTAATGCAGCGTCGCGGGATTGTTCGGCTGGATATGCAGGGCACGCTCCAGCGTGGCGGCGGCCTGATCCAGTTGGCCATGTTCATACTGCCGCGAGGCGGTTTCGATCAGGGTCGTTGATGCGCTGTTGCTTTGCGCAGGCGCTCTTCGCTCGGCAGCAAACGAACAAAGCGACGCGACGGCGCAGAACACCAGAATGAGACCCGGCAGAAAACTCTTGGTTGGCATCAGGGGGCGGACTCGAGTGAATTCGGACGGCACTGCCGTAAAACAGACCACAGCGCTGCTCGGCAATTCCAATACCGGGCCGCTATTGACCTGGCCAATACCCTGAAGTTCCTGCGGCAACGACCGTCGCAACCAGCATCATTTTTTACCATCCCAACATCTAAGCATGAGCTATTGCTGCACTTCGCGCAGAGCAGAAAACGGCCAGAAGCGGGCATCGAGAAAGCAAACTTCAAAAATGGTCGAATACTGAGAGCGTTGGCTAGTTAAGCAACGGTTCCCTAGAACTTTTCCCTATTTATCGGTCTATGTGGATAGGTACATTCGCCAGGTAAGCACGCCTCCCCGCAGGCTTCCCACTGCCAGATGGCCACACGCCCAATTGTCAATCAGAGGTTGTCTTCGCTCATGAAATTCCATGTCCCACGGATGGTGCTCTTCGGCCTTTTCGCGTTCGCGGCAGTGGGCTCGGCATCAGCCACACAGATGAAGACCTCAACCCCTGTTTTCGCAACTGAAGCTCCAGCCGTACAGGCTCCTGTCCAGGCCGCCGGCAACCCTTGGCCGACCTTGGCGAGTATGGCCGGCAAGCAACCAGGGTTGTTGCTTGCCCATGACGACCGATACTGGCATGACGGCCGTTGGCATGATCGTAGAGACAATTGGCGCCGAGACGACTGGCGCAGAGATCAGTGGCGTAGAGAGCAAGCCCGCCGAGACGCTGAACGCCATCGTGATTGGGAGCGCCACCAGGATCGAGCCATGCGGCACCGTTACAAGGATGCTCACGGTTACTATCGTCGCTAGTGCGAAGCCCCGGAACAATCCACCTGCAACACGGGGCGATACTGCCAGCCTGCAAAACCAAGACTCAAATCGGTCCGAAATAGCAGTGCTCGCACACGTCGACGAGCTACGAATCAGATGTTTGTTCAGCGCTTCCCAAGTGAGTCAGACACTTTTTCAACAGAATCGGCCAAAAGCGGTCCTTCAAACTACAGTCACTGCTGAGAACGAACGGCTTTGCTCGAACGAAAGACCAGGCAACTCGCCGCCACTAGCACCCACGCAGCAATACCGCCATACAGCATCACCCAGCCAAACCCGTGCGCCAAAGCTGCGTTGGCGACATCGACCGAAATCGTAGTCCCCTGGCCAGTCTGCGCCAACACAGCAGTGTTGCCGGCAGAAATATTCTCCGCCAGCAACCGTAGTTGCACATCATCGGGCGAGCCATTTAACTGATTGCGCAGGGAAGACAGGATGCCTTCCACCAAGATGAATCCCATAAGCGCGATGTTGATGGCAAGACTGATCATACGAGCGCTGATATCGATGCCCGATGCCATGCCAGCACGCTCACTGGGCACCGATCCGGTGGTGGTATTGGTAACCGGCGTATTGGTCAGCCCCAGTCCGATCCCGGCAATCAGGCAGCCTGGAAGCATTGTCAACCAGCTGGCATGCGTGACACTGCTGCCCCATTTCATCAGCAGGAACCCCAGACCTATGGTGAACAAGCCTGCGGGAATCACCACGTCAGGTCGATAGCGCAGCGTCAGCCGTTCGCCCAACGGGGGGACAACCAGCGTCGGCAGCGTATAGGCCAGCAGTGCCAGGCCGGTGCCGACACTGGCGTAACCCAGGCTATTTTGAAAGTAGAGAGGCAGGTAAATCATGAATGGCCAGAAGCTAAAGTTCATGCCTGCCGACCCTAGCAAGGCACCTGAGAAGCGGCGGATCCGGAATACAGAGAAGTCGAACATCGGATCGACATAGCGTTGCTGCGCGACGACAAAGACGATGAAGCTGACCATCGCCACAACCAGGCTGGCAATGGCCGAACCGCTGGAGAAACCCACCCCCGCTCCCTGAGTGATGAACCAGGAAAGACCTAACACTGCCAGCGATAACGAAATAATGCCCAACACATCCAGCCTGCGACGCTGCGGATCGCGTGATTCGTCGACACCGGCGATTACCAGCACCAGCGCAAGCACCGCAATAGGTGCATGCACCAGAAACACCCATTCCCAACTCGACACCGCCACGATAGCTGCGCCAATAATCGGACCGAACCCCAAACCGATGCCGAACACGATCCCCCAGGCACTGAAAGCTTTGCCACGCGCAGCTCCCGACTGGAATCGGTGAGACAGCACTGCCACCTGACAGATCAGCATGGCACCACCGGACATACCTTGCAGGAATCGGCTTGCGATCAACACGCTAGCGCTTTGCGCCCATCCGCAGCCCAGTGAGGTAATGCCGAAAAGCACCAGGCTGATGACAAACACCCGCTTGCGTCCATACCGATCCGCCAATGTGCCGGTGGCCATCAGCACCGTGGTGCAGGCGATAGTGTAGGCATTCATGATCCACTGCATATCTTTGAAATCGCTGCGCAGAACCGATTCAAGAGTGGGCAGGATTGCCGGTACGCTCGAGATTTCCAGGCCGAACATCAGCGAGGCCAGGCAAACAGCGGCTATTGTGAAAGCATCTTTTTGCGAAGACGAGAACTGCATCGTGATCTTCCAGATCAAGTTGATGGGCACTGGCAAGACCGCTCTGAACATCGTCAGAGGGAGATAGCCTCGCCAGCGTCACCAGACATAACTCCAAGTGACCGGCCGCATTCTGGAAGTAATTAAAAAATGACAGAAATGATTTAATTTCGTAAGTTTTATTAATTTTCGTCATGAGTTGACTTAATGGACTTCGACCCAGCTCTATTGCGTGCTTTTGTCGCGATCAAGGAGACCGGTAGTTTCACTCGTGCCGCAGAGCGGCTGCACTTGAGCCAGTCAGCGATCAGTCATCAGATCCGGCGTTTGGAAGAACAGGCCGGTACCGCGCTGCTGATACGCACCACTCGACGTTTGACGCTGACAGAAGATGGCGAAGATTTTCTGCGCCATGCCGAACAAATCCTCAGAGCACAAGACGCCCTCTCCCAGCGTTTCGAAGCGTCGCCGGTATCCGGGGCCGTGCGTTTCGGTGTGCCAGAAAATTTTATCGGCGACGGCCTGCCACCGTTACTGACTCGGTTCGCCAGACAATTTCCCGCTGTACGTCTGGATGTAACCGTCGGCACCTACCTCGATCTGCGCGCGCAGGTCGATGCCGATGGGCTCGATCTGGCCGTGGTCATGGCATTGCCGGGCAGCCAGGCCGGCGGTACCGTGCTGCGCGAAACCCGGTTTGTCTGGGCTGCTGCGCATAATTTCGACTTTACTGGCGATGCTCCTTTGCCGCTGGCGTTCTCACCAGCGCCCTGCTTACACCGCCAGGTGGCCGTAGATGCGTTGAAGAGTTCCACCGTGGATTGGCGTGTCGCCTTTACCTCTCCAAGTCAACAAGGACTGCGGGCGGCGGTACTGGCGGGGCTTGCCGTCACCGCTCTACCGCTGGGCGATCTAGAGCCCGGTATGGTGGTGATTGACGGTCAGTATGGCCTGCCACCGCTGCTGGATGCTGATTTCAGACTTATATGGAGTGTCACGGGAAAGACGCCCGCGGCCAATGCATTTGGACAACTGCTGGTGGAGATGTCTGAGTCACCATTGATCTAGAACAAGCGGACTGCCATCGGCATTCCAGGAATAAGTGCCCTGTTGATTGCGAATGGTTTCTTTGGATCATTTCCGGCCGCTCCTGACAGGCAGCGATCGGCCCAGAGTGTGTAAAAACCCGCTCGACAGAAGTCGCAATACAATCCCGAGCAATCTTGTCATTTGCCAAGGCTTAGGGCAGGGTCGATACCACTGAGATCTCTGCCAAAGGAGTCACCCCATGTCAAAGCTATATCCCAGTATCGATCCCGAGGGGCTGCTCGAGTACTCAGTGGTCTACACCGACCGCTCGCTCAACCACATGTCGCAGTCATTTCAAGGCGTGATGAAGAACATTTCCAGGACCCTGAAACAGGTCTACAACGCCCAGGCTGTTGCGGTGGTCCCAGGCAGCGGCACATTCGGCATGGAAGCGGTGGCGCGACAGTTTGCCACCGACCAGCAATGCCTGGTTATACGCAACGGCTGGTTCAGTTATCGCTGGAGCCAGATCCTTGAGATGGGCAACATCCCCGCGGCCACCACAGTGCTGAAAGCCCGACCGGTCGACACTGGTCGCCAGGCTGCCTACGCCCCACCCCCTCTGGACGAAGTGCTGGCAGCCATTCACGCGCAGAAGCCGCAGATTGTCTTCGCCCCCCACGTTGAAACCTCATCAGGGATTATCCTGCCCGACGAGTACCTGCGGGCCGTCGGCGACGCCGTGCATGCGGCGGGTGGCCTGTTCGTGCTGGACTGCATCGCCTCAGGCACGCTTTGGGTTGATATGCAGAAATGCGCAGTCGACCTGCTGATCAGCGCACCGCAGAAAGGCTGGAGCGCCTCCCCTTGCTGCGCCCTGGTGATGCTCAGTTCTTTGGCCCTCGAGCGCATCGAACAGACGCATAGCAGCAGCTTCGCCTGCGACCTGAAAAAGTGGCTTCAGATCATGCAGGCCTACGAACAGGGCGGACATGCCTACCATGCGACCATGCCCAGCGATTCCCTCGCACGATTTAACGACGTGATGAAAGAGACGCAAGCCTACGGTTTCGACAAGGTCCGCGGCGAACAACAGGCTCTGGGCGATCGGGTGCGCGCAATGTTGACCGGCAAAGGCATCAAAAGCGTGGCCGCAGCCGGCTTTCAGGCCCCTGGCGTAGTGGTGAGCTACACCGATGATGCCGACATCAAGAGCGGTAAGAAATTTGCCAACCACGGCCTACAGATCGCCGCCGGAGTGCCGTTGCAATGCGACGAGCCGGCCGACTTCCAGACCTTCCGCATCGGTCTGTTCGGACTCGAAAAGCTGCACAATATCGAGCGCACGGTCAGCACCCTCGAGCAGGCACTGGACGAGGTGATGGCTAACTAAGCCCTCATCTTGCCCGCAGCACATACCGAACTTGTGAATTCTGGGAAGGCATCCAGCCCTGGGCACTGCCAGCCGATGGCGCTGATCTTCGACGAATATGACGCTGGTCGCCCGGACGTCATGTTAAAACTATAAGGGAAAGCCCGTGCACGCGTCTTACTGACACGTGCGTCCTTCAGCGTTATCAGAAAAGGTTTCCAATGAAGCCTTTCACGGGGCGGATGATTGGCTGCTGTATAACTTGAATCGACCCAATATAGATAGTCCGTCCCACCTTCATCGATACTGGTAACGGTTGGCAGGTAGCTGTCAGCGAGGGTGGAACATGCACCTGTAGAC
>NZ_JBWCCN010000023.1:0-89918 GCF_056279485.1 Pseudomonas sp. TE12508 | reverse complement strand
CGGTGGGGGGGGGGTGGTGGGGGTTTGTGTGGGTGTATGCCCACATGCTTGGGGCCCCCCCCCCCCCCCCCCCCCCCCCCCCCCCGCTCCCACATTGAATCTACTCCTTCAGGCCTTGCCGGACCAAGCGCTGACAAACTCGGCCAGATCGACCTTCTCCGCCACCCGCGGCTCTTTCTGCGGCGTGCCCAGGTAAAGAAACGCAATCACCTCTTCCCCTTCCGCCAATCCCAGACCTTTGGCCACATGCGCCGAATAAGCCAGCTCACCAGTGCGCCACACCGCGCCAATGCCTTGCGCATAGGCCGCCAGCAAAATCCCGTGAGCGGCACAACCGGCCGCCAACAGTTGCTCGGACTTGGGATACTTGGCGTGCTCCTGCAAACGCGCAATCACCACAACCACCAGCGGCGCACGCAACGGACCGTTGCGCGCCTTGTCCAGCAAGGCGTCGGACACATCACTGTCTTGCAGCTTCGCCGCTTCGGCCAGCAACTCACCCATTTGCTCGCGTGCCGCGCCTTCGACTGTCAGGAAGCGCCAAGGCTGCAAATGGCCATGGTCCGGCGCGCGCATCGCGGCGGCAAACAGCACTTCGCGCTGCTCGGCAGTGGGTGCCGGATCGAGCAGTCGTGGGACGGAAACACGGTTGAGCAAAGCGTCGAGAGCCTGCATCGGCCACCTCCTGTAGAAAATGTTTGGCTATTCTAGCGTCAACTGTCGCGACGGCGTCGGTTTACATGCCCTGCCCCGCAGGTAGAATGGCGCCCTTCTTACTATCAGCCCGAGCGGACTTCATGGCGTTGCCGACCTTACGGATCATTGGTTTCATCATCGGCATCTTCCTGATCACGCTGGCCATCGCCATGGTTATACCCATGGCCACCCTGGTGATCTTCGAACGCACCAGCGACCTGCCGTCGTTCCTTTGGGCCAGCATGATTACCTTTGTCGCCGGCCTGGCCCTGGTGATACCCGGGCGCCCCGAGCACATCCATCTGCGTCCGCGAGACATGTACCTGCTGACCGTCAGTAGCTGGCTGGTGGTGTGCATCTTCGCCGCCCTGCCGTTCCTGCTGACCCAGAACATCAGCTACACCGACTCGTTCTTCGAAAGCATGTCCGGCATCACCGCCACCGGAGCGACGGTACTCACGGGCCTGGACAACATGTCTCCCGGTATCCTGATGTGGCGTTCATTACTGCACTGGATTGGTGGCATCGGTTTTATCGGCATGGCGGTAGCGATTCTGCCCTTGTTGCGCATCGGTGGCATGCGGCTGTTTCAGACCGAGTCGTCAGACCGTTCCGAAAAAGTCATGCCCCGTTCGCACATGGTTGCGCGTTTGATCGTTGCGGCCTACGTCGGCATCACCATTTTCGGCAGCCTGGCGTTCTGGTGGGCCGGGATGAGCCTGTTCGACGCCATCAACCATGCGATGTCAGCGATTTCCACCGGTGGTTTCTCGACCTCCGACCAGTCTTTGGCCAAGTGGCCGGAGCCTGCTGTGCATTGGGTCGCGATCGTCATCATGATTCTCGGTGCCCTGCCGTTCACCCTGTATGTCGCCACGTTACGCGGTAACCGTCGGGCACTGATCAAGGATGAACAGGTTCAAGGGCTGCTCGGTATGTTGCTGGTGACCTGGCTGGTGCTCGGCACCTGGTACTGGTGGACTACCCAGCTGCATTGGCTGGAAGCCTTGCGGCATGTGGCGCTGAACGTGACGTCGGTGGTGACCACCACCGGTTTTGCACTGGGGGACTACAGCCTCTGGGGCAACTTCTCACTGATGCTGTTCTTTTATCTGGGGTTTGTTGGCGGCTGCTCGGGTTCGACCGCTGGCGGGATCAAGATTTTCCGCTTCCAGGTTGCCTACATTCTGCTCAAGGCCAACCTTAACCAGTTGATTCACCCGCGCGCGGTGATCAAGCAGAAATACAACGGCCACCGTCTCGACGAAGAGATCGTGCGCTCGATCCTGACCTTTTCGTTCTTCTTCGCCATCACCATTTGCGTTATCGCACTGCTGCTGTCGCTACTGGGCGTGGACTGGATGACAGCGCTGACCGGCGCGGCCGCCACGGTGTCTGGCGTAGGCCCGGGACTTGGCGAAACGATCGGCCCGGCGGGTAACTTCGCCAGTCTGCCGGATGCCGCGAAGTGGATTCTCTCGTTCGGCATGCTGCTGGGCCGGCTGGAGATCATTACGGTGTTTGTCCTGTGTATCCCGGCGTTCTGGCGTCACTGATCCGCATGGGCGCTTCCATCAGCCGCGTCCGGTACTCGCCGGGCGTGGAATCGAACCAGCGTCGGAAGGCGCGGAAGAAGTTGCTCGGATCGGCAAACCCCAGCAGGTAGGCAATTTCCAGCAGGGTCATGTTCGGTTGCGCCAGGTATTGCTCGGCCAGTTCGCGTCGGGTGTCATCCAGCAAGGTCTGAAAACTCGTGCCCTCTTCCTGCAAGCGACGCTGCAAGGTGCGTTGCGACAAGTGCAGCGTCTGGGCCACCGTATCACGCTTGGGTTCACCCTGAGGCAGCAGACGGCATAACACCTGCCGTGCCTTGTGGGTCACGCGGCTCTCGGAAAACCGCGCCAGGTACTCGCCGGCAAACCGGTCGTGCAGCCGCGCCATGGCCTCGTTGGCGGTGGGCAGCGGTGCCTCCATGTCGGCGCGCTCGAAGATCAAGGCGTCATAAGGCGCGTTGAACATCAACGGGGCATGGAAAGCTTGTTTATAGGGTTCAAGATCAACGGGGTTATCGCCTTGCAGCAAGACTTTGCGTGGCTGGAGCGTACGGCCGGTCAGCCAGCCGCAAAGTGCCAGAGCGCAGGCCATTGATGCTTCGGCACTCTGTCGGGTCGGCGGCAGGTGATCGCCATGCACCGTCAGAATCAGCGCATACCCCTCATCCAGCAATCGGAAACTCAGGTCGGCACTTTCGGCGATGATTCGCTGATAACGCACCAGACGTTGAAAGCCTTCAGCCAGGGTCTGGCTGGACATCAACGCATAACCGGCGACATGGAAGGACGCCGGTCGCACCACCTTGCCCATGTTCAGGCCGATCGCCGGGTTGCCGGACAGCTCGACCGCGCGCTGCCAGAGCCGCGTCATGGAATCTTGCGGGAAGCGCGCATCCGGGTCATCCAGTG
The DNA here is from genome assembly GCF_056279485.1 of Pseudomonas sp. TE12508. NCBI lineage: Bacteria > Pseudomonadati > Pseudomonadota > Gammaproteobacteria > Pseudomonadales > Pseudomonadaceae > Pseudomonas > Pseudomonas sp. TE12508. The sequence goes on along the minus strand of NZ_JBWCCN010000023.1, from coordinate 86,760 downwards.
CCGCATAGTCGAGCCCTAGCTGCTTGAACAGAACCCGGCAATCCAGGCCGTCCATTTCCAGTGCTTTGACAATCCCCATCGCCCAGCTTGCAGAAGTCGTTCGTTCGCTCATGGCGTTTACTACGTGATGGCCGCATGCCACGACCCAATACCCAAGGATACTAAAGTGGCGCCTATTGTCACTGGCTGATACCAATGATCACTCTAGACTTAAATAAGCTACCCGCAGAACAACTTGTCGCGTGCACAGCAACCACAGAGATCGCAGTCGTGGAGAACATCAAGCGTTTCAATAGTTTCGCTGAGTTTTACCCGTATTACCTCAGCGAACACCGCAACAGCACCTGTCGACGATTGCACTTTGTCGGCACCTCTCTGGTTATTTTCATTCTGGCGCTGACCATCGGCAACGGCGCGTGGTGGATGTTGCTGGCCCTGCCGCTGGCCGGTTACAGCTTCGCCTGGGTCGGGCATTTCTTCTTTGAGAAGAATCGCCCTGCCACCTTTCAGCATCCCCTTTACAGCCTGCTCGGCGATTTCGTCATGTACCGCGACATGATTCTGGGCCGCGTGCCGTTCTAGGGGCCACAAAAGCGTCTTGTGTAGCCAATGCAGCGTTGGATCCAAGTCCTACACTCAAGACATCCCTTTCGATCAGAACAAGAGGATAGCCAATGAATGCCCATGCCCGTTTTACCCATATGCAGGACGGCACGCAGGAAGACTGGGCGATCATCGCCGCGGATTTCAGCGCCTATGCCCGGCAATTGCCCAAACGGATCGTGGCGCACCTGAAGTTACTGGAGGGGGATTTCGGCGGTTTCCCGGTGGATCGTCTGACCCACTCCCTGCAAACCGCCAGCCGCGCCTGGCGCGATGGTCGCGACGAAGAATACGTGGTCTGCGCCCTGCTCCATGACATCGGCGACACACTGGGCTCCTACAATCATCCGGACATCGCCGCGGCGATCCTCAAGCCGTTCGTCAGCGCCGAAAACCTGTGGATGGTGGAGAAGCATGGGATTTTCCAGGGTTATTACTTCTTTCATCACCTGGGCATGGATCGGCATTTGCGCGAGCAATTCAGCGGTCATCCGCAGTATCAGGCGACCATCGAATTTTGCGCCCGGTACGATGCGGCGGCGTTTGATCCGGCGTACGACACGTTGCCGCTGAGCTTCTTCGAACCGATGGTGGAGCGGCTGTTTGCGCAGCCGAAGAATTCGATTTACAAAGCGGCGATGGAAGAGCATTCGCCGGCCTGATCAATGTCAGAGTTCTGTGGCGAGGGGGCTTGCCCCCGTTCGGCTGCGCAGCAGTCGTAAAAACCGAAAAATGCGGTCTGCCCATACAACCGGGATGAATGGTTTTGGGGTCGCTTCGCGCCCCAACGGGGGCAAGCCCCCTCGCCACAAAGGCTAAACCTCTGGTTCATGCCGGCTCGGCGACCTTGACCGCCTTCAACTCGGCCTCCCGCGCCTGGGCATCGGCCAACCGATACAGCTCGATCGAGCCATCCCAATGCTCGATCAGTGCCGTGCATGACTCCACCCAATCCCCGCAATTGAGGTAATCCACCTCGCCGACCTTGCGAATCTCGGCATGGTGAATGTGCCCGCACACCACCCCGTGCAACTCCCGTTTGACGCATTCGTGGGCGATGGCTTCTTCAAAATCGCTGATGAAGCTGACGGCTGTCTTGACCTTGTGCTTGAGGTACGCCGACAGCGACCAGTAGCCGTAGCCATAACGGGCACGCCAATGGTTGAGCCAGCGGTTGAGCGTCAGGGTGAATTCGTAGGCCGAGTCGCCGAGAAACGCCAGCCAGCGATGGTAGCGGGTGATCACGTCGAACTGGTCACCGTGAATCACCAGCAGATGACGGCCATCGGCGGTCACATGCACGGCTTCATCCACCAACTGGATATTGCCCAGCATCAGCTTCGAATAACGGCGCAGGAATTCGTCATGGTTGCCGGTGACGTAGATCACTTCTGTGCCGCGCTTGCTCATGGTCAGCAGGCGACGAATCACATTGGTATGCGCTTGCGGCCAATACATGCCGCTGCGCAGTTTCCAGCCGTCGATGATGTCGCCGACCAGGTAGATCTTGTCGGTGTGGTAGCCCTTGAGAAATTGCGACAGGTGTTCGGCCTGGCAGTCCCGGGTGCCCAAATGCACATCGGAAATCCACAAGGTCCGCACACGTTGCTTACGGCTGGGTTTGGCGAGCTCGGCGCTGGTCATGGGCAACCCTCAGGACAAGTTTTGGCAAGCTTGCGCCGGTCGAGTGAATTGCCCATGACAGTGGCAAGTCAGTCTTGTGACAGCGCGAGTCGGGCCGTACCCGGTGTAGACTGGCGACTTGCACAGGAGACCTGCGATGAGACCGATCCTCACGCTACGCCAGTACACCCATGACCTGATCGTCCACAGCCACGACCACGCGCAACTGGTGTTCGGGCTGTCGGGCGCGCTGGACTTCGAGGTCGAAGGGCATGGTAGTCAGGTGGTGCAACAGAGTTTCGTGGTGGTGCCGTCGGGGGCGCATCATGCCTGCGACAGCGCCCATGGCAGTCGTTGCCTGGTGCTGGATGTGCCGAGCGAGCAGTGGGTTTCGCAATCCCTTGGCGATCACGCCGAAGCCAGCCGCCGCTTGCTCGACAATGCCGGGCGCCTGTCGCTGAACGCCGGGCAAAGCCAGCTGGTGAGTTGGCTGGCAGGCAGTCAGATCAGCGATCCACTGATCGCCCAGCAAGGCGCGGTGCTATTGCTGGCCAGCCTGAACAACGCCAAACCCGACAGCGTAGGCGGTCGGCGTCTGCCTTATGCGGCGCTGAATGCACACATCGATCAATACGCGGCCTATCCACTGCAAGTCGCCGATCTGGCGCGCATTGCCGGCCTGTCCAGCGCTCGGTTGCATGCGCGGTTCGTGGCGGAATGCGGGCAAACGCCGATGGACTACATTCGCAGTCGTCGGCTGCACATTGCCGTGGGCCTGTTGCGCGATTCAGCGCTGCCCATTGGCGAGATCGCCTGTCGGGTCGGCTACAGCTCGCAGAGTGCATTCGCCGCGGCAGTGTTGCGTGAGTTCGGTGCCTCACCCGGTAAATTGCGCCGCGAGGCTGGCGACAAATGACGCGAGTCTGGCGACAGACATAACCGGCCCGACACGATTCAATGTAGGAGCTGCCGAAGGCTGCGATCTTTTGATCTTGTTTTTCTTGAGATCGCTGAAGATCAAAAGATCGCAGCCTTCGGCAGCTCCTACAGGGGCCGATGGTTGTCGGCCGGATTCGATTCGTTTATCAAGGATTGCAATGACTCCCCGTACCGCCCTTGGCGCTCTGCATATCGGTGCACTGATGTTCGGCCTGACCGGCGTATTCGGCAAACTCGCCGCTGCCTCGCCGGCCATCATCGTGTTCGGCCGTGCCGCGTTTGCCGTCCTCGCCCTGGTGTTTTTCGCACGGTTCGCAAGCAATACCCGTTGGCAGAAACTCGACGCCGCGGACCTGCGCCGCCTGCTGCTCAGCGGCTTGCTGCTGACCGGGCACTGGGTGAGTTTCTTTATCGCGGTTAAGGTCGCCGGGGTGGCAATCGCGACACTGGGGTTTGCCAGTTTCCCGGCGTTTACCGTGATCCTCGAAGGGTTGATCTTCCGCGAGCGCATCCGCGCCAACGAAATCCTGCTGGTGGTGCTGGTCAGTATTGGACTGGTACTGGTCACGCCGGATTTCGATCTGGCCAGCGGCGCCACCACTGGCCTGTTGTGGGCGGTGGCTTCCGGCTTGTTGTTCGCCCTGCTGTCCCTGACTAACCGCGCCAGCTCCGGACGAATTCCGCCGGTGCAGGCTGCACTGTGTCAGAACGTGGTGGTTGCGATCTGCCTGCTGCCGGTGGCGACGCCCCAGTTGAGCGAAGTGCGCGCCATCGACTGGTTGTGGATCGGCCTGCTCGGGGTGTTCTGCACCGGCGTCGCCCACAGCCTGTTCGTCGCCAGCCTGGCGGTGATCAAAGCCCGGACCGCGTCAGTGGTGTTTGCTCTGGAGCCGGTTTACGGCATCACCCTGGCTTGGCTGTTGTTCGATGAAAACCCGACGCTGCGCATGCTGATCGGCGGCGCGCTGATCATCGTGGCCATCGTGGTCTCGAGCCGGTTGTCCGGCAGTTCAAGCAAGAGCGCCGTGGCGGCGCAAGCCCCGTCTCACTGAGTGCGGTCGTTGTGGCCCAGGTCGCGGTCCGGATCGATCTGATCGCGGACCCGCTGCTTGAGCACCTTGGCCTCGGGAAAACCACCGTCGGCCTTGCGCTCCCAAAGCTGCACATCGTCACAGAAAATGTGAAAAACCCCGCCAGTGCCGGGCACCAGAGACACTTTGCCCAGGTCATCGCCGAAGGTACTGAGCAGTTCCTGGGCCAGCCAGGCAGCGCGCAACAGCCATTGGCATTGCGTGCAATAGGTGATGACGATTTCCGGTTTACGTGCGGTCATGATTGGCAAAACTCCTGGGCCTGGGGGCGTCGCCATGATAAACCGCATAACCGAAAAGTTCGCAGCCTCGTTGCACACGACAGCTCCTACAGGGATATGTGTACATCTGTAGGAGCTGTCGAGTGCAACGAGGCTGCGATCTTTTGATCTTCAGCGAATACCGGCCAACAGAGTCCGGGCCGTTTCCTTGAGCGGTTCGTCGCCTTCCTTGAGCAACTCGTTAAGCAGTTCGATGGCGCTGTCCAGATCGCCGTCGTCGATGCAGGTCTGGGCCTGTTCGAGTTTGCCCGCGCTGCTCGGCCCGGCCGGTTCAAGATCCATCAACTCAGCACTCAGCGGCTCAAGCTCCAGCAGCTGGCCAGGATCGCTGAATTCGTTGAGAAAGGTCTCGTCCAGAGATTGAGCGTCCGGTTCGGCGATCCATTCAAGCTCCGGCTCGTCCAGCGCCGGCTCCTCGGGCATTTCGAAAACATCGGGCAATACATGCAGATTCGAGGTGAACCCGGGGTCGTCTACCTGCGTTGACTCATTCGACGGTTTAGCGCTGGATGATGAGTTTTCGAAGGGGCTGATCAGGTCCCAATTCGAATCCATCGACAGGTCATCGAGGTTCAACTGGAACTCATCGCTCGGTGCCGCTTCAGGGATTGCAGGCATGGGCGGCGCCACAGCCACGGCGGCGACCACCGGTGCGGCGCTGATCAGTTTCGGATGGCGGGCGCGAATGTCCTGAAGTTGCTGTGCATCGAACCCGGCGTCTCGCAGGCTGCTTTCCTGCGCGTCATACGCTTGCACGTCGCCCTGTTTACCGAGAACTTCCAACAGCTGCACGGCCAGGTCGGTGCGCTGGGGCTCCCTGACCAACGCGTCTCGCAACAAACCAACCGCCTCGGACAAACGGCCATACGCCAGATAGATACCCACCCCTTCCAGCACGTCGCCTGCGGGAATCTCTTCGGCCGATCCGGCTAGCGGTTGCGGCGCCGGACTGGCCGGTTCTGTTGCGCGACTGAGCACCGGCTCATGACGCGACGGCGGTACGGGTAACGGCTCGGGCTGGACCTGAGCCTGAACCTGCTGTCGTTGACGGCGAAGGAATACACCGAGCAATACCAACGCCACCACTGCCAGCAACCCGATGATCAGCAGCCACGGAGTCGGTTCAGACTCCTCTACTGCAACGGGCACCGGCGCCGGCACTGCGGGCACGACCGGCTCTGCCGATGCCTGTTTGACTTCCGCCAGTTGGGTTTGCAGCTCGATCAGCTGTTTTTTCTGGCCGGCAATATGCTCATCCTGTCCCTGAAGCTTCGCATTCAACTCATTGATGGTCGTTTGCAGTTGCTGGTTCTGCAGCACGCTGGCGGCCAGCTGTTCGGCAACAGCATCATTCGCGGGCGCGGCAGCTGGTTTATCGACATCAGGCTTGGGCACCGCCGCCTTCGCAGCAGGTGGCGGTGCTACCGCCGGCTCAACCGACGGGAACGCGGAAGACTGAGGGCGCGGCGCGGGGTCATCGTTGACGGGAACAATGCCCGGTGACCCTGGCGGATCGATCAGCACTGTGTACTCGCGCAGCAAACGCCCATTGGGCTGATTGAGTTGCACCAGAAAATTCAGGAAGGGTTCATTGACCGGTTTGCTGGAGGTTACCCGGATCAGGCTGCGGTTGCCCCGCAGGATCGGTGTGAACTTCAGGTCGTTGAGGAAGAACACCCGCTCAACACCGGCGCGGCTGAACTCGTCCGCCGTCGCCAGGCTGACCGATAGCTCGCCCTCCGCCAGGCCGCCAGCGTCCACCAAAGCAATGTCGGCATTGAACGGCTGATTCAACGCCGAATGTTGGGTGATCTCACCCAACCCGAGCGCAGGGGCCAATGCCGAGTAAGTGACAGCACCACCGACCAGCAGCAGCCTGGTGCAACACCGCAATACAACGTGCCAACTCTCGAGCATGAGCATCCCTTAGATAACCTGAACCAACCTGTACGTATTCGCACATCCGGTACGAACACGATATTGCCTAGTAGTTCTTTATAGTCTGCCCAACGGGGTATCTCAAAAGTCCGGCGCGTGGTTATGCCTCAAGATTTTTCCAGGTTACCCAGGATGTGCCCGTGGACTCGCATGCAGACTTTCAAATCCGCCTCATCAACGCCTTCGAACAGTTCGTGGCGCAATTGAGTGGCAATGGTTTCAATTTGTTCGATCAAGGGCCGGGCCGGGGCACAGAGGACGATTTTTTTTGCCCGACGGTCTTCCAGCACGGATTGGCGTTGCACCAGGCCCTGACTTTCCAGGCTGTCGAGCAGTCGGGCCAGAGTGGGCCCTTCGACGCCAACACTTTGCGCCAGTTCGCGTTGGGTGGGGGCAGTCTCGAAACGTGCCAAATGCAGCAGCACCAGCCAGCGCGCCTGGGACAGACCCAGGCCAGCCAATCGGCGGTCCAGTTCGGCACGCCAGCCCCGAGACATCTGGGCCAGTTGCATGCCAAAGCGGTGTTGATCGGTTAACGGCATAAAACACTCATGGTCAGACTGAAAATAGAGAAAAGCTAATTATTAGTCAGCTAAGCATGACCTTTGGCTATAGGCAAGGCTTGCTCCTGTACTGAATCGTTACATCTATGCCGCAGGTCATTCAGACTTCGAATTCCGACTGCAGGGCGGCACGAACGCAATACAAAACGCCTTCCGGAACTCTTCCCGCGAACAGCGCGGCAATCTCTGATACCGATGGCAACTCGCCCTCGCCGTCGAGGAAAGCGTCCTGAACTTCGCCCATCAACTCTTCAGGCAGGTCCAGCGCCTGTTCCAGTGACAGCTGCTGTTTGCCGATGGCCTCGGCAAGCATTGTGTAAACGTTCTTTTCCGAGCATTGCAGCTGACCGGCGATCTGCAGCGGTGTCATGCCGGCCCGGGCCAGCGTGATCAATTCGTGACGCACATCGGCCACCACTTTCGGCGCCTCGACCTGGCCGCCGAGCACTTCGAGGAAGGCCTCGCCGTAACGTTCCAGTTTGCGCGCGCCGACACCGCTGACCGTGGCCATTTGCGCCAGAGAAGTTGGCTGGCTGCGGAGCATTTCCAGCAGCGTCGAGTCGGGGAAGATGACATACGGCGGCACGCCATGCTCTTCGGCCAGTTTGCGACGCAAGGCACGCAAGGCTTCCCACTGTTCGCGTTCTTCACCGCGAACCAGTTGGCTGGCCTGGCTCTTGCTGCTTTTGGCGGTGGTTTGCGGCTTGAGGTCGCGGCGCAGTTCCAGGGTCACTTCGCCCTTGAGCAATGGCCGGCAGGTATCGCTCAGGCGCAGGCCGCCGTAGCCTTCGAGGTCGATGTCCGCCAGACCACGGGCAACAAGTTGTCGGAACAAGGAGCGCCATTCGCTCTCCCCCATCGCTTTGCCTACGCCGTATACCGACAAATGCTGATGACCGAAGCTGCGGACCTTTTCGTTGTCCTTGCCCAGTAGCACATCGACCAGATGACCGACGCCATAACGCTGACCGGTGCGGTAGATCGCCGACAGCGCCTGACGGGCCGGCTCGGTGGCGTCCCAGGTTTGCACGCCGTCGACGCAGTTGTCGCAGTGGCCGCAGGGCTCGGGCATGTCTTCGTCGAAGTACGCGAGCAGGGTCTGGCGGCGGCAGCGGGTTTCTTCGCAGAGCGAGAGCATGGCGTCGAGCTTATGCTGCTCCAGACGCTTGTGGCGCTCGTCGCCTTCGGAGTTTTGCAGCATCTGCTTGAGCATTACCACGTCTTGCAGGCCGTACGCCATCCAGGCATCCGCCGGCAGGCCGTCACGACCGCCGCGACCGGTTTCCTGGTAATAGGCCTCAAGGGACTTCGGCAAATCCAGGTGCGCGACAAAACGTACGTTGGGCTTGTCGATGCCCATGCCGAACGCCACGGTGGCGACCATGATCAGCCCTTCCTCGTTGAGGAAGCGCTTTTGGTGATGGGCCCGCGTGTCGTTGGGCAGGCCGGCATGGTATGGCAACGCCGGAAAACCTTGCTCGCTGAGGAACACCGCTACTTCATCAACCTTCTTGCGCGACAGGCAGTAAACAATGCCGGCGTCGCTGCGCCGCTCGGCGAGGAACGCCAGCAACTGCTTGCGCGGCTGTTCCTTGGGCACGATGCGATAGAAAATATTGGGGCGGTCGAAACTCGAGAGGAAACGCTCGGCATCCTGCAAATGCAGGCGATCGACGATTTCTTCCCGGGTGCGCTTGTCGGCCGTCGCGGTCAGGGCAATACGCGGGACGCTGGGGAACAATTCCGCCAATTGGCCCAGTTGCAGGTATTCCCGACGGAAATCGTGACCCCATTGGGACACGCAGTGCGCTTCGTCGATGGCGAACAGGGCGATTTCAAGGCTTTGCAGGAAGGCCAGCATGCGTGGCTGAACCAGGCGCTCGGGCGCCAGGTAGAGCATTTTCACCTCGCCGCGCTTGATCCGCGCCGCCAGATCACGCTGTTGCTCAGCGCTCAGCGTGGAGTTCAATGCCGCCGCGGCGACACCCAGCTCTTCGAGGGTCGCGACCTGATCGTCCATCAGCGCGATCAGCGGCGATACCACCACCGCCAGGCCTTCGCGCAGCAGCGCCGGCACCTGGAAGCACAAGGACTTGCCGCCCCCGGTAGGCATCAGCACCAGGGCATCGCCGCCACTGGCCACGCGCTCAATGATTGCACCCTGACGGCCACGGAAACTGTCGTAGCCGAAGATGTCCTTGAGGACGCGTTGAGCCTGTTCGAGCATAAAAACTCCAAAAATCACCGAAACATCCCTGCAAGGCTGGTTCAGAATCATGAAAGCTGCACCGACAAATCGTAAGTGCGCATTGCATGACGCTGCATATCTCAGCCGTGACGCCAGCAGGGCATCACAAAACGCGCGAGTATACCCGAGCCCTCCCCTGCAAAGGGCGCCGCTGAGAAGACGTGTGCAAGCCAACTTGTGGGAGCGAGCCTGCTCGCGATAGCGGTGGGCCAGTCAAATTGATATTGAATGTCATGTCCTCATCGCGAGCAGGCTCGCTCCCACAGGGAATGTGGTATCCCGCATGCCTGCAAAGGCGCAAATACACCGCGCGGCTGGCCCAAGCGCTCAAGAAGGCCTAGAATTCCCGCATCGTATATTCCCCAAGGTAGCCCTTTAATGTCCTTCGCTGAGCAACTAACCCGCCTGCAAGTCTTCCTCGACGCCGACGAGCTGCATGACGAGGCGCTGGACTACGTGGCCGCCCACGGCTACCTCACCGCGCTGTCGATCTGTTCCGAGAGCGTTCCCGACCGTGAATGGATCGACGCGCTCTTCGCCGAAGAGCCGCATTACGCCGACGACACCGAGCGTGAAGCGATCGAATCCACCCTGCTGCTGCTCAAGGCGCACATCGCCCGCCAACTGGCGTCCGACGAAGAGTTCGAGCTGCCATGCGAGCTCGATCTGGGCGACGACCCGGACGATTCCGACCTGCGCGGCTGGTGCATCGGTTTCATGGAAGGCGTGTTCCTGCGCGAAGCGGCCTGGTTCGAAACCGCCGAAGACGAAGTCAGCGAAATGCTGCTGCCGATCATGGTCGGTTCGGGTCTGTTCGACGAACAGCCTGAATTCTCCGACATCGCGGCCGACGCCAACCTGATGGACGACATGATCGTGCAGATCCCGGAAGCCCTGACCGCGCTGTACCTGCTGTGCAACGCGCCAGACGAAAAACCGGCGATTCTCAAGCCACGTCACCACTAAGGTTTTGCCTATGGACAACCCCATAGGCAACCGCCCCCTGATGTTGCGCTACGTGCTGCTGGCCATCGGCTGGCTGAGCGTAGCGTTGGGGGTGATCGGGATTTTCCTGCCGGTGCTGCCCACCACACCGTTCCTGTTGCTGGCGGCCGCCTGTTTCGCCCGCAGCTCGCCGCGTTTCTATCAGTGGCTGGTGGAACATCCACGGCTTGGGCCGTGGGTCCGCGACTACCTGAGCGGCAATGGCATCCCCCTCAAGGGCAAGGTCTACGCCATCGGTTTGATGTGGGCGAGCATCCTGCTTTCCTGCTACCTGGTGCCCCTGCCTTGGGCGCGCGGGTTCATGCTGACCAGTGCAGTGCTGGTGACGGTTTATATCCTCAAGCAGAAAACCCTGCATAAACCCTGATCTCATCTCGGCACGGGGGCTTCTGTGGCGAGGGGGCTTGCCCCCGTTGGGTTGCGAAGCGACCCCAAACCCTGCGACCCAATTTTTCCTGACACACCGCATTAGCTAGTTTTGCGACTGCTGCGCAGCCGAGCGGGAGCAAGCTCCCTCGCCACAGAAAGCAACCCGCCGATGCCTTTCGTCCGATGACCAGCCCTTCCTCGCTGAAAACACCGCCTAGACTTCAGACATCTGCACTCGAGCAGCCAGACATGTCCCGCAGTCCGCGTAGCCCAGGATGGTCAACGCTCCGACTTCGGTTCGGCGGATGGCTGCTGCTGGCGAGTTTTCTGCTGGTCGGGTTGGGCAGTGTCCGGGCTGACCGGGATTTTGCGCAGATTCTGCAAACGGCCGAAAAACGCTACGGCCCCCTTGGCCCGGCTCGGGGGCGGATCGAGGCCTGGAGTCAATTGCTGCAAAGCGAATTGAATCAGCCTGAGCGCGAACAACTGAACGTGGTTAATCGCTTCTTCAATCAACAACTGAATTTTCAGGATGACATGCACATTTGGCGTCAGACTGATTACTGGGCCACGCCGGTGGAATCCTTGATCAAAGCCGCTGGTGACTGTGAAGACTACGCCCTGGCGAAATATTTCAGCCTGCGTCACCTCGGAATTCCCAGCGAGAAACTGCGCATCACCTACGTCAAGGCCCTGAACCAGAATCAGGCGCACATGGTGTTGACCTTCTACAGCAGCCCCACAGCCGATCCGCTGGTGCTGGATAACCTGATCGGCGAGATCCGCCCCGCGTCCCAACGCAAAGACCTGCTGCCGGTGTATGCCTTCAACGCTGAAGGCCTGTACTTGCCGGGAGCCCATGGCGGCAAACGCAGCAGCGACTCGAAAAAACTGTCGCGCTGGCAAGACGTGCTGCAAAAGATGCAAATCGAAGGGTTCGCCGTGGGCGAAGGCTAGCCGCTACAGCAAGGAGCGTTTTATGTCACTGCGCAAACAGTTGTTCCTGGCCATTTGCCTGTTCTTGCTGGTGGCTTTCAGCGGCAGTTTTTTTGTCAGCCTGGAGAGCTCCCGTGAGCAGGTGCTTAGCCAGTTACGCTCCCATGCCCAGGACGCCGCCACGGCGCTGGGCCTGTCATTGACGGCACAGATCGAAGACCCGGCGATGATCGAATTGATGGTCAGCTCGATTTTCGACAGTGGTTATTTCAGCAGCATCCGGGTCATCGACATCGAAAATGAACAGGTGCTGGTGGAACGCAGCGCATCCGCGCAGATAGAAGGCGTTCCGCAGTGGTTTGTGAGCGTGGTCAACCTTCGCCCGCAAGGTGGTGACGCACTGATCACCCGTGGCTGGCAACAGGCGGCGCGAGTCGAAGTGTTGAGCAATCCGCAATTCGCCTTGGCCAAACTCTGGGACAGCAGCCTCGGCAGCCTGATCTGGCTACTGATTTGCGGGCTGCTCAGCGCCGTGTTCGGCGGCTGGTTGTTGCGCCGGCAACTGCGCCCGCTCGACAACATGGTCAAACAGGCAGAAGCCATCAGCAAACGCGAATTCCGCAGTTTGCCGAAACTGCCGCGCACACCGGAGCTCAAACGCGTGGTGCTGGCCATGAACCAGATGGTCGAAAAGCTCAAAGCGCTGTTCGCCGAGGAGGCCGCGCGCAGTGAAAATCTGCGAGCCGAATCTTATCAGGACGCCCTGACAGGCTTGGCGAACCGGCGCTTGCTGGATGAACAATTGGCCGACCAATTACTGGTTTCCGAGCAAAGCCGCGACGGTCATTTGCTGATGCTGCGGATCAATGACCTGATCGGCCTCAACCAACGCTTGGGCGGCCAGCGCACCGATGCCCTGATCGGTGCCGTCGGCGAATTGCTCAAGCGCCTGACGCAACCGCCGGAGCGTCGAACCTGGCTCGCGGCACGCAATCGCGGCGGCGAATTCAGCTTGTTGACCCCTGGCCTGGACAGCAAGGATGCTGCACGCGTGGCCAGCGAAATCAGCGCCACCCTGGAAAACCTGCGTCTTACCGGCGCCAGCGACTGTATGCCGGTGGCGCACCTGGGCGTGGTCGCCTATCACCCCGGCGAACCGACGAGTGAGGTGCTGCTACGCCTCGATCAGGCGCTGACCCAGGCCCGGCAACATCCCGAGCGCCCCTGGATATACCAGGCCCACGCCGATACCGCGCCGAACCATTCCCAACACGACTGGCGCAGCTGGATCGACGAGGCACTGACCGAGGGCAAGATGCAGTTGTATTTCCAACCGGTGGTGCAGTGCGCCGACACCAGCCAGGTGCTGCACCACAAAGTCCTCGCTCGCCTGCTCGATCCGCAGGGCGAGGCAATTGTCGCCGGGCATTTCCTGCCGTGGATCGAACGCCTTGGCTGGTCGGCGCGATTCGATCTGGCGATGCTCGAAACAACCCTCGAATACCTGGCCGCCAACCGTTGGCCCCTTGCGCTGAGTCTGTCCGGCAGTACCCTGCGCGATCAGGCGCAGCTGCAACATATCCTCGACCTGCTCGAATCACTGCCAGAACTCGCGCCGCTGCTGATCCTGGAAATCGACGAACGCCAACTGCCGCCCCCCGAAGAACTGCAACGCCTGAGCCACAGCCTGCTCAACACCGGTTACCGCATCGGGTTGCAGCATTTCGGCGGCAGCTTCAGCCAGATCGGTAACCTGACGCAACTGGGGCTGGCTTACCTGAAAATCGACGGCGCCTACATACGGGGTATCGATGAACAGACTGACAAGCGCCTGTTCATCGAGGCGATTTTCCGAGCGACCAACAGCATTGATTTGCCGTTGATTGCCGAGATGGTGGAAACGCAGGGCGAATTGGAGGTAATTCGGGAGCTGGGTTTGTTTGGGGTGATGGGAAGATTGATTGGACCGCCGGAGCCGATGTGAGTCAGCCGCGAGCTGGCTCGCACAGGTCAGGGCCGGCGATCCTCAACCCGAACCTGACTCTTGCTCCAATCGGTCAGCAGGCTGTAAGCCACGGCCAGTAATGTCGGGCCGATGAACAAGCCGATAAATCCAAACGCAATCAACCCGCCAAATACCCCGAGCAGCACAATCACCAATGGCAAATTCCCGCCCCGGCTGATCAGGTACGGCTTAAGTACGTTGTCGACACCGCTGATAATGAACGTCCCCCAACAGCCAAGGAACACCGCCATCCCGTACTCCCCTTTCCAGGCCAACCACGCCGTGGCTGGAATCCACACCAACGGCGGCCCCATCGGAATCAGGCTGAGCAGGAAGGTCACGATCCCCAGCACCAACGCCCCGGGTACACCGGCAATCAGGAAGCCGATCAACGCCAATACTGCCTGAGCCGCCGCTGTGCCGATCACCCCATTGACCACCCGCTGTACGGTGCCCGCCACCAACTCGATGTAATAGCCGGCGCGGTCACCGATCAGCCGTTCCAGCAACCCATGGACAAACACCGCCAACCGTGGCCCGTCGCGGTAGAAAAAGAACACGAAAACAATACTCAACGTCAGCTCGAGAATCCCGCCGCCGATCTGCGCACTGCGCGCCAGCAACCAGTTACCGACCTGCCCCAGATAAGGCTTGATCGCCAGCATCATCGCCGCGCCTTGCTGATCGATGCTGTTCCAGATACCCACCAACCGCTCGCCGACCAAGGGAATACCGCCCAGCCAGGTCGGCGCCTCAGGCAGTCCATCGACCTGTAAATCCTTGATGAGCGCCGTGGCGTCGCGCACATGATCCGCCAGATTGAACCCCAGCCACACCAGCGGCACCGCCACCAGCACCATCCAGCCGAGTGTCAGTACCAGCGCCGCCAGGGATTCACGGCCATTGAGCCAACGGGTCAACAAACGCATCAGCGGCCAACTGGCAAACGCCAGCACCGCGCCCCAGAACAGCGCCGACCAGAACGGCGCCATCACCCAAAAGCTCGCGCCAAACAGCACCAGGAGCAGAATTTGCACCAACAGCCGATCGTTATTGGGCATGTAAAGTCTCGAAAAAGTCAGTCAGCAAAGAGTAGGCGAATGCGCAGAACGCGCTCGCCCAATGAAGCTTATCGCAACAGTTCGAAGTGCAAGCCAGAGCCTTCGACGCTGCCGGTTTCCATCCGTGCCGCCCGTACGCCCTGGCCGATCAGCGCCTGACGCCAGGTTTCGGCATTGGGCCCCGAAACATTAACGCGCAGTGTGGTGTCCAGGTTCAGGCCTCGGGAAATCAGACGCAGCCAGGTTTCGTCCGGGTCGCCGCCGAGCTTGGGGAAATCGAGTTTTCCAGTGCTTTTTAGCTGTCGCAGCAAGGTCGCGGAAGTGGGCACCAAATCGCCCAATGGTGCAGCAGCGTCGAACTGCTCGACGTGCAGATAGGCTTTGCGATTGCCGCGAGTGATGCCGTAAAGCGCCACCAGTGTGTTGTCTTGAGGGGCTGCCAGACGCAGCAGCAGATAAGCCTGCTGATTATCGGCGCCATACAGCTTGGCGTTGCCGAAGACTTCATTGGCCCACAGACTGCTTTCGCCACAATCCCGGGCCTGGCACCAGAATAGCAACTCGGCGCCCTGTTTCTGCAAGGCTTCGCGAGCGGTGGTGAAGGCATCGGTCGAGGAATGCTCCGGTGGCAACTCGTAAGTCACCGAGGTGGTTTGACCCCGGGCGGTGACTTGGCCGTCAAAGCGCAGCTGGCCACTGATCTTGCGGATCGAACCCAGAGGGTAGATCCGCTCAAGCTCGACAGCCGGGCGATAGTCGACGATCTGCGCATCGGCCATACGCGGCACGATCGGCAAGTCCTGACTGCCAGGGATATCAGCGGCAAATAACAGAGGACTGAAACAACACAGCGCCAGAAGACTGAGAGAACGCATGGATAGACTCATCGAATCAGCATGGCCTGGGCGCCCTTGATGACACTGTCGTCATCGATGCGCTCGGGCACCAGTAGACCGCGTTGTACCGCAGGGCGTGCGTCCATGGTCGCCATCCAGCGCTGCAAGGCTGACAAGCCATCCACCGCGACACCGGACCATTCATGGCCACGGACCCACGGATAAGTGGCAATGTCGGCAATGCTGTATTCGCCCGCCAGAAACTCTACGGCTTGCAGACGCGTGTCCAGCACTTCATACAGGCGCCGGGTTTCGTGTTGATAACGGTCGATGGCGCCCTGGAGTTTTTCCGGGAAATAACGGAAAAACACATTGGCCTGGCCCTGCATCGGCCCGATTCCGCCCATCTGGAACATCAGCCACTGCAACACCACCGAGCGCCCTTTCGGGTCCTGGGGCAGCAGTTTGCCGGTCATCTCGGCGAGGTAAATCAGGATCGCACCGGACTCGAACACGGCGAAATCGCCATTGGCGCGGTCGACAATCGCCGGAATCCGTCCATTGGGATTGATCTTGAGAAAGTCCGGGGACTTCTGTTCCTTTTTGTCGAAACTCAAGGCATGCACCGTGTAGGGCAGGCCGAGTTCCTCGAGCACGATAGAGACCTTGTGGCCATTCGGGGTCGCAGCGGTGTACAGATCTATCATGGTTGTCTCCCATTTCAACCCGCCCAGCCTCGACAGTTGCCCGACGCAAGTCAAGGAATGGCGAAGAACCGATTGAAACAGTCTGCGACAAGGTCTGCACCGGATTCGTCATTCAGGTGCAAATGATGGCCGCCAGGCAACTGTTCCCGGCTAAAGGGTAGACGCTCCAGCAACTCTGGATGTTTGGCGAGCATGCCGTCAGCTGCAACCACCAGGTGTGCGGGACAACCGACGCGCTGGACGAAGGCCATCGCCTGTTCCGTGGTCAGACGTAGCGGCGATGGCAGGGTCAGGCGGTTGTCGGTGCGCCAGGTATAACCGCCCGGCACCGGCATCAAGCCGCGCTGGGCCAGCAGTTCGGCGGCTTCGCGACTGACCGCCACCAAGCCTTTCATTCGTGCTTCGATGGCGCGGTCGAGGGTGTTGTAGACCGGCTTGCGTTTTTCCCGCAGATCCAGCTGCGCTTGCAGGGCCATGCCCATGCGCTCGGCGGCGTTTTCGCCTTTGTCTGTAGGAGGAATGACGCCGTCGATCAAGGCCAGATGCGTGACCCGCTCCGGCAACGACCCGGCCAGCACCAGCGAGACGATCGCCCCCAGGGAATGTCCCAGCAGCGCAAAACGTTTCCACCCCAACTGCTCGGCTACTTGCAGCACATCGTGGGCGTAGTCCCACAGCGCGTAACCGGCGCCGTTCGGTCGATGCCCCGAGTGACCATGCCCGGCCATGTCCAGCGCAATGATGCGCAAGCCTTTGAGTTTGGGCGCCAGCCGGGCAAAGCTGTTGGCGTTGTCCAGCCAGCCGTGCAAGGCGATCACCGGCAAGCCGTCCTCGGGACCGAACAGGTGCGCCGCCAACTCGATATGCGGCAGGCTCAGGCGAACTTCTTCGACGCCGCTGTTCATGCGCAATCCTGTTGGCTGCGACCTTCCCAGCGACTGAACAGATTCTTCAGCAGCGTGGCCGTGTCTTGTGGACGTTCGAGGGGAAACATATGGCCGCCGGGCATGGTCAAGGATTCGCCCAGGGGCATGCGCCCGACGGAACGGGCGTGATGACGCATCACCACGCGGCTCTTGTGCCCGCGAATCACCGCCAGCGGCACTTTCAACTGCCGTGCACGGCCGGGGCTGGTGTGGGGCACGCCGCGGTAGATGCTGATTTCCGTGGCCGGGTCGAAACGCAGGCGCAGCTTGCCGCCGACATTGTGCAACCCATGTTGAAGATAGGCGTCGAAGCATTCCGGATCAAAGCCACGAAACAGGGTTTTACCGGCGAAATACAGGCGGGCCGCGTCCAGATCGGCGAACTCTTCCCGTCGTCCCAATGTGCGGCCGGCCGGGGTCAGGCGATCGATGAAACCGAAGCGCTTGGCGGCGCGGATTACCCATTGATCGGCGCGGGTCAGCACCGGCGAATCGAGCATCACCACGCCGCGATACAGCTCAGGGCAACGCAACGCGGCGTGCAAATGCAGAACGCCGCCAAAGGAATGGCCGACGCCCCAGACCGGCTCCGGTTGCTGCTTGAGGTGATGAATCAGCTCATCCACCAGGTTGTTCCAGTTGTCGTCCGCCGGAAAACGCGGGTCATGGGCGTGCTGCTCCAGATGCGTCACTTGATACTCGGGCGCCAGCGCTGCGAACAACTTGCCGTAGGTCCCCGAAGGAAAGCCATTGGCGTGGGCGAAAAATATCTGTTGCGACATTCCGGCAGATCCATGTGCAAAAAAACAGAGGTTGATTGTCCGTAAGACCGTGTCCTACAGCAATGACCGTAACTGACAGGAATGATGACAGCGTCGTTTCATCGATGAAAAACAATCCGGGCATTCGTCGAACACCTCACTTACCTGTTATTTCTGACAGTTGACACGTCGGGAGCAACCGCGAGTAACTGTGTCCGACTCGAAGCTGTTCCAGGAGGCTGCTTCCATGCATACAAGAACCCCGACAGTTTCCGTGAAGGATCCGCGAGGGCTCAATGTCGCCACTGTGTCGTACTACCGTGACACACCCGGTGAGACAGCAGAGCCTCGGATTTACCGTCAATCCTATAACGCCGCAGGTCGCCCGACGATCAGCCGTGACCCTCGCCTGTTCAAGCTGCTTGAGACCGAGCCGGACGCCCGGCCAAACCTGATGACAGTTTTCAGCCTCACGGGTGCGCCTCTCTACAGTGACAGCGTGGATGCGGGAAGCCGGCTGACCCTGTCCGGTGTAGCCGGGCAAAACCTCATCGGCTGGGACAGTCTGCTCACTCAGGTTCGAACCGAATACGACCTGTTGCTGCGCCCGGTCAAAACCGTCGAGCAGGCTCAAGGCACACCCGCAAGAAACCGTTCGTTTTACACTTATGGCGACAACTCCCCGGAATCTGCTTCGCACAATCAATGCGGTCAGTTGATCCGTCATGACGACAGTGCCGGCACTGTGCTCTTCAATGACTTCGCGCTGACGGGCGGAGTCAGTTCCCAGACCCGGCATTTTCTCACGGCGTTGGACGAGCCGGACTGGCCCGCTGACGAAGCCCAAAGAGACCTGTTGCATGAAGCCGGTGACGGCGCGGTCACCCGCACTGGCTATAACGCCTTGGGGGATACAGTCAGCCAGGAAGATGCGCAGGGCAACGTCCAGTTCTCGGATCTGAACGTCGCCGGCCAACTCGGCCAGATTCGCCTGAAACTCTCAGGACAAACCCATGACACATTGCTGCTGAGCGACATTCGATACAACGCTTTCGCCAACATCGTGCGCCAGACCGCCGGCAATGGCGTGATCAGCGAAAATCGATACGACCCGCAGGACGGTCGACTGCTGGAAATCAGCGCCGGGCTTGCTGGTCAACCACTGCTGCAACATCTGCTGTACCGCTATGATCCGGTCGGCAATATCCTCAGCATCAACGACATGGCCCAGCGCACCCGCTTTTTTCGTAACCAGAAGATCGAACCGGTCAGCACGTTCACCTATAACAGTTTGTATCAGCTGATAGAGGCCACCGGCTGGCAGCGGATCAACACCCAGAACGGCCCGCAGGAGCCTGTCTTTGCGTCGCCACCGGATCCTGGGCAACTGGAAAACTACCGCCAGAGGTACACCTACGATCCCGGTGGCAACCTCACGACACTGGTTCATAGCGCTGCCAGCCACAGCTGGACACAGCAGATGGCGATTTCGAAATACAGCAATCGGGGGCTGGCGCAAAAGGCTGACGGCGGGCTGCCCGGCGAGGATGAAATTACCGCCGGATTTGATGCCAATGGCAATAAAAGACAGTTGCAGCCAGGCCAGGATCTGAGCTGGAGCCTGAACAACCGTCTGCGCCGTGTTGATCAGGTGGTGCGCGAGAACGCACCGGACGACAGCGAACTGTATGTTTACGACGACGCCGGTCAGCGTAGGCGGAAAATTCGCCTCGTCCACAGTGGCTCCTCAACACGAACGCACGAGACACGGTATTTGCCGGACCTGGAAATACGCCAGGCACCGAGAGAAACATTGCACGTTATTTCGGTGCAGGCCGGACGCTGCGCCGTCCAGGTTCTGCACTGGACCTCCGGTGGCCCCGGCGCCGATCAGTATCGTTACAGCCTGAGCAATCATTTGGGCTCCAATACATTGGAACTCGGACAACACGCCGAGCTGATCAGCGAGGAAAACTACTCCCCCTATGGCGGCACTTCATGGTGGGCCGGCCCGGACAAGGTGCAGGCCAGCTACAAGACCCGGCGATACTCAGGCCAGGAACGTGATGCCACCGGACTGTACTACTACGGGCAACGATACTACGCCCACTGGTGGGGGCGCTGGCTCAACGCCGACCCGGCAGGCACTGCCGATGGCTTGAATCTGTTTGCCATGGTGCACGGCAATCCGGTCAGGTTTGTCGATCTGCAAGGACTGGCGGGGATCGACACCGTCAAGGCGATGGCTGCGACGGCGGCCCGAGAACTGCCGAGCGCCTTGATCGCCGCCACCGTGCAATATGCAATGACCGCGTTTATTTCGCCCATGAGCGTGGGAGTGACAATTACTGGCGCTACAGCGGGTGCAATCACGGGCGGCATCAGCGGTTATGCGAGCGCCAACTGGGCCCAATCTCCAATCTCCGTCGATGATCCTGACAGTTGGGGGCCTGTGCTTGCGAAAGTCGGCGGTGCCGCTTTGGGCGCAGCGCTGGGGGCGGCACCTTCCTTGCTCGGAATGCTCGATCCAAAAGGTAATACGGCAGCCGTCACTCAAATCGGCAGCGCTTTCGGTACAACGTTTCGCGAACTGACCTCCCAACATCTTGCCAATGCCGGCCCGAGCAACCCCTCCGTCGGCCGCGCAGACTTCGTAACCGGACTTGCCAGCATGGGCGCCGTGGGGGTCGTTGGAGGTGCCATGGGCTATGGTGGCTCGGTGCTGTTCGGGGCCGAGCCTACGGGTAAAGCCCTACAGTCCATCCTTGCGGGCTCTACGGCGACGGCGGCCGGTGCGGCCGGCGCTTCCGGTGTAAGGGGACTGCGGGGCACGCCAACCAAACCGTCCAAAGGCGGTGGGCCTACATTCGACCTATCAAAAGCTGTCGTCGGATACAGCAGTCGGCATTTCTTTTCCTCACTCGGACAAATAGCCAATCTGGCCGTCGCGCAGATACCGGGATACAGCGGATTGGACCTAAACACTCAAGCTGCGGTGAGTCGAGCGATCAGTAACGCCATCAGCGACTTGCGTTCGACCTTCGTGACCACCGCAACACCTGGCTTGAGTGCAGAACTGGGGCAAACGTCCTGGGATCTGGAAAAGAACACGGTCGGCACCGGCATCACCCGAGAGGACGTGCCGACTTCAAGCAATGCGGACTATGACCCGGCAGCCACCGAAATCTTCTACATGACTAGCGAGACGACGCGCAGGCAACGTAGCTACTCACGTTCCAATCTGTCCCATCAGATGACACACATGTGAACGCAGCGGCTGTATCGCTATCAACGAGACGGCGGTTGTTCCCCCAACGGAACAACCGCCATGGTCAGCCGCGACACACAACTGGCCTTCCCTTCATCACTGCTCAACCGAATATCCCAGACATGGGTGGTGCGACCGATGTGAATCGCCTTGGCCACCGCCGTCACTCGCCCACTGCGCAGACCGCGTAAATGGTTGGCGTTGATTTCCAGCCCCACGCAATAAAACTTGCTGGCGTCGATGCACAGGTAACTGGCCATCGAGCCGACGGTTTCGGCCAACACCACCGAGGCGCCGCCGTGCAGCAAACCAAAGGGCTGATGCGTGCGATGGTCGATGACCATACTGGCAGTCAGGGACTCGTCATCGAAGGCTTCAAAGCGAATATCCAGCACTTCGCTGATGGTATTTTTCCCGATTGCGTTCAACTGCTCGACGTTGGGAATGGTGCGCCACAGACTCATCGTTACGTTCCTTTGCTGGAGTTGTTCGTGGCTCAATCCTGCCACAGCACCGCCTCGCTACGCTCGCTCCATTCTTCAAAGCGTGCACCGTAAGCGGCTTCGATCATGTTGCGTTTGATCTTCAGGGTCGGTGTCAGGAAGCCGTTTTCCACCGCCCAACTGTCCTTGACCACCACCAATCGACGCAAGCGCTCATGCCTGTCGAGGACGCCGTTAACCTCCTCCAGCAGTTTTTCCAGGCTTGAATGCAAGCCCGCCCGGGCCGATCCCTTCGCGTCCTGCTGACCGACTGCCGACAGCACGCACAACCCCAGTGGTGCGCTCAGCCCATCGCCAACCACGCACACTTGTTCGATCCGCGCATGCACCGCCAGGCGATTTTCAATCGGTGCGGGGGCGACGTATTTGCCTTTGCTGGTTTTGAAAATTTCCTTCAGGCGCCCGGTCAGGCGCAGGTTGCCTTCGGCATCTTCCTCACCCTTGTCACCGGTGCGCAGGAAACCGTCCTCGGTGATGGCTTCGGCGGTTTTCCCAGGTTCCTTGAAATAGCCGAGCATGGTCGCGCCGCTGCGCACCAGTACTTCGCCAGACGGTTCGATGCGCACTTCGACTTCCGGGCATGGCTTGCCGATCCAGCCGGGTTTGTTCTGACCCGGCAGGCCGATGTGGGAATAACCGCAGCTTTCGGTCATGCCGTACACCTCCAGCACATCCAGCCCCAGTTTTCGGTACCAGAGCAGCAAGGTCTGCGGCACTGGCGCCGCGCCGGACAAGGCGATGCGCAAGGCGTCCAGCCCCAGCCCGGCAAGGACTTTGTGCCCTACCCGTTTGCCAATGAAGGGCAAGCCGAGCAGGAAGTCGAGGCGTTTAGCCGGGATCTTGCTGTAGACGCCCATCTGGAATTTGGTCCAGATTCGCGGCACGCCGAACAGCGCGGTCGGCCGGGCACGTTTTAGATCAGTGATAAAGGTATCGAGGCTCTCGGCAAAAAATACCGTTTGCCCGGTATAAATCGACGCCAACTCGACAAACATCCGTTCGGCGACGTGGCACAGCGGCAGGTAGGACAGCAGGCGATCCGACTCATTCAGGCCAAACAACTGCGTGCCACGAGTGGTGGCAAATCCCAAGTTGCCAAAACTGTGCATCACGCCTTTGGGTTGGCCCGTGGTGCCAGAGGTGTAAATAACAGTCGCCAGTTGATCGGCGGTGGGTTTGGGGTCGTCCTGAATCGGCGAGCTGCGCTGCAGATCGGCCCAGCTGAAATCGAAGGTGCCGGCCGGGCACAGCGGCAGGCTGATGGTTGGCAGATCGGACCTGACCCCGGCGGACATGCCCGGCCAGTCATCCAGCTTGCCGATGAACACCAGTGCGGCTTCGGAATGGTCGAGTACCTGGGCCACGGAATCGGCGGTCAGATTGGGATACAGCGGCACCGAGACATGCCCCGCCATCCAGATCGCCAGGTCGGCGATGATCCAGTGGGCGCAGTTTTTCGAGATCAGCGCGATGTGGCTGCCTTGTGGCAATTCGCGAGCCCGCAGCCAGTGGGCGGCACAGCGCGCCTGATGGCCGACGTCGGCCCAGGTCAACGTCTCGACCTGGCCGCCCCCCGTCGGCTGGACCAGAAAGCGCTGGCGGGAATGACGGGTTTCACGCTCGTAGAAGGCGTCCAATGGCAAACGGAAAGCAGCAGACATGCGACTTGCTCCATTATTTTTTGTCTGGAGCAAGCGTAGTCAACCAAGCAAGTGCTTGGTTGACTATTTCACACAAAAATCAGCAACGACACCGGTCCTGTGGGAGCCGGGCTTGCCCGCGATGCAGGCGCTGCGGTTTATCAGGCAGACCTAAGGGATGCCATCGCGGGCAAGCCACGCTCCCACAAAAACGGTTACGGGTGCTTGATGCCGTTGAGCTTCATCGACCCGATCAGCAGTTCATTGTTCTCAAGCTCAGCCAGGCCGGCGGTGCTGACTTTTTCCGGTGGATGGCCGGCGCCATGCTGCAGATAGCTCAGCAAGTTGCCCACCAGCGGATTGTGACTGACCAACAGGACTTCACTCACCGATACGAGCTGCTCCGCCACCTTGTCCGGATCGGTATCCGGGGTCAGCCAGTCGACGGTGCGAATCTCCGGCGCGAAACCGAGCACCGTGCGCACAATTTCTGCCGTCTCCTGCGCTCGCTGATAAGGACTGGCATAAATGGCAGTGAGTGGCTGGCCGATCAATTGGGCCGCAGCACGCAACACCTCTTCACGGCCGTGGGCGGTCAATGTCCGCTCGGAGTCGGGGCGAGTACCGTGAGGTTCGGCTTCACCATGACGCAATACCCAGAGTTTCATAGCTTCGGTTCCTCATCTCGGGCCGGGTGCGGTGCTGGCGCCACAACGTGCGGGGCTTCACCTTCCGGTGTACGCGGCGTCGGCCAGTCGGCGAACGGCCAGGGCTTCTGGTCGCTGTGAAAGCTGCCGAATCGACCGATCTGCGCCAGAAACTGGCTCAGGCTGTCGCCGAAATTCATCAAGCTGGCGCTCGGTGCGCCATAAATCAAACGATAGATCAGCTGTACAAACACCACCGCACCGAGGATCAATTGCGCCACTTGCCAGACCAGCACATAGACAATCATCCACAGCACCCGCAGCAGGATGGATTCGTACCTGGCTTCTACCTTCGGATCATTCATGTTTCGCTCCCTGCCCTGTAGATGGGGTATTTAGTTGAAACCGCTGGTGGAGATAAAATCGACGTCGGTTTTAGGCTCGGCACGCATCAGTAGACCGATGACCTGCTCCAGCGTGCGCCCTTCGAAGAGGATGGCATGCAATCCGGCGACCAGCGGCATATACACGCCCGCGTCCTGCGCCTTGGCCTTGAGTACCTTCAGGGTGTTCACGCCTTCGGCGACTTCGCCAAGACGCGTCACCGCATCCTCAAGGCTCAACCCCTGACCGAGGGCAAACCCGACCTGATAATTCCGGCTTTTGGGCGACGAGCACGTCACGATCAAGTCGCCCACGCCCGCCAGCCCAAGGAACGTCATCGGGTTGGCGCCCTGATTCACCGCGAAGCGGGTCATTTCCGCCAATGCCCGGGTGATCAGCATGCTCTTGGTGTTTTCACCCATGCCCAACGCCACCGCCATGCCGGCGATGATCGCGTAAACGTTTTTCAACGCCCCGCCCAACTCCACGCCATAGCGGTCGGCGCTGGCGTACACACGAAAGGTCTTGCCGTGCAGCGCTTCCTGGACTCTTTGGCAAAGCTCTTCGTCTTCGCTGGCGACCACCGTGGCGGTCAGCGCGTGTTCGGCGATTTCACGGGCCAGATTCGGGCCCGACAGCACGCCGATGCGCGCTTGCGGGGCGATTTCTTCAAGGATCTCGCTCATCAGCTTGAACGTATGGGCTTCGATGCCTTTGGTCAGGCTCACCAGCAGTTTGCCGCTCAAACGTTCGGCGTGAGGGACCAGCACCGAGCGCAGCGCGCTGGACGGCAGCGCGACGAAGCACAGGTCGCAGGCCTCCAGGGTGGCTTGCAGGTCTGTGACCGCTTCCACTGCCGGAAGAATCTTGATGCCTTTGAGGTAACGTGGGTTCTCACGATTGACCCGAATGGCCTCGGCCTGTTCCGGGTCGCGCATCCACAGCCGGACCTGATGCCCATTCTCGGCCAACAGATTAGCCACGGCGGTACCAAAACTTCCGCCTCCCAGGACCGCAATTGGGCGCTGTTCAGTCATATGCAATCCGTTAATCCATACCAGTGGCGATGCCGGCATTATACGGAGCGGCCCGGTCGCGGCCAGCCCCAGCATCAATTACCGACACTTGTAGGAAGAAGACCAAGAAAACCGAGGAAAATGCCCATAACGTGACTGGAAAAGTCTTTGCGCTCGGTTAACATGCGCGCCAACTAATCGCTATCAAGGCCGTGCCGTGTCTTTTGGCTTTCCCTGCCCTCGCTCGCCGCTGGTATTGGCGCTGATCTTCAGCTCGCCATTGCTGGCCGACGACCTGTTCCTCGACAATGATCCGTTGCCGCAAGTGCTGACGGCGACACGCCTGAAGCAGTCGCCTGCGGCCGTGCCGGGGAGCATGACGGTGATCGACAGCGAACTGATCAATGCCAGCGGCGCGCGGGACATCAGCGAGTTGCTACGGCTGGTGCCGGGGATGATGGTCGGCAATATCAGCGGCAATCAGGCGGCGGTGAACTATCACGGCACCAATGCCAGTGAAGCGCGGCGCATGCAGGTGTTGATCGACGGCCGCTCGGTGTACCGCGCCGGCCTGGCCACGGTGGACTGGAGTGATATTCCGGTGGCCATGGAAGACATCGAGCGCATCGAGGTTTTCCGTGGCCCGAACACCGTCAGCTACGGCGCCAACGCGCTGATGGCGGTGGTCAATATCATCACCCGCAAACCGGCCGACAGCCACGGCACGCGGCTGAAAGTCACCCGTGGCCAGCGCGGTATCAATGATTTCTACGCCAGCCAGGGCATGGGTTGGGACAGCGGCGACTTGCGTCTGTCGCTGTCCGGCCAACAAGACGATGGCTTCGACTCGAACCGCACCGGTGCCGATTACCGCGACAGCCGTCGCTTGAACCGCTTCAGCCTCGCCGTCAGCCAGACGCTCAATGAAAACCAGAGCATCGACTGGCAACTGAATGCCAAGGACGGGACCAACCAGCGGCCCTATACCTATCGTCCCGTATTTTCAGGGATTACCGCCGCCGGGAACAATTCCGACGTCATCGCCAAGGACTATGCCGGCTCGCTGCGCTGGAATCTGGACATCAATCCCGATCACAGCCTTTATATTCAAGGCTCGGCGCAACACTGGGATCGCCAGCAAACCTGGCGAGCCTGCGATGCCGAGGTCTCGTTCAGCCCGGAACTGACCCAACTTTGGCAGCTCAATCCCAATTACACCGAACGTCTGGCGCGCAACATGAACCGCTACACCGGTTCGGGCGCACCGGCAGGAACTGCGGCTGAACGTGCGCTGGGCAATCAGGTACTGAGGCAATGGCAAAACGGCGCCCGGCAAACCCTCTGTGGCGATATTGACCAGAGTGCCCGGGAATCGCGCTACGACCTCGAACTGCAAGACACGCTCAGCCTGTCCGACAGTCTGCGGCTGGTCAGCGGCATGAACTATCGTTACGACCGGGCAGATTCCGAGACCTACTTCAATGGCACGCTCGACGACACCACCTGGCGGGCGTTCGGCCAACTCGAGTGGCGCGCCACCGAGCACTGGCTGTTGCAGGGCGGGGCGATGTACGAAGACACGCAATTGACCGGCAACTCGCTGACCCCGCGGGTGGCGGTCAATTACCTGATCAACCCGCGCCACGGCTTGCGCGCGGTGTATTCGGAAGCCATCCGTTCGCCGGACATGTTCGAGAACAACGTCAACTGGAGCTACCAGGTCACCAACCTGAAACCCAGTGCCTACGGCCAGTCCAGCGCCCGTTATTTCGTCAAGACCCGTGGCCCGGGCGACCTCGAGCAAGAACGCATGCGCTCTCGGGAATTGGGCTACAACGGCTACTTCGCAGAGTGGGGATTGGCGGTCGATGTGAAGCTGTTCTACGACGAAATCACCGGCATGATCAGTGAACCGCTACGCAACAACCAGTACATCGCCAGCAACTCGAACAGCTCGCGCTTCACCGGGACTGAAACCCAACTGGATTGGCGCGTCAGCAGTGCCGATCGTTTGCGCCTGACCTATGCCTATGTCGATGCGCAAGCCAGCAACCCGCTGGATGCACAACAGACTGCGCGCAACAGCGGCTCCGCCGGTTGGCTTCGCAACTGGGGCCTGGGCTGGAACAGCGCGCTCTTCTACTATGGTGCCGACGCCCTCAACGGGTATCGCTTCGAACGGGTCGACACCCGCATCGCCAAACGCATCGGTTTGGGCAAAGCCAATCTGGAGCTGGCCGGGGTCCTCCAGCAACGCCTCGACAATCAGCCCACCACCTTCGTCGACAACAACTACGACGATCGCCGAGTGCTCTACTTCAGCGCGGAGCTGGAGTTCTAAGATGCAACATCGCCCGTCACCGAAGACGCCAACCCTTGGCCGCCTGCTGGCGGGGTTGTGCCTGGTGTTTATCGGGCTGCTGTGCAGTCTGCCGGCACGGGCCGCCGACATTCTGCTGACTGGCGCCGAGGGCAATCCCGGCGTGCAGTCTTTCGTTCAAGCCCTCAGCGAGTTGCGCCCCACCGACAATGTGCGCTTCCAGCTTGTCGCCAGCCTGCCGGCGCCAGGCCAATTGCCCGTCGACACCCGCCTGGTGCTGCTCGACTTACCCAGCCTCGACTGGCGCCTGCAAGACGCCCAAGGCCCGGCGACGCTGGTGTTGCGCATCAGTCGTTTGCAAGCCCATCAACGCTTGGGCAATGACCTGCCATCGCACCTGAGCCTGCTCTGGAGCGATCCGCCGCTGGAGCGACAGTTGCGCCTGACCCGACTGCTCCTGCCTGAGGCCCGCCGGGTCGGTGTGCTTTTCGACAGCCACAGCGAATTCCTTTTGAAAGAACTGCGTCAGGCTGCCCTGCCCTTGGGCCTTGAAGTGGTCACCGAGCGTTGGGAAAACACCCATGACAGCCGCCCCTTGCAGGCCCTGCTGAAAAACAGTGACGTGCTGTTGGGCCTGGACGACCCTGATCTGTACAACCCGAAAACCGTGAAAAACTTGCTGCTCAGCAGCTATGCCCGGCAACTGGCGTTGATCGGTCCCAACGCAGCCTTTGTCAGGGCCGGTAGCCTGGCCAGTACTTACAGCGACCAGAACGATTGGCTGAAGATTCTCGACGAACTGCTCGACCGCCCCTCGAACACCTGGCCACGCGCACTTTATCCGCAGCACTTCAAGGTCTTGAGCAACCCGCAAGTGGCTCGTTCACTCAGTATTGAACCGATGAATGAAGCCTCTGTCGCAACACAGCTGGCCGAAGGAGAACACCGCCCATGACCTTCCGTCGCGGTTGGGACATCAATACCCGCACCCAGATCATCAGCCTCGGCCCGGCCCTGTTGCTGACCTTGCTGCTGATCAGTTTTTTTACCTTCGTGCGAATCCAGGACCTGCGTCAGGAACTCAATCACACCGGTCAGCTAATCGCCAATCAACTGGCGCCGGCCACCGAATACGGGGTGATTTCAGGCAACAACGAGGTGCTCGAGAGTTTGCTCAAGGCCACCCTGGCCACGCCCAACGTACGCTTTCTGGAAGTACAGGACAGCACCAACCGGATTCTGGTGTATGTCGAGCAACCGTCGGAAGCACACAATCGCTCGCATCAAGTCGAAGTGTTCCAGGCGCCGGTGCGCCTGCAACGCATCGCGCTCAACAATGACTTTTTCCAGAACAGTCGTACCGTTGCCAGTGCACCGGGCGAGGATTATCTGGGCCGGGTGATCGTCGGCCTGTCCAATGACGCGTTCAACCAGCGCCAGCAGGAAATCCTCTTCAAGGCCGGGATCCTCGCCTTGTTCGCTCTGCTGTTTACATTTCTGCTGGCCCGGCGCCTGGCCAGCAGCCTGTCTCAACCGATCCACGACATCGGCAATGCGGTCAAGGCGATCCAGGAAGGCGACTACAAAACGCCCCTGCCGATTGTCGACGACACCGAACTGGGCGCCCTGTCGCAACACATCAACAACCTTGCCCAGGGCCTTGAGCAAGCCAGTCGTGAACAGCATCAGGCCATGGCGCAATTGATCCAGACCCGCGAAGAAGCGGAAAAGGCCAACAACGCCAAATCCGATTTCCTGGCGATGATGAGTCACGAGTTGCGCACGCCGATGAATGGCGTGCTGGGCATGCTGCAACTGCTGGAAACCACTGAGATGACCGAGGAGCAGATCGAATACGCGGCGCTGGCCTCGGAATCCACCGAACACCTGCTCAAAGTGATCAATGACATTCTCGATTTCTCGCGCATCGAGCGCTCGGAACTGGAGCTGGAACATATTCCGTTCAACCTCGCAGACCTGATCAGCAGCTGCGCCCAGTCGTTCCAGCACAGCGCGGTGCAACGCGGGCTAGACATGCAACTGCGGATCCCCGAAGACATGCGCACCCTTCAGGTTCAGGGCGATCCAACGCGAATCCGGCAGATTCTGGTCAATCTGGTCGGCAACGCGCTGAAGTTCACCGAACGGGGCCGCGTCACGATCGAACCGCAGTGGCAGTCCCTGGATCATGAACTGCTGTGGTTCACCTGCACCGTACGCGACAGCGGAATCGGCATCCCGCCCGTTAGCCTGGAGTTGATGTTCAACGCGTTCCAGCAGGCCGACAGTTCTATTTCAAGACGTTACGGCGGAACCGGGCTGGGGTTGCCGATTGCCCGCACCCTGGCTGAGCGGATGGGTGGCACCTTGCGCGCGCAGAGCGAAGAAGGCGTTGGCTCGGCGTTCACCCTGGAAATCCCTTTGGCGCTGTATAAGCAGCCACTGCCGGTGCTAACCCCGCGAGGGCATACCGGCGATGACCACGGCGAAGGTCGCAATGTGCTGCTGGTGGAGGACAACCCGGTCAACCGCACTGTTGTCGAAGCAATGTTGCGCAGTCTGGGCTTTACTGTCAGCGTCGTCACCGACGGTGCACAAGCAGTACGCAGTGCCGGGAATCTGACTTTCGAAGCGATTCTGATGGACTGCCGATTGCCGGTCATCGACGGCTACGAGGCCACCCGACAGATTCGTCAATTGCCCGGCTGCGCTGATGTGCCGATCATCGCCCTGACGGCCAATGCGTTGCAGGGTGATCGCGAAGCGTGTTTAACGGCGGGAATGAACGATTACCTGGCCAAGCCCTTCAAACGCACTGATCTGCAGCAAATTCTGCAGCGGTGGGTGCAGTAGAACAGGCCATTCGGCTATCTGCGACTGGCGTGAACGACGAAAGTGCGGCAGTCTTAGGCACCCGAACAGGCCCGAAAAGGGGCTTGAATAATAATTTCAGTGCACAAGTGTACATTCATGTCCTTGGTGCTGTGACTTTCACCACAACGCAATAGTCTATGAGTAGGCTGCTGACTCGAGGCATGAACGCTTCGATCGGCCGGGAAGATTCGCCCCACCCTGCCGCATGGACTATTGAGGAGCTCGCATGACCAAACAAAACGCCTTTACTCGGGAAGACCTGCTGCGCTGCAGTCGCGGTGAGCTGTTCGGCCCAGGTAACGCGCAACTGCCCGCCCCGAACATGCTGATGGTCGATCGCATCACCTTGATCAGCGAAGAAGGTGGCAAGTACGGCAAAGGTGAATTGGTCGCCGAGCTGGATATCACTCCGGACCTGTGGTTTTTCGCCTGCCACTTCGAAGGTGATCCGGTGATGCCGGGCTGCCTGGGCCTCGACGCCATGTGGCAACTGGTCGGCTTCTTCCTCGGCTGGCAAGGCCTGCCAGGCCGCGGTCGCGCCCTGGGTTCTGGCGAAGTAAAATTCTTTGGCCAGGTACTGCCAACCGCCAAGAAAGTCACCTATAACATCCATA
The DNA here is from genome assembly GCF_056279485.1 of Pseudomonas sp. TE12508. Taxonomy (NCBI): domain Bacteria; kingdom Pseudomonadati; phylum Pseudomonadota; class Gammaproteobacteria; order Pseudomonadales; family Pseudomonadaceae; genus Pseudomonas; species Pseudomonas sp. TE12508. The sequence continues at coordinate 55,602 of NZ_JBWCCN010000023.1, read as the reverse complement.
TCAAGCGCGTCCTGAAAGGCAAGCTGAACCTGGCCATTGCTGATGGTTCCGTGACCGTCGACGGCCGCGAAATCTATACTGCCGAAGGCCTTCGGGTCGGCGTTTTCACCTCCACTGACAACTTCTAAGGGTTATCCGCATGCGCCGCGTCGTTATCACTGGTCTGGGCATCGTTTCGTGCCTGGGCAATGACAAAGAGACCGTCTCCGCTAACCTGCGTGCAAGCCGCCCTGGCATCCGGTTCAACCCGGAATATGCTGAAATGGGTCTGCGTAGCCAGGTTTCCGGCTCCATTGACCTTCCCCTCGAAGAGCTGATCGATCGCAAGATCTATCGCTTCGTCGGCCATGCGGCGGCTTACGCCTACCTGGCCATGAAAGATGCCATCGCAGACTCCGGCCTGACCGAAGAGCAGGTTTCCAACGTGCGTACCGGCCTGATCGCCGGTTCCGGTGGCGCGTCGACCTTGAACCAGATGGAAGCGCTGGACATCCTGCGCGAAAAAGGCGTCAAACGCGTAGGCCCGTACCGCGTCACGCGGACCATGGGCAGCACCGTTTCGGCTTGCCTGGCGACGCCGTTCAAGATCAAGGGTGTGAATTACTCGATCTCCTCCGCGTGCGCCACCAGTGCTCACTGCATCGGTAACGCTGTGGAGCAGATCCAGTTGGGCAAGCAGGACATCGTGTTCGCCGGCGGCGGTGAAGAAGAACACTGGAGCCAATCGTTCCTGTTCGACGCCATGGGCGCCCTGTCCAGCCAGTACAACGAGACCCCGGAAAAAGCTTCCCGCGCCTACGACGCCAAGCGTGACGGTTTCGTCATCGCCGGCGGTGGCGGCATGGTCGTGGTCGAAGAGCTGGAACACGCCCTGGCCCGCGGCGCGAAGATCTACGCGGAAATCGTTGGCTACGGCGCGACCTCCGACGGCTACGACATGGTCGCCCCAAGCGGCGAAGGCGCCATCCGCTGCATGCAGATGGCCATGGCCACCGTCGACACTCCGATCGACTACCTGAACACCCACGGCACCTCGACTCCGGTCGGCGACGTCATGGAAATGAAAGGTGTGCGTGAAGTGTTCGGCGACAAGGCCCCGGCCATCAGCTCCACCAAGAGCCTGTCGGGTCACTCCCTGGGCGCCGCCGGCGTTCACGAAGCGATCTACTGCCTGCTGATGATGGAAGGCAACTTCATGGCGGGTTCCGCCAACATCGACGAACTGGACCCGGAAGTGGCAGACATGCCAATCCTGACCAAGACTCGCGAAGACGCCACCATCAACACGGTGATGAGCAACAGCTTCGGCTTCGGTGGCACCAATGCCACGCTGGTACTGAAGCGCTGGGCCGGTAAGTAATACCTCCCCCGCTACGCTGCACACAAAAACGCCCCGACTGGTTCGGGGCGTTTTTTTGCCTGTAAGAAACCAGGCATCACATCCATATGCGATTGGGCTTTTGTGGCGAGGGGGCTTGCCCCCGTTGGGTCGCGAAGCGGCCCTCAAACCTGCAATCGCTGGGTATCAGGCAAACCGTTATTTGCGACTGCTTCGCAGCCGAACGGGGGCAAGCCCCCTCGCCACAAAATCCCGCCCCTGCAGACTCTTCCTTTTCAGGCTTGAGCTGCGGTTTTTTGCCTCTTGAACATGAAACATTTGTCATGAAACTCAATGGCCTGCGACTGAATGTCGCGTATTTCGCGGGCTGCAGGACTTTTGCCGATTCTGCAAGAATGGGTTGCCGAACTCTGCCGTTTACTTAGCCAGCTAACAAAACATATAACGGAGGCCTGCACACGCCTTGCTGCAGATAACAGAGATTGGAGCTAGCAGATGACTGTAAAAGTAACTGAACGCGACGATTCACATATGTCCCATGAAGGCATCGCCGCCGGTATCCGCATCTGGGATGTACATCAACAAGACCTGTTGGTCGGGATGTTCCACTCCGAGACCGAAGCCCACAAATACAAGGCCGAACTTGAAACACTGGAGCAGCAGCGCGAAGCGCGTTCTGCATAATGACCGCATTGAAAACGACAAACCCCTGAACCAGTGAGAAATTGTGGCGAGGGAGCTTGCTCCCGCTTGAGTGCGTAGCACTCACAAAAATCGGCAATTGCTGCCAGATTTTCAGGGCCGCTACGCAGCCCAACGCGAGCAAGCTCGCTCGCCACAAAGGTTTACCACATCAGATCGTCAGGAATCTGATAGGCCGCGTACGGATCGTCTTCGGTGCTGACTTCTTCTGTCTTCACATTCAGCTGCACGATGCGCTGTGGATCGCGCTCCTGAATCTTCAGGGCCGCTTCACGAGGGATCACTTCGTAACCGCCAGCGTGATGCACGATCGCCAGCGAACCGCTGCTGAGCTTGTTGCGCATCAGCGTGTTGACGGAGATGCGCTTGACCTTCTTGTCGTCGACGAAGTTGTAGTAGTCCTCGGTGGTCAACTTGGGCAGGCGCGAGACTTCGATCAATTGCTTGACCTGGGCGGCGCGGGCCTTCGCTTCGGCTTTCTCCTGCTGCTGACGGTTCAGCTCCTGGTCGCGCTTGACCTTCTCGGCCATGGCTTCCTGAGCGGCACGCTGCTGGGAGTCATCGAGTTCAATCTGACCTTTGTGGGCCAGACGTTGCTGCTTCTGCTTCTCTTTGCCGACCTGTTTGGCCTGCTTTTGATTGACCAGCCCTGCTTTGAGCAACTGGTCGCGAAGGGAAAGGCTCATGGTGCTTATTTCTCACTTAGGCAACTGCTCAACCGCAGCTGGGCAAATTCTTTTCCTGACGTTTGGCTTCGCCCCACAAGGCGTCCAACTCTTCGAGGGTGCAATCTTCTATGGGACGGTGGGTGTCGCGCAATGCCTGTTCGATAAATCGGAAGCGTCTTTCAAACTTTGAGTTCGCACTGCGCAGTGCGGTTTCCGGATCGACCTTGAGGTGCCGAGCCAGATTGACCACGGAAAACAGCAGGTCGCCGACTTCATCTGCAATCGCTGCCGAGTCATTGTCGGCCATGGCTTCGAGCACTTCATCGAGCTCTTCGCGAACCTTGTCGAGCACCGGCAAGGCGTCCGGCCAGTCAAAACCGACCTGCCCTGCGCGCTTCTGCAGTTTTGCCGAACGGGACAGCGCCGGCAACGCAGCAGGCACATCGTCGAGCAAGGACAACTGCTGCGGCGCCGAAGACTTCTCGGCACGCTCTTCAGCCTTGATCTCTTCCCAGCGTTGCTTGACCTGCTCTTCATTCAGACGCGGGATGTCCAGCGGCGCATACAGATCACCGGTGGGGAACACGTGAGGATGACGGCGGATCAGTTTGCGCGTGATGCTATCGACCACACCATCGAACTCGAAGCGCCCTTCTTCCCGTGCCAACTGGCTGTAATACACCACCTGGAACAACAAGTCGCCCAACTCCCCCTGCAAATGATCGAAGTCCCCGCGCTCGATCGCATCGGCGACTTCGTAGGCTTCTTCCAGGGTGTGCGGGACGATGGTCGCGTAGGTTTGCTTGATGTCCCACGGGCAGCCGTACTGCGGGTCGCGCAGACGGTTCATCAGGTGCAGCAAATCTTCAAGGCTGTACATCAATCACTCTCACTGCAAAACCCTTGTGGGAGCGGCGGTGCGACGATTCGACTTGCTCGCGAAAGCGGTGTGTCAGACAACATTGATGTCGACTGACACTCCCTCTTCGCGAGCAAGCCCGCTCCCACATTAGATCGGCGCTCATCATTACGGCGTGCGGTTACGGCGGGTTTCGATGATGTTCGGTAACTGGGAAATCCGCCCCAGCAACCGCCCCAGCGCATCCAGCCCCGGAATCTCGATGGTCAGGGACATCAACGCCGTGTTGTCCTCTTTGTTCGAACGGGTGTTGACCGCCAGCACATTGATCCGCTCGTTGAGCAGCACCTGCGACACGTCACGCAGCAGACCGGAACGGTCGTAGGCGCGAATGATGATGTCCACCGGATAGGTGAGCACCGGCACCGGGCCCCAGCTGACCTGGATGATCCGCTCTGGCTCGCGTCCGGCCAGTTGCAGCACCGAGGCGCAGTCCTGACGGTGAATGCTCACGCCACGGCCCTGGGTGATGTAACCGACGATCGCATCCCCCGGCAGCGGCTGGCAGCAGCCGGCCATCTGGGTCATCAGGTTGCCGACGCCCTGGATCTGAATGTCGCCACGCTTGCCCGGTTTGTAGCCGGTGGCTTTGCGCGGGATCAGTTCCAGCTGTTCGTTGCCGCGTTCCGGCTCGACCAGTTGCTGCGCCAGATTCACCAATTGCGCCAGGCGCAAATCGCCTGCGCCCAATGCAGCGAACATGTCCTCGGCGGTCTTCATGTTGGCCTTCTCGGCCAGCTTGTCGAAGTCCACCTGCGGCAGACCGAGGCGATTGAGTTCGCGCTCGAGCAAGGTTTTACCGGCCGCGACGTTCTGATCGCGGGCCTGCAATTTGAACCAGTGAACGATCTTCGCCCGCGCCCGCGAGGTGGTGATGTAACCCAGGTTCGGGTTCAGCCAGTCGCGGCTCGGCGTGCCGTGCTTGCTGGTAATGATCTCGACCTGTTCACCGGTTTGCAGGCTGTAGTTGAGCGGTACGATCCGCCCGTTGATCTTGGCGCCGCGGCAGTTGTGACCGATTTCGGTGTGTACGCGGTAGGCGAAGTCCAGCGGTGTCGCGCCCTTCGGCAAGTCGATGGCGTGACCGTCCGGGGTGAAGATATAGACCCGGTCCGGCTCGATATCGACCCGCAGTTGTTCGGCAAGGCCACCAATATCACCCAGCTCTTCGTGCCACTCGAGCACCTGACGCAGCCAGGAGATTTTCTCTTCATAGTGGTTCGAGCCGGACTTGACGTCGGTGCCCTTGTACTTCCAGTGCGCGCACACGCCCAGCTCGGCTTCTTCGTGCATGGCATGGGTGCGGATCTGCACTTCCAGCACTTTGCCTTCAGGGCCGATCACCGCGGTGTGCAGCGAGCGGTAGCCGTTCTCTTTCGGGTTGGCGATGTAGTCGTCGAACTCTTTCGGGATGTGCCGCCACAGGGTGTGGACGATGCCGAGCGCGGTATAGCAGTCGCGCATTTCCGGCACCAGCACGCGAACCGCGCGCACGTCGTATATCTGGCTGAACTCCAGACCCTTGCGCTGCATTTTGCGCCAGATCGAATAGATGTGTTTGGCCCGACCGCTGATGTCGGCATCGACGCCGGTGGCCTGCAACTCTTCTTTGAGTTGGGTCATCACGTCGGCGATAAAGCGCTCGCGATCCAGCCGTCGCTCGTGGAGCAACTTGGCGATCTGCTTGTACTGGTCAGGCTCAAGATAGCGGAAGGACAAGTCCTCCAGCTCCCACTTGATGTGACCGATACCGAGGCGGTGGGCGAGCGGCGCGTAAATGTCGAAGACTTCACGAGCCACGCGGTTGCGCTTCTCGTCGTCGGCGGTTTTCACCGCGCGGATCGCGCAGGTGCGTTCGGCCAGTTTGATCAGCGCGACGCGCACGTCGTCGACCATGGCCACCAGCATCTTGCGCAGGTTCTCGACCTGGCCTTGAGTGCCCAGCACCAGGGATTGACGGGGGCTCAGGCTGGCGCTGATCGCCGCCATGCGCAACACGCCGTCGATGAGTTTGGCGACCACCGGACCGAAGCGCTGGCTGACCGCCGGCAACTGGATCTGGCCTTCGCGCACGCCGCGGTACAAGACTGCCGCGACCAACGAATCCTGGTCGAGTTTGAGGTCGGCGAGAATCTCGGCGATCTCAAGGCCCGTGCGGAAACTCGAGGTCCCCTCGGACCACAGATTCTTCGCCGCATTGGCTTGTTGTTCGGCCTCGCGAGCGAACTCGCAGGCTTCCTTCAAGGCTTCGCGATCCAGTGCCAGATCGACACTGACCGCATGATCGAGCCAAGCCTCGAGGTTGATACTGCCGTCAGTATTGATCGGCTGGTGTGCTCTCACCTGTACCATCTTGCTTTACCTTCCCTACGACGCAGATTCAATGCGTCAAATCGCTGACCTTCGCTACCCGTGTGCACTCGCGGGGCTAAGACGAATGCGCTTTGCACGAGCGGGTCAGTCGGACCAGACGAGCCGTCCTAGCTCGCTTCAAATAACGCCATGGCCTCGACATGTGCCGTCTGAGGAAACATATCGAGAATCCCGGCACGTTTTAACCGGTAGCCCTGCTTGATCAATTCGACTGTGTCGCGCGCCAGCGTTGCAGGGTTGCACGACACATACACCAATCGTTTGGCGCCCAGGGACGCAAGCTTGCGCACCACCTCGAAAGCGCCGTCGCGAGGTGGGTCCAAGAGTACCGCACAAAAGCCTTCATCGGCCCATTCGGCATCGGCCAAAGGCTGGGATAAATCGGCCTGAAAAAACTTTGCATTATGCAGATTATTGCTGACAGCATTCGCGGCGGCACGCTCGACCATCGCCTGCACGCCCTCCACCGCCACCACTTCGCGAACGGTTTTGGCCAGCGGCAAGGCAAAGTTGCCCAACCCACAAAACAGGTCCAGAACCCGCTCATCAGATTTCGGTGCCAACCACGCCAACGCCTGGGCCACCATCGCTTCGTTGACCCCGGCGTTGACCTGAATGAAATCTCCCGGCCGATACGCCAGGTTCAAGTCCCACTGTTCAAGGCGATAGCCCAGCGACTGATCGGCCTCGACCGGTTGCGGCTCGCCGTCACCATGCAGCCACAACTGGGCTTCATGGAACGCGCAGAATTCCTTGAGGATGGTCATGTCGGCTTCGGACAACGGCGCCATGTGCCGCAGCAATACCGCCAATGACGAACCGCTGAACAACTCCACATGCCCCAGCGCCTGAGGTTTGCTCAAGCGCCGCAGCATCTCCGGCAAGCGGGTCATGATCGGTTGCAAGGGCTGTACCAGCACCGGGCATTCGTTGATGGCGACGATGTCCTGACTGCCGGCAGCACGGAAGCCGACTTCGAGTTTTTTCGCTTTCATGTCCCAACGCACCGCCACTCGGGCGCGACGACGGTAGCCGAATTCCGGACCGCTCAACGGCGCTGCCCACTCTTCAGGTTCGACACCGGCAACCCGCGACAATTGCTCGGCGAGCATGCGCTGTTTCAGGGCGAGCTGTTCGTTGTGGGGCAAATGCTGCACGCTGCAACCGCCGCAGCGAGCGGCATGAGCGCACGGTGCCGGGCGGCGCAATTCACTGGCCTGGAACACGCGCTCGGTGCGCGCCTCGACCACTTTGCCGTGGGCACCCAAGACCCGCGCCTCGACGTCTTCACCGGCCAATGCGCCGATGACGAACCAGGTGCGACCTTCGAAAAACGCGATACCGCGACCGTCATTGGCCAGGCGCTCAATGGTCAAGCGCTGCTTTTTGCCGGTCGGGACGTGCGGGGCCTTGCTGCCGCCTGTGGGCTGGAAGCGCAGGCCTCTCTCTTGCCTGGCCATCAGTTGGGCGCGTCGAAAATGCCGGTCGACAAGTAACGGTCGCCACGGTCGCAGATGATCGCGACGATCACCGCGTTTTCAACTTCTTTGGACAGGCGCAGCATCGCCGCCACGGCACCGCCCGAAGACACACCGCAAAAGATGCCTTCTTCGCGTGCCAGACGACGGGTCACGTCTTCGGCTTCGCTTTGCGCCATGTCGACGATCCGGTCCACGCGCTCGGCCTGGTAGATCTTCGGCAGGTATTCCTGCGGCCAGCGACGGATGCCCGGAATCGCCGAACCTTCCATCGGTTGCAGCCCGATGATCTGCACGTTGTCATTCTGCTCTTTCAAGTAGCGCGAAACGCCCATGATGGTGCCGGTGGTGCCCATCGAGCTGACGAAATGAGTGATGGTGCCTTCGGTCTGGCGCCAGATTTCCGGACCGGTGGTGGTGTAGTGCGCCTCGGGGTTGTCACCGTTGGCGAACTGATCCAGCACCTTGCCGCGGCCTTCGGCTTCCATTCGCTGGGCGAGGTCGCGAGCGCCTTCCATGCCTTCTTCCTGGCTGACCAGAATCAGCTCGGCGCCATAGGCCGTCATGGCGGCTTTACGCTCGGCGCTGGAGTTGTCCGGCATGATCAGGATCATCTTGTAACCCTTGATCGCGGCAGCCATGGCCAGGGCGATCCCGGTGTTGCCCGAGGTCGCTTCGATCAGCGTATCGCCAGCGTGGATCTGCCCGCGCAATTCGGCGCGGGTGATCATCGACAGCGCCGGACGGTCCTTGACCGAACCCGCCGGGTTATTCCCTTCGAGCTTGAGCAAAAGGGTATTGCTGGTGGCGCCAGGCAGGCGCTGCAAACGGACCAGCGGAGTGTTGCCGACGCAATCGGCGATGGTTGGGTACTGCAAGGTCATGGCGTATTCGCAATCCAGACTGCGGGGGCGCCTATCATACCGGCAAACGTGCGCAGGCCATATCACGCAAAGTAAGGGGCTTATGGCGAATGGGAATAAGAGGGAGATTACCCGCTCTTCTCCTGCTCAAAATCCAGCGCATAAAACTCATGCAATTTAGCCTGCAACAACTGCTTGTCCGGTAGGCGAGTCTGGTATTCGGCAATTAACGCTGGCGACAGGCTACGGTTAAGGGCGTACTCGACCACCTCGTCATCCTTGCTGGCACAAAGCAACACACCAATGGCAGGGTTTTCGTGGGGTTTGCGCTCATTGCGATCCAGCGCTTCCAGATAGAAATCCAGCTTGCCCAAATACTCCGGCTCAAACCGACCGACCTTGAGCTCAATGGCTACCAGACAGTTGAGCCCACGGTGGAAGAACAGCAGATCCAGGGCGAAATCACGCCCGCCGACTTGCAGCGGGTATTGGGAGCCGACAAAGCAGAAGTCACGACCCAGTTCGATCAGAAATTCCTTGAGACGCGCCAGCAGCCCCTTATGCAGATCGGTTTCGGCATGGCCGCCGGGCAGATCGAGAAACTCGACCATGTAGGCATCGCGGAAAATCTCAAGCGCCGCAGGGTGAGTATGTCTTAGCACTGCGGAGGTTTTTGCCGGTTGGGTCACGCTACGCTCGAACAGTGCAGTTTTGAACTGACGCTCCAACTCGCGCTTCGACCACTTCTCCTGAACCGCCATTCGTAGATAAAACTCCCGCTCTTCCGGGAGTTTGCCCTGACTGAAGATGACCAGATTATGGGTCCAGGGTATTTGTCTCACCAGCGGTGAGACTTTCTCGTCACCCCGGTAAGTCTCGTAGAACTGACGCATGCGGAACAGATTGGGGCGAGTAAAACCACGTAACCCTGGTTGAGTCTGGGCCAGATGCTCAGCCAATTGACTGACCACAGAATCGCCCCATTCGGCTTTTTCCAGCTTGCGACTGATGTAAGCACCCACCTGCCAATACAGCTCAATCAGCTGGGTATTCACCGCCTGCATGGCTTGCTGTTTGGCACTTTGAATCAACGCAAGCACTTCATTGAAACGGTCGTCGGTTGCGGGGACGCTGGATGCATTCATGCCGAACTCCTTGAGGACGAGGAAAAACGCGAGTCTATTCCGTCGAATCAGGCATAAGGTGTCGGCAATACCCTTTAGGAAAGGTCGTACACATAAACGGGAACGCTCCGGCATGATCAGCGCGGTGGTGGCTGGGAGGGCCTCTTCGCGAGCAAGCCCGCTCCCACATTTGATCGGGGTTGATCACATATTGTTTGCTTGACACATTTCCAATGTGGGAGCGGGCTTGCTCGCGAAAGCGGTCTGACAGGCACCACCATCATCAGCTACTAAACGCATATTCAGCCGCAACCCTGCCCCGCTGTTTTCCGCCCATAGATGCCCACCCTGCCGCAGCACCGCATTCCTCGCAATGCTCAACCCCAACCCGAACCCACCATCCCCCGGTCGCGATCCATCAAGCCGGATGAACGGCGAGAAGATCCGTTCAAGATCCTCGTCCGCCACTCCACCGCCCTCGTCCTCCAGCCACAAGTGCCAGAAGTCGCCATCGCGCCGACCACCGAGCGTCACGACACCGCCCTCAGGTGAATGACGAATGGCGTTGCGCAGAATGTTTTCCAGCGCCTGGGCCAGGGTATTGAGATGGCCGCGCACCCAGCAGGATGCATCCACGGCACAGTGCAACTGACGCGCCGGCCAGCCACTTTCATAGCAGGCGTTTTCCGTGAGCATTTCCCACAAGGCCTGGACCTGGATCGCTTCATCGGGCAACGGCGCGCGCTCGGTGTCGAGCCAGGCCAGTTGCAGGGCGTCCTCGACCAGACGCTGCATGCCGTCGACTTCCCGGCCAATGCGTTCGCGCAATTGCCCCAGGTCTTGCTCGCTTTCGCTGGCCACCCGCAGCCGGCTCAGTGGCGTGCGCAATTCGTGGGACAGGTCGCGCAGCAATTGTTGTTGCAGAGCCACTGTGCTTTGCAGGCGCTCGGCCATGTGATCGAAGGCCCGGCCCAGTTCACCCAATTCATCCGAGCGATTGGTGGTGCGACTCGATAAACGCACAGTCAGTTGGTCGGCGCGCCAGGCATTGGCTTGTTCGCGCAGGCTGTTCAGCGGGACGACCAGCAATCGATACAGCCCCACGCACAGCAGCAGCGTGAACAGCCCGGGAATCACCCCATTAGTGATCACCCGCCAAAACACCCGGTAGCGTCCTGGCATAAAACGCTGAGGCAACTCGATCACCAGGCTGCCCACAGACGGGTCATTGGGAAACGGGATCTTCAGCCACGGCAGGCCCTGGTGGCGCCGACTCACCGGCCAATCCAGACCGCGCAAAAAGGTCAGGCGCTGGATTTCCTGGTTTGCCAACGGGGAACTGCTCAGGGATTGCAAGTCGCCGCCGATGACGCCGACCCAGGTCGACTCGTGCTCGCCGACACGCTGCAACCAGGCATCAATGCCTGCACTCTGCTGCTCGTTCCAGGCCCGCTCCGCCTCGGCGGCGTAGCGCGTCAGGGTGCCCCGGGCCTCGTCGGACAGGAACAGGTTTTTCTTCTCCATGTAGCGGCCCCAGGACCAGCTCAACCAGATCATCAGCAGACAGAACGCCACCAACAAACAAGCCAGTTTCCAGAACAGTGAATGCTTGCCCGGCACGTCAGACCATTTCATCGGCCGCGCTCAATACGTACCCCTTGCCCCAGACAGTACGCACTTCACGCTCGGTGTAGCCGATGGCCTTGAGCTTGCGGCGAATCTGGCTGATGTGCATGTCGAGGCTGCGGTCATGGGGCGCATAACCGCGCTGCAGTACCTGCTGATAAAGGAACGCCTTGCTCAGTACTTCATCACCGTTGCGATTCAATGTATCCAGCAACCGATATTCGCTGCGAGTCAGGCCGGCCGCGTGTTCGCCCAAAAAGACCTCGCACCGTTCATCGTCGAAACGCAGGTTGTCCATCGCCGGGGCAATCGGTGCCGGCGCCGGTCGCCGGTCAAGCGCCACCCGCCGCAGGATCGCCTCGATGCGCACCCGCAGCTCGGCCATGCTGAACGGTTTGGGCAGGTAATCGTCGGCGCCGAGGCGAAAGCCACTGATGCGATCCGCCTCCGCCCCCAGCGCCGACATCAGCACCACCGGTGTGGAATGGCTCTGGCGCAGTTGGGTCAGCACCGCCAGGCCATCCAGCCCCGGCAGCAGAATATCCATCAACACCACATCAAAGGCTTGCCGGCGCGCAATGGCCAACCCTTCCTGGCCGTTCTGACACCAGGTCACCTGAAAACCACAGCGCCCCAGATGCTCATGGACATAAGCGCCGAGCACCAGATCGTCTTCGATGGAGAGGACGCGGGGGGGAACAACAGAGATGGGAGTCATGAGTATCTGCAAATAATTCTCAGTTGCCGATTATTCAAGATCGCCTCGCCAGGGGCAACCCATGGTTTGCTCCCCAAGACCAAAGCGCGGAACTGGCCGACGAATGACGACATCAATTTTACGAGGATTGCCCGCATGCAAATCGCTACACTGCGCAGGTGGCGCGTGCCGGACGCATGTGCAGGTCAATAAACAGCTGGATGCGGGAGAGATGCGTGCTCAAGAAACTGGGAATTAAAGGCCGCGTGCTGTTGCTGACCCTGTTACCGACCACCCTGATGGCGCTGGTTCTGGGCGGCTATTTCACCTGGATGCAGCAATCGGACCTGCAATCGCAACTCATGCAGCGCGGCGAAATGATTGCCGAACAGCTGGCACCGCTGGTGGCCCCGGCCATGGGTCGCAAAGACAACGACCTGCTGGAACGCATCGCCACCCAGTTCCTGGAACAAGCCGACGTGCGCGCGGTGACGTTCCTCGCCCCCGACCGCACGACACTGGCCCATGCCGGCCCGACCATGCTCAATTCGGCGCCTTTGGGCAACGGTTCACAGATGTTGCGCCGCAGTGGCAATGACGCCACGCGCTACCTGCTGCCAGTGTTCGGCAAGCATCGCAACCTGGCCGGCGACCTGATCCCCGATGAAGCCGACCGTCTGCTGGGCTGGGTCGAACTCGAACTGTCGCACAGTGGCATGTTGCTGCGCGGTTACCGCAGTCTGTTCGCCAGCCTGCTGCTGATCGGCGGTGGCCTGGTCGGTGCGGCGCTATTGGCGTTGCGCATGGGCCGGACCATCAACCGGCCATTGAGCCAGATCCAACAAGCCGTGGCACAGCTCAAGGACGGTCACCTGGAAACCCGCCTGCCGCCCCTCGGCAGCCAGGAGCTGGATGAACTGGCGTCCGGCATCAACCGAATGGCCGGAACCCTGCAGAACGCTCAGGAAGAATTGCAAAACAGCGTCGACCAAGCTACCGAAGACGTGCGTCAGAACCTGGAAACCATCGAGATCCAGAACATCGAGCTGGACCTTGCGCGCAAGGAAGCCCTGGAGGCGAGCCGGATCAAGTCCGAGTTCCTGGCCAACATGAGCCATGAAATCCGCACGCCGCTCAACGGCATTCTCGGCTTCACCCATTTGCTGCAAAAAAGTGAATTGACCCCGCGCCAGCTCGATTACCTGGGCACCATCGAAAAATCCGCAGACAGCCTGCTGGGGATCATCAACGAAATTCTCGACTTCTCGAAAATCGAGGCCGGCAAACTGGTGCTCGACCATATTCCATTCAACCTGCGCGACCTGCTGCAAGACACCTTGACCATCCTCGCCCCGGCCGCCCATGCCAAAGAGCTTGAGCTGGTGAGCCTGGTTTATCGCGATACACCGCTGTCGCTGGTGGGCGATCCGCTGCGACTCAAGCAGATTCTCACCAACCTTGTGAGCAACGCGATCAAGTTCACCCGCGAAGGCACCATCGTCGCCCGAGCCATGCTTGAAGAAGAGTATGAAGACAGCGTGCAATTGCGCATCAGCATTCAGGACACCGGCATTGGCCTGTCGAATCAGGACGTGCGCGCCTTGTTCCAGGCCTTCAGCCAGGCCGATAATTCGCTGTCCCGGCAACCTGGCGGCACCGGCCTGGGGCTGGTGATTTCCAAACGGCTGATCGAACAGATGGGTGGCGAAATCGGCGTCGACAGCACACCGGGCGAAGGCTCGGAATTCTGGATCAGCCTGAGCCTGCCCAAAACCCGCGACGACGCCGAGGATCTGCCCGGCCCACCCTTGCTCGGACAGCGGGTGGCGGTTCTGGAAAATCATGAGCTGGCCCGTCAGGCCTTGCAGCATCAACTGGAAGACTGCGGCCTGACAGTCACGCCGTTCAACACCCTCGAAAGCCTGGCCAATGGCGTGACCGGTGCCCATCAGACCGATCAGGCCATCGGCCTGGCAGTGCTCGGAATCACCAGCAACGACATGCCGCCGGAGCGCCTCAACCAGCATATCTGGGACCTCGAACACCTGGGCTGCAGAGTGTTGGTGTTGTGCCCGACCACCGAACTGACGCTGTTCCACCTCTCGGTGCCCAACCCCCACAGCCAACTGCAGTCCAAACCGGCCTGCACGCGCAAACTGCGTCGGGCCCTGTCCGACATGGTCAACCCTCGCCAGCAGCGCAGCGACCCCGGCGAGCCGCTTTCGAGTCGCGCACCGAAGGTCCTTTGCGTCGATGACAACCCGGCCAACCTGCTGTTGGTGCAAACCCTGCTCGAAGACATGGGCGCCAAGGTGCTCGCGGTGGAAAGCGGTTACGCCGCGGTCAAGGCCGTACAGAACGAGACCTTTGACCTGGTGCTGATGGACGTCCAGATGCCCGGCATGGATGGCCGCCAAAGCACCGAAGCCATTCGTCAGTGGGAAAGCGAACGGCATTGCACACCACTGCCGATCGTCGCCCTCACTGCCCACGCGATGGCCAACGAAAAACGCGCGTTGCTGCAAAGCGGCATGGATGACTACCTGACCAAACCCATCAGCGAACGGCAACTGGCGCAGGTGGTGTTGAAATGGACCGGCCTGGCGTTGCGCAATCTGGGGCCGGAGCGCTCCAGCGAAGGCAACAACGATAATGACTTGCAGGTGCTTGATCACGACGAAGGCCTACGCCTGGCGGCGGGCAAGGCCGATCTGGCGGCGGACATGCTGGCAATGCTGCTGGCTTCCCTGGAAGCCGACCGCGAGGCCATCCGCGTCGCCCGTGAAGCCAATGACCAGAACGCGCTGATTGAGCGAGTCCATCGCCTGCATGGGGCGACCCGTTATTGCGGCGTCCCGCAATTGCGCGCCGCCTGCCAGCGCAGTGAAACCCTGCTCAAGCAACAGGACCCGAAAGCCCCCGGCGCGCTGGAAGAACTCGAACGAGCCATCAATCGCCTGGCGGCCCATGCGCGTATCAATGCCTGATGCAGCGCAATAACGCTGGGCGCCTTGAAGGCTAAGCTCAAGGCCTGTAGCAACTGCCGAACGCAGGCTTCGCCAGTTGCTACAGGTAACTTCCAGGAGGACAGCATGCGCACGATTCTTTTCAGCAGCCAGACCTACGACCGCGACAGTTTTCTGAGCGCAGACCTGCCCGCCGGCATCGAGCTGCATTTCCAGCCGGCACGACTGAGCCTCGATACAGTGGCGCTGGCGGAGCATCACGAAGTGGTCTGCGCCTTTATCAATGATGACCTCAGTGCTCCGGTACTCGAACGTCTGGCCGCGGGTGGCACACACCTGATCGCCCTGCGCTCGGCCGGTTACAACCATGTCGATCTGGCGGTAGCGAAGCGCCTGGGGTTGGCGATTGTGCGGGTTCCGGCCTACTCGCCTCACGCGGTGGCCGAACACGCGGTGGCGCTGATTCTGGCGCTCAACCGCCGACTGCACCGTGCCTACAACCGTACTCGCGAGGGGGATTTCAGCTTGCACGGGCTGACCGGTTTCGATCTCGTGGGCAAGACCGTCGGCGTAGTCGGCACCGGGCAGATCGGCGCGACCTTCGCGAAAATCATGAACGGCTTCGGCTGCCGGTTGCTGGCCTGTGATCCTTACCCGAACCCGCAGGTCGAAGCGCTCGGCGCGCGCTACCTCAGCTTGCCGCAATTGCTGGCCGAGTCGCAGATCATCAGCCTGCATTGCCCGCTCAACGAACAGAGCAAACACTTGATCAACAGCGAATCACTGGCGCACATGCAGCCCGGTGCAATGCTGATCAATACCGGGCGTGGCGGTCTGGTGGACACCCCGGCGCTGATCGACGCGTTGAAGGACGGCCAATTGGGCTATCTGGGGCTGGATGTTTATGAAGAGGAGGCGCAGCTGTTCTTCGAGGATCGCTCCGACTTGCCGCTGCAGGACGATGTGCTGGCGCGCCTGCTGACCTTTCCGAATGTAATCATCACCGCGCACCAAGCCTTCCTCACGCGCGAAGCCCTGGGCGCGATTGCCGCAACCACCCTGCAGAACATCGCGGCCTGGGCGGCCGGTTCGCCACAGAATCAGGTCGAGAGCTGATCGCTCAGGCCTTGGACATAAGGATCATCAGGGCCAGCCAGCCGAAGCCCAGCAAGCGCTGCCCCAGCGAATGCCCGCGACGCAGCAGGAACCAGACAAAAAACGGCGGCAGAAAGAAAATCATCAGTTTCAGCCAGAGTTCCACCGGACGCGGCCCGCCGGGTGCCGGCGCCGGGATCTCGGCCTCGACTTCAACCTTACGTTTGCGCCCGAAAGCGGCCGGGGTCACCCTGGGTACGTTCTCATTGGTCGGTAAGCGCCCGAAAGAAAGAGGCGCCTGCGCAGGCGTCGATGTAGCCGCTTCTGCCACCGCAGGTGCACCGCAATGAATACAAGCAGGCGCCGTGGAGCTGATGCGTTGCTTGCACTCAAAACATTCGATCAACGCCATTTCCGTTCCTTAGAGATGCAAAAGCGGCATTGTGCCATGACTCGGCAGGTCATTTGAACCAGATCGAAGGTTACATGCCCGCGCCATGCTGCGTTCATGCCCGTGCTAGCATATCGCGCATATTTGGAGGACCCATGGTCGAACACGATTTCCGCTACAGCCTGATGAACCCGCAACACACCCTCACCGAATGCCGCGCCCTTGTGCCGGGGCGTTATCAAGTCACCGGCAACGGCGGCTCGATTCGTAATAACGATGTGCTGGTAGTGACCCTAAAAGGCAGCAAGGACTTGTCCATGCGCCTGACCGTCGAAACGGTTCGCCACTTGATCAACCCGCCGGGCCAATGGGTCGCGGTGGCCAGTGGTCCGGTGTTCGGCGAACTGGCGATTCACACCTGGAATGTCAACTGCGACAGCTGCGCCAAAGAGCTGAGCTTTGAGTTCGCGGTCGACGCCAAGCTGGGCAACAAGGCGGAAAAACCGGCTGCCACTGCACGGATTGCCGAGTTGGGCTGGGCCACCGTCGGTGACAAGCACCTGTGCAAGAAGTGCCAGGAGCCTGCGTGATGAAGCGCCTTGCTCTAACCGCCATGGCCGGCGCCAGCCTGTTGGGCTGCGCCGCCGAACCGGTGCAACTGCAACACAACCGCAGCTACATTCTGGAATGGATCGGCGAGCGTCCGCTGATGGACTACAGCCATCTGACCATCACCCTCGATGAAGATGGTCGGGCCTACGGTAATGGCGGCTGCAATCACTGGTTCGCGCCGTATACCCTGCAAGGCGACAAGCTGAGCTTCGGCAAGATCGGCAGCACCCGCAAAATGTGTGCGCCAGCGTTGATGGAGCAGGAAAAACGCTTCCTGCAGGCGCTGGAAAACGTCCAGCGCTGGGACGTTTCACCGATCGACCAGATGCGCTTCTGGCCGGCGCAAGGCAAACCACTGCGTTGGTGGCTTGAAGAGGGTTGATAACCCTCGGTTGTCCGATCATTCCCACGCTCTGCGTGGGAATGCATCTAGTGACGCTCTGCGTCACAGGGACGCTCTGCGTCCCGGGCGGCGTTCCCACGCAGAGCGTGGGAACGATCATTGCCGAACACCTGCAGGAGCTGCCGAAGGCTGCGATCTTTTTCTAAACAACAACTCAATTTTTAGCCTGCAACGCCTCAAGCTTCGCCATCACCCCCGCCGCCGTTTGCTCCCCCATCAACTGTTCCCGCACCTTGCCCTTGTCATCAATGATGTAAGTCACCGGCAACGCTTCACTGCGCGGTAATTCGAAAAGGTCGGCCGGGTCCTGGGCCAGCACGGTGAAGGCGATCCCCAGTTTCTCGCTGGCACTTTTCAGCTCTTCGCCCTGCACATTGTCGAAGTTGACCCCGAACACACCGATCTTCTTGCTCTTGAGCTGCTCGGCCAGCACGTTCAACTCGGGAATCTCGGTACGACACGGGCCACACCATTCGGCCCAGTAATTGAGCACCAGCCATTGTTTGTCCAGACGTTCAGCGGCAACTTTATGGCCATTTTGGTCGGTGCCATAGTCGTTGCCGCAGCCCCCCAGCAATAACGCCCCCATGATCGCCAATGCCGCTGCCAGTCGCCTTGTCATGTCTCGATCCTTGTCAAAAATGGAATGCACCTGCGACCCATCGCCTCCCAAGGTTCTGGATTACGCGCCGCCCAGTTAGAATAGCCGCCACCTTACGCAAGATGCGACCCGCACATGACCGATCTGACGCTTTATCACAACCCGCGCTGCTCGAAATCCCGCGGTGCGCTCGAACTGCTCGAAACCCGTGGCCTGGCCCCGACTGTGGTCCGCTACCTGGAAACCCCGCTGGACGCCGCGCAAATCCAGAGCCTGCTGAGCAAGCTTGGTATCAGCGCCCGGCAATTGCTGCGCACCGGCGAGGACGAGTACAAAACCCTCAACCTGGCCGACAGCACCCTCGGCGAGGCGCAATTGATCGCCGCCATCGCCGCGCACCCGAAACTCATGGAGCGGCCGATTCTCGAAGTCGGCGACAAAGCCATCATCGGCCGCCCGCCGGAGAATGTGCTGGAGTTGCTGCCGTGAGTGCGCCGTACATTCTGGTGCTGTATTACAGCCGCAGTGGCTCGACCAATGAAATGGCCCGGCAAATTGCCCGTGGTGTCGAGCAATCCGGTATGGAAGCGCGCCTGCGCACCGTGCCGGCGATCTCCACCGAATGCGAAGCCGTGTCGCCGGACATTCCCGATGAAGGCGCGCTGTACGCCAGCCTCGACGACCTGAAAAACTGCGCCGGCCTGGCCCTCGGCAGCCCGACCCGCTTCGGCAACATGGCCGCACCTTTGAAGTACTTTCTCGATGGCACCAGCAATCTGTGGCTGACCGGCGCCCTGGTGGGCAAACCGGCCGGGGTCTTCACCTCCACCGCGAGCCTGCACGGCGGCCAGGAAACCACGCTGCTGTCGATGATGTTGCCGTTGCTGCACCACGGCATGCTGATCACCGGCCTGCCTTACAGCGAGTCGGCGCTGCTGGAAACCCGCGGTGGCGGCACGCCTTATGGCGCCAGCCATCACGCCGGGGCCGATGGCAAAAGCGGTTTGAATGAACACGAAGTTGCGCTGTGCCGCGCCTTGGGCCTGCGGTTGGCGAAGACTGCGCAAAAGTTGGTGAGCTGAGATGGCCAAAAAGCCGAAGATTCTGCCTTCCATCGAATGGCTCGAACCGCGAGTACGGGCGATGCGCGTTATCAGCCTGCTGTGCTTTTTCGGCCTGGTGGGACTGCTGTGCATCTACTACCTGATATTCGCCGACCTGCATGGCGCGCGGCCGTGGGTGATTCTGCTGATCGAACTGGTGCCGCTGCTGTTGCTGGCGCCGGGGATGATCGTCGGCAGCGCCCGCGGGCATTCGTGGATGTGTTTTGTGGTGAACCTGTATTTCATGAAAGGCGCATTGGCCGCGTATGACCCGAACCGCCAGCTGTTCGGTTTACTG
The DNA here is from genome assembly GCF_056279485.1 of Pseudomonas sp. TE12508. Classification (NCBI taxonomy): domain Bacteria; kingdom Pseudomonadati; phylum Pseudomonadota; class Gammaproteobacteria; order Pseudomonadales; family Pseudomonadaceae; genus Pseudomonas; species Pseudomonas sp. TE12508. The sequence continues at coordinate 36,344 of NZ_JBWCCN010000023.1, read as the reverse complement.
GAGATGGGCGCGAGCCTGGCAGTGTTCTGCTCGGCAATGTTGTATGTGCGGTGGCGGTTTCAGTTGAACCGCAAGTTGGCGGGTGAAGGCGAAACCTCCGTCGCCTGATACACCGCTATCGCGAGCAGGCTCGCTCCCACAGGGGATTTATGAACGACGCTAATCCAATGTGGGAGCGAGCCTGCTCGCGATGCGGGCAACTCGGTCTCAATGATTCACCGTGTACGCCAGCATCATCGAAATCTGGCTCATCGGCCGCCCACCGCTCTCTTCGTGCCACTGGTTGAACGCATTCTGCACTGTGGCCATGTCCCTCAGACTAGTCGGGACCTTGTCGACGATCTTCTGCGCACTCAACGCTGCTACCACGTCGTAGCTCGGCACGAACGTGTCCTTGCCCACCATCCGCAAAAATCGCGGTGCCGATAACCCGCCCAACTGATGCCCGTGTTTTTTCAGATAGGTCCATAACCCGACGATGTCGGTCACCGGCCATTCGGCGATCAAAGCGCCAAAACTGCCCTTCTCATGGGCCACGTCCAGAATGAACTGTGCATTGCGCGGCACGCTCTTGAGCTTGCCCAGGTGGCGGATGATCCGCGCGTCCTGCATCAAGCGCTCCAGATGTTCGGCGCTCATCAGCACGACTTTTTCCGGATCGAACTTGAAGAACACTTCTTCGAACGCCGGCCACTTGGCATCCACCAGGCTGTGTTTGAGCCCGGCGCGGAATACCCGCAACGCCATGGTCGAGAGGTAGCGGTCGTCACTGATCTTGCGCAATTGCGCCGGGGTCTTGGGAACGGGCAGATGGGCTTCCAGTTCAGCCGCCGAACCGAAGCGGTTCAAGCAGTATTCGTGCAGCCACTTGTAATCGCGCATGCCCTTTCCTGATGAGTAAGTGAATAGACTCATGTGGGAGCCAGCCTGCTGGCGATAGCGGAGGGTCAGTCAATAATGATGTGTCTGACCCACCGCTATCGCCAGCAGGCTGGCTCCCACAGTGATTGTGTTTAGAGGTTTACAACGTTGACGAAGCGCGAAGCCGCGGTTTCATCGATGCGCAGGTTGGTGAAGTCGAACAAATTACGGTCCGCCAGTTGCGACGGGATTACGTTCTGCAAGCTGCGGAAAATGCTTTCGGTACGGCCCGGGGTCTTGCGTTCCCACTCCTGCAGCATCTCTTTAACCACCTGGCGTTGCAGGTTTTCCTGGGAGCCACAGAGGTTGCACGGGATGATCGGGAATTGCTTGAAGTCCGAGTAAGCCTGTATGTCTTTTTCGTTGCAGTAGGCCAGCGGACGGATCACCACGTTGCGTCCGTCATCGGCGCGCAGCTTCGGCGGCATGGCCTTGAGCGAACCGTTGAAGAACATGTTCAGGAAGAACGTCTCGACGATGTCGTCACGGTGGTGACCGAGGGCCATTTTGGTCGCGCCGATTTCATCGGCAAAGGTGTAGAGCGTGCCGCGACGCAGGCGCGAGCACAGCGAGCAGGTGGTCTTGCCTTCCGGGATCAGCTCCTTGACCACCGAATAGGTGTCTTTCTCGACGATGTGGTACTCGATGCCCAGTTCCTTGAGGTAAGCCGGCAGCACGTGCTCGGGAAAGCCCGGCTGCTTCTGGTCCATGTTCACGGCCACGATCTCGAACTTGATCGGGGCGACCTTCTGCAAATGCATCAGCACATCGAGCATGGTGTAGCTGTCTTTGCCACCGGACAGGCAGACCATGACCTTGTCGCCGTCTTCAATCATGTTGAAATCGGCGACAGCCTCACCCGCCTGGCGGCGAAGGCGCTTTTGCAGTTTGTTCTGGTTGACCGTAAGAGTGCCCATGACGCGAAATCCGTGAGGTGTGACGAAAGGCCGGCATTTTACGCAAAAACATTGCACTTGTGGCGAGGGGGCTCGCCCCCGTTCGGCTGCGCAGCAGTCGTAAAACAAACACTGCGGTTCCTCTTGGAAAATATAGTCGACTGATTGGGGGCCACTTCGTGACCCAACGGGGGCAAGCCCCCTCGCCACTGGGTTTAACAGGCACAGACCCATCGGCGATTACCCATAACATTTACAGCGCGATTTGCTCTAAGCCCCTCGCACTATTACCGGTAACTCCTTTCTATACTGCGGCATAAGGTCGCACACATATTCAGACCTGTACTTACCTGGCCACTTTGGCCCGTAAGCGCTCCGCTGGGGGGCGATGGCAACAACAAGAGGAGTGACTGGCATGATCCATCACGTAGTGGGGCTCTTCACCCACCCTGACCAGGAATGGAAAGAAATCCGTGGCGACCAGGAGGAAAGCATCAGCCACATGTACCTCACGCACACCTTGATTCTGGCGGCGATCCCTGCCGTGTCGGCGTTTATCGGCACCACGCAGGTCGGCTGGGTCATTGGTAATCGGGCGCCGGTAATGCTGACCATGGAAAGCGCGCTGTGGATGACCATCATGTCGTACCTGGCGATGCTCGGCGGTGTCGCGGTGATGGGCGCGTTCATCCACTGGATGGCTCGCACCTATGACGCCAACCCGAGCCTGGCACGCTGCGTTGCATTTGCGACCTACACCGCGACACCGCTATTTATCGGCGGTCTGGCGGCGCTGTACCCACACATGTGGCTTGGGATGATCGTCGGCACCGCGGCCATCTGCTACACGGTGTACCTGCTGTATGTGGGGCTACCCACTTTCATGAACATTCCATCAGACGAGGGATTCCTGTTTTCAAGCTCGGTGCTCGCCGTAGGACTGGTGGTGCTGGTGGCGATCATGGCGTTCACGGTGATTGTCTGGGGGCTTGGCGTGGGGCCGGTCTATACGAATTAGCAACACACCCACCAAAAACAAGATCTGCCAACACAGGCCGCCGCAAGGCGGCCTTCTACTCTCCAAGAAAGAGCAGGAGGTACGACCATTCGGCTCCTCGGCGATTCGCAAGTCCCGAGGGTTGCGGCATACTCGACGTCTCTGGAGATCCATCAAGCATGCCCGAGCAACTCAATACCCGCGTCGAAGACTGTTTCCAACAAGCCGAATCCTTTTTCAAACGACCTTTCAAACGCCCCGTGGTGAGCCTCAAGCTGCGCGGGCAAAAAGCCGGTGTCGCGCATTTGCACGAGAACCTGCTGCGTTTCAATCCGCAGCTGTACCGGGAAAACACCGAAGACTTTCTCAAGCAGACCGTGGCGCATGAAGTCGCGCACCTGATCGCCCATCAACTGTTCGGCGACCGCATCCAGCCTCATGGCGAAGAGTGGCAACTGATCATGCGCGGTGTTTACGAACTGCCGCCCAACCGCTGCCACACCTACGACGTCAAACGCCGTAGCGTGACCCGCTACATCTACAAATGCCCGTGCCCCGACAGCGATTTCCCGTTTTCGGCGCAGCGACATGGTTTGGTGAGACAGGGGCGGCGGTATTTGTGTCGGCGGTGCAGAAGCACATTGGTGTTCAGTGGCGAGATGCGGGTTGAGTGACCCACATGATCATTCCCACGCTCTGCGTGGGAATGCCGCGATGGACGCTCCGCGTCCACTGTGACGCGGAGCGTCACGGGATGCATTCCCACGCGGAGCATGGGAACGATCTATGTAACGACCCTGGCACGGCGCAACTCCGCGATCTGCTCAGCGCTATACCCCAACTCCCCCAACACCTGATCGGTATGCGCTCCCAGCGTCGCCCCAATATGCCGCGGCTCAGGCAGCCCTGCTGAAAACTTCAACGGGCAAGCCATCTGCGCCTGAGTCGAACCGTCGCCCCTCGGCACCTCAGTCACCAATTCCCGCGCTTTCAACTGCGGATGCCGCACCGCTTCGCCCAGGCTCAATACCGGCTCGACGCACGCATCGACCCCGGCGAACAGCTCACACAACTGGGCAAAGTCGTATTTTTCGAATTCAATTTTCAACGCCTCCTTGAGCGCCTGTTGCCGGGCCGGCTCGGGTGACAGCCCCTGGGCCGCCAGTTCCGGCCGGCCCAGCGCCGCGCAGAGTTGCTGCATGAACACCGGCTCCAGACTGCCCACCGACAACCAGCGTCCATCGCGTGAACGGTAGTAATCGTAGAAGCTACCCCCATTGAGCATCTGCTCTTCCCTGCCCGGCTCCACGCCACAGGCCAGGTACCCGGCACCGGCCATGGCATTCAGGCTGAAGGCGCAGTCGGTCATGCTCACATCCAGATACTGCCCCTGCCCGGTCTGCTGTCGCGCGATCACCGCCGCCAGCAAGCCGATCACCCCATGCAGCGAGCCGCCCGCGACATCCGCCACCTGCATGCCCAACGGCACCGGGCCGCTGTCGGTGCGACCGGTGTAGCTCGAAAGGCCCGCCAGCGCCAGGTAGTTGATGTCGTGCCCCGCGCGATCCTTGTAGGGGCCGGTCTGGCCATAACCGGTGATCGACACATAAATCAGCTTCGGGTTGATCGCTTTCAAGGCTTCATACCCCAAACCCAACCGGTCCATCACGCCGGGACGAAACTGCTCCAGCACGATGTCGTGGTCCTGCAGCAATTGCTTGATCACCTCCAGCGCCTCGGGCTGCTTGAGGTCCAGCGCCAGGCTGCGCTTGTTGCGATTGAGGTAGGCGTGGCTGGCCGACACGCCTTGATCATGCGGCGGCACCACCCGCAGCAGGTCCATGCGGGTCGGCGATTCGATGCGCAGCACCTCGGCGCCCATGTCTGCCAGCAGCAACGAGGCGAACGGCCCCGGCAGCAGTGTCGAAAAATCCAGAACCTTGAGTGATGCCAGTGGACCGAGCATAAGTGTTCTCCAGTGCAATCCCCCAAGCCTAGGCAGCCGAGGACGTTGCAGCAATCACCTTATGTGTCAGTGGCGGTGACCGTTGCGCTCAAATTGCAGGCATGAAAAAACCCGCCGAAGCGGGTTTTTCATGCAGCCAGAGTACTTACTTGACGCTGGCTGGGGTTGGGCCTTCAGCCACACCCAGGTCGTCTACTTCACGCTCGTCGGAGATACCGCGACCGCCGGAAGCCAGCTCGACTTGCAGCTTGTCTTCGTCCAGCTCTTTCACCCACTTGGCGACCACGATGGTGGCCACGGCGTTACCCACAAGGTTGGTCAGCGCACGGGCTTCGGACATGAAGCGGTCGATACCGAGGATCAGCGCCAGGCCGGCCACCGGCAGAGTACCCACGGCCGACAGAGTGGCTGCCAGCACGATGAAGCCACTACCAGTCACACCCGCCGCACCTTTGGAGGACAACAGCAGCACCAGCAGCAAGGTGATCTGGTGAGTCAGGTCCATCGGGGTGTCAGTCGCCTGAGCGATGAACACAGCCGCCATGGTCAGGTAGATCGAAGTACCGTCGAGGTTGAACGAGTAGCCAGTCGGGATCACCAGACCTACAACCGATTTCTGCGCACCCAGGCGTTCCATCTTGATCAGCATGCGTGGCAGCGCGGATTCCGAAGAGGAAGTACCCAGCACGATCAGTAGTTCTTCACGGATGTAGCGAATCAGTTTGATGACGCTGAAACCGTGCGCGCGGCAGATGGCGCCCAGAACCAGAACCACGAACAGGATGCAGGTGATGTAGAAGCAGATCATCAGCTGACCGAGTTGCACCAGCGAACCGACACCGTAGGCACCGATGGTGAAGGCCATCGCACCGAACGCGCCGACTGGAGCGAGCTTCATGATCATGTTGATGATGTTGAACATCACGTGAGCAAAGCGATCGATGAAGTCCAGCACCGGTTTGCCGTAGGCACCCAGGCGATGCAGGGCGAAACCGAAGATCACCGAGAACATCAGCACTTGCAGGATGTCGCCGTTGGCGAAGGCGCCGACGATGGTGTTCGGGATCACGTTGAGGACGAAAGCAATGATGCTCTGGTCTTTACCGGCCGAGATGAAGCCAGCGATTTTGCTGGTGTCCAGGGTCGTCACGTCGATGTGCATGCCGGCGCCCGGTTGCACAACGTTGACCACGACCAGGCCGATCAGCAAGGCGATGGTGGAAACGATTTCGAAATACAGCAGCGCATAGCCGCCGGTCTTGCCGACCGATTTCATGTTCTGCATGCCGGCGATACCACTGACGACGGTACAGAAGATGATCGGCGCGATGACCATTTTGATCAGTTTGATGAACCCGTCACCCAGCGGCTTGAGGGCTACACCAGTCTGCGGGTAGAAGTGACCGAGCAGGATGCCGATAGCGATGGCAACGATCACCTGGAAGTACAGGGATTTATACAGTGGCTGACGAGTCGTCATTGTAAGTTCCTCAAGAGTGCCTCAGTAACAACATCCATCTGTTGCCCCTGACACCTCAATTGCGAACCCTCCTGCACTGGAGGGATTTGTTTTGTCGAGCTGCACGCCGGCAGACCTCTGCGGCTTGTATCGCAAGCGCCGTGCCACCTTCGAAAAAAACCCCGCCAGCCTTGTGACATCAAGGGTTGCAGGTTTTTTTGGGTCACTGACCGGTCACTACGAAGTGGCGGATTTCCGCCCATCAGCCAAACCTCGTCCTGCAATTTGGCGGATATCCGCCTTGTTCATTCTCGACGGGCACCGCTACCATCCATTGCTCAGTGGACGGACCTGCCCCCTATGCGCGAACGCACCATCGCCAGCCATTTCGCCCGCGCCGCCCTCGGTGGCGCGTGTCGGCATGGCTACGACTATTCAAGTCTTTTGCAGCAACTGGGGATCAGCCCCGAGTTGCTCGAGGAGCCGCGCGCCCGAATCGCGCCCGAGCAGTTCGCCCGATTGATCCAAGGGCTGTGGCTGGCCCTGGACGACGAATACCTGGGCTTCGGGCAGGCCCCGAGCAAACCCGGCAGCTTCGCGATGATGTGCCACGCGGTGATCCACTGCCGCACGCTGGAGAAAGCGCTCAATCGCGGCTTATTGTTTTACAGCCTGTTCCCCGGTGCGCCGCGTCTGACGCTGAGCCGCGAAGGCGACAGGGTTCGCCTGAGCCTGGACGATTCGCCGCTGTGGGATCCGGACCACTTCCTCAGCGAAAGCCTGTTGGTGATCTGGCATCGGTTCGGCAGTTGGCTGATCGGCCAGCGCATTCGTCTGGAGCAGGCTACGTTCAGCTACCCGAGGCCCGAACATGGGGCCGAATACGACTTGCTGTTTTCCTGCCCGCTGAGCTTTTCCACCGTAAAGAGCACGACGGCGCAAAGCAGTCTGCTGTTTCACAGTCGCTACCTGAACATGCCGCTGTTACAGGACGAACGAACCCTCAAGCACTTTCTCGAGCGCTCCCCCGCCGACCTGCTATCGCGCCCCGACGAAGGCGACAGCCTGAGCAGCCAGCTGCGGCGCTTGCTCAGCCGCGACAGCGCGCGCTGGCCAGACCTGGAAGCCGTGGCCGCACACCTGCACATCAGCCCGCAAACCTTGCGGCGGCATTTGCGCGAAGAAGGCACGAGTTTTCAGGAATTGAAGGACCAGTTGCGGCGGGACATTGCGATTTATCACCTGGGGCGCGCGGATCTGTCGTTGCAACAGATAGCCGAACAGCTGGGGTTTTCCGAGCCGTCGGCGTTTCACCGGGCGTTCAAGAAATGGACCGGCCTTACGCCTGGGGCTTATCGCGCTCAGGAGAACTGAGTTCTAGTGATCGTTCCCACGCTCCGCGTGGGAATGCAGCCCGGGACGCTCCGCGTCCCTTCCAGAGCCGAACGCAGAGCGTCCGTTGAGGCATTCCCACGCAGAGCGTGGGAACGATCATCCTCGCTAGCCTCGCGGATCGAAGTTATCCAGCACCCGATTCACGGCCAGCTCCCCGAGCATGACCACGGATTGAATCCCCAACATCATGTTGCGATGTGGCATGTCCATCAATCCGGCGAACTCGCTGAGCATCATGCTGGCTGATGCCAGGGATTCGCAGGCGTTGACCAGCAGGGTTTCGTTATCGACCTCGGTGCCGACATGGTAAATGGTGCTGGGCTTTCGCTTGGTGTCTTTGGGAATGTCCGGTTTGAGGTAGTAATCGAGGGCGCGGTCGGCGGCTTCGTTGAGTTTTTTCGAATCGAGGGATTCGTAGGGGGATGCTGGATCGGTTTCAGGTGGGTTGGGTGTAGGTTTGAACATGGCGAAACTCCGTGATTGATTGAGCCGCCACGACCTATCGCTAAACAAGTAAAGGTGGCGGCTGTACGCAGGTTAGCGATCCGGGTCACAGAAACCCCGGGTAGACTCGAAGGTCTCCCACGCACAGCCACCATTACGCGAATTGCAGGCACTAAAAACTGCAATCAGAACTTGGGCGCTTTTGCGTCTGTGTATGGGATCGGATCGCTAAACCCGATCGCTGATTCGTCAGCGACCGGCAAAGGATAGAGCCCGCGCCCCAGGCGCACTAGCCGGCGGATTCTGGCGTAGTCGTAGGCAGCGGCGCAAGGATGTGTAGCCTGAGTGAGTGTCTGGAGATGTGTTTTAAACACCGTTGTTTATGATCGTTCCCACGCTCCGCGTCCCTTTCCAGAGCTGGAACGCGGAGCGTCCCTTGAGGCATTCCCACGCGGAGCGTGGGAACGATCAGTGACAGGATCAAACCACCGGAAAATGAATCCGGAACGCCGCCCCGCCCATTGGCGAATCCCCCAGCGTCAGCTTGGCGCTGTAGCTTTCGATGATGTCCTTGACCACCGCCAACCCGATCCCCTGCCCCGGATGCTGACGATCAAGCCGTTCGCCCCGCTGCAGAATCCGCGCACGCTGATCCGGTGGCACGCCAGGCCCGTCGTCTTCGACGCACAACTCAATCCCGCTGAGGGTTTCGCGCACGCTGATACGCACTTCGCCGAGGCACAGGCGATAGGCGTTTTCCAGCAGGTTGCCCATCATTTCCAGCAAGGCGCCTTGTTCGATCGGCACGTAACACTGCTCCGGCAGATCGAAAGCGACCCGCACCTGTTTGTCGCGGTAGACCTTGTCCAGGGTGTCGCAGAGGCTTTGCAACACCGGGCGCAGACGCACCTGGTGACGCACCAGACCGCTTTTGCGCAGGCTCGCGCGCTGCAGTTGATAGCCGATCTGCTGGCTCATGCGTTCGATCTGGGTTTGCAGCACCCAGGCCTGCTCGCGCTCTTGCGGCTTTTGCGCCATGTCTTCGCTGACCCCTTGCAATACCGTCAGCGGGGTTTTCAGGCTGTGGGCCAGGTCGTCGAGGGAATCGCGGTAACGGCTGCGCTGCTCGCGTTCGCTGTGCAACAAGCGGTTGAGCGAGCCGGTCAGGCGCAGCAATTCACGCGGGTGTTGTTCGCTGAGGCTTTCCCGGGTGCCGCTTTCGATCTGGTCCAGCTCCTGGCTCAGCCGGCGCAACGCCTGCAAGCCCCAGGTCAGGCCGATCCACAGCAAGGCGAGCAACACCAGCAAGGCTGCGCCAAAGCCCAGATAAAGGTTTTCCCGCAGGCCTTCGAGGGTGATTTCGTATTCGCGCACCGGTTGCAGGGCAACGATGCTGAACGCCGCACTTTTGCCACCCAGCAGTTTGACCTCGACGTCATAGACGAAGAACTCTTCGCCATTGGCTTCGCGAATCCTTGCGAACTCATTACCGCGTCCGTCGTAACGCGGTTTGTAGTTGATCTTCTCCTCCTGGGTGGCTTTCGAGCGCCAGACCAGATGACCTTCGCGGTCATAGATGTAGCCGAGCAAACGGCTGTCGGTGAGGTTGAAGCGCTCGTCGGGCAACTGCGCCGGCATCTGCAGGGTGTTGTTTTCCACCCGCGCGGCGGAGATCAGCGTGGTGACATCCGACGCCAGGCGCTGCTCGATGGAATCCTGCAACGCCAGGCTGAACGCGCCCTGCATCGCCGGCAGCAACGCCAGCATGAACAACACTGCCAGGATGGTGGCGGCGAGCATCAACCGAACGCGAAGGGAACGAATCAAGTGCAGCGCTCATTGAACAGGTAGCCAAGGCCACGCACGGTATCGATCGGTTTGAAGCCGGCCGGGCCTTCGAGTTTGCGGCGCAAGCGGCCGACCAGCACTTCGATCACATTCGGATCGCGCTCGCCGTCATCCGGGTAGAGCTGCTCCATCAAGCGGTCCTTGGCCACCACTTGCTGGTGATGCCGCATTAGGTACTCGAGGATTCGGTATTCGTAGGCGGTCAACGCCAGCGGTTGTTCATCGAGGGAGGCCGGCTTGCGGTTGAGGTCCAGCAGCAAGGGGCCGGCAACGATGGTCGACTGGGTGAAACCGCTGGAGCGGCGCAGCAAGGCATTGAGCCGGGCGTCCAGCTCTTCGAACTGGAACGGCTTGACCACGTAATCGTCGGCACCGGCGGCGAGGCCTTCGACTTTGTCCTGCCAGTTGCCGCGCGCGGTGAGGATCAGGATCGGAAAGGTTTTGCCCCGGGAGCGCAATTGACGAATCAGATCGAGCCCGCCCATGCCCGGCAGACCGAGGTCGATCACCGCCAGGTCATGGTTGAATTGCTCGGCCTGGTACAACGCTTCCTCGGCGTTGGCCACGGATTCGACCACGTGGCCGCTATCGGTCAGGCGGGTTTGCAGGTGATGGCGCAATAGCGCTTCATCTTCGACGACCAGCAATTTCATAACGCTCTCCTGGGCAAATCAACATCTCCAAAGACAAACTTCAATGGCTGACAAGGCGACCTGTGGGAGCGAGCCTGCTCGCGATAGCGGTGGGTCAGCCAATATTAATGCTGAAGGTACCGCCGTCATCGCGAGCAGGCTCGCTCCCACAGGTTGCGCGGCTTAACCGACTGGCCGCGAAACGTTTTTTTAGAAAGCGTAGTTGGCGGACAGGTAGGTCTGGGCGCTGCTGGTCAAGTCCAGCGAACCCTGTTTGCTGCCGCCGCGCTCGCTCATCTCGGTGCTGGCGTTGCTGCGCAGGTAACGGTAACCCAGCTCGACCGAGGTGTTTTGCGAAACTTGCTGCAGTACACCGACCTGGCCGCCAATGGCGTAACCGATATCGCTGTCGCGGCTGAAGCCTGGCGAATCCTGGGTCAGTTTGGTCAAACCAGCCGTGGCACCGCCGAACAGTTTGGTGCTGCCGCCCACCGGGTAGAACAGATCGTAGCTGCCCAGCAGGTTTTCCTGACGCAGTTTAATGCCATTGTGCGAGCCCGATACGTTGTCGTAAGTGGCGTAGTAGCGGCCCTTGCTGTCTTGCTGGCCCAGACGCACGCCCCAGGTGTTGTCCTTGCCAATCACCCCGTCGGCGTTCGGGTGGTTGAGGTTGTCGTTCAGGGCGCTGGATTTTTTAACCTTGTCGCTGGTCTGGCCAAAGGTCAGGCCGGCGAAATTGGTGGTGTCGGCGTGGGCCGCCACACTGGCGCCCATCATGGTGAAAGCCAGAAGCAGTTTTTTAAAAGTAGTCATTGGGGAGTTTCCTCATGCGCTATGTGCTTTTTGGGTACGGGGCAAGGTTACTGACCCCTCCCTGTACTGCCCCTGAACGCACTCTGAACCTGAGCTGAATCAAATCGACTACGCTGTTCTCACGATTACTAATATGGAGATTTGATCATGCGTGTGTTCCTCGCCCTCGTGTTACTGGCTCTGAGCGGGGTCAGCCAGGCCGCCATCCAGACCCAGGAAATTCCCTACCAGAGTGCCGACGGCACCAAGCTGATCGGCTATTACGCCTACGACGACGCCATCAAAGGCCCGCGCCCGGGCGTGGTGGTAGTGCATGAGTGGTGGGGCCTCAACGACTACGCCAAGCGCCGCGCCCGTGATCTGGCCGGTCTGGGCTACAGCGCGCTGGCGATTGACATGTTTGGCGACGGCAAGAACACCGAACACGCCAAGGACGCCATGGCCTTCATGCAAGCGGCATTGAAAGACAGTGCAGCGGCCAGCGAGCGGTTTCAGGCCGGGCTCGACTTGCTGAAGAAACAACCGCAAACCGATCCGAATAAACTGGCGGCCATCGGCTATTGTTTCGGCGGTAAGGTGGTGCTGGATGCGGCGCGTCAAGGCGTGCCGCTAGCGGGCGTGGTGAGTTTCCACGGCGCCCTGGTGACCAATACGCCAGCGACGCCTGGCAGCGTGAAGGCGAAAGTCCTGGTGGAGCATGGCGCCCTGGACAGCATGGTCACGGCGGAAAACGTGGCAGCGTTCAAGACGGAAATGGACAAGGCCAAAGCCGACTACACGTTCGTCACCCTCGAAGGCGCCAAGCATGGGTTCAGCAATCCCGAGGCGGATCGCCTGAGCCACGGTGACCATGGCGGGCCGGACATTGGTTACAGCAAGACCGCGGATGAGAAGTCCTGGGCGGACATGCAGGCGTTTTTCAAGAAGATATTTGGCTGACACAATGATCGTTCCCACGGTCCCCGTGGGAATGCCGCCCGGGACGCTCCGCGTCCCTTCGACGGTGTGACGCAGAGCGTCACTGGATGCGTTCCCACGCAGAGCGTGGGAACGATCAAGCTCCCAGCTACTACCCAGCCTCAAGGCAACCCGGCAAAATGCCCGTCATGAATCCCGTCCCCGCCCTACCCGTCTGCTGCACCCCACTCGACGCCCATTGGCCGCTGCCGTTTGTGCTGCCCGATACGGTCCTGTTGGGTACCCACTTCGATACCAGGCAACTGGCCAGTGATGATTTCCAGCGCAGCGCCATCGATCCGCCTGCGAGCATCCAGCGTTCGGTCGCCAAGCGCCAGGCCGAGTTTCTCGCCGGGCGAGTCTGCGCTCGGGCGGCGTTGCAACAACTGGAAGGGCTGAGCTTCATTCCCGCCATCGGCGAAGACCGCGCACCGGTATGGCCGGCGCACATCACCGGCTCGATCACCCACAGCACTGGCCGGGCCGCAGCAATAGTCGCGAACAAGGCGCACTGGCGCGGATTGGGAATGGACCTGGAAAACCTGCTCGACGCAGAGCGCGCCGAACGCCTGGCCGGGGAAATTCTCACCGGGCCTGAAATGCAGCGCATGGCTGCCGGGGCTGGCGATCAATTGGCAATGCTGGTGACGCTGACGTTTTCGGTGAAGGAGAGCCTGTTCAAGGCGCTCTACCCTATCGTGCAGAAGCGCTTCTATTTCGAACACGCCGAAGTGCTGGAGTGGAGCGCGGGCGGCGAAGTGCGGTTGCGCTTGCTGACTGACCTGTCCAGTGAATGGCGTCACGGCACTGAGCTGGATGCGCAGTTTGCGGTGATGGATGGGCAGTTGTTGAGTCTGGTCAGTATCAAGGCCTGAGGATGTGTAGCGGTCATTCTGGCCTCATCGCGAGCGGGCTCGCTCCCACAGTTGATCTCTGTTGTTCACAAAATTGTGTGTTCACAGGCGATCCAATGTGGGAGCGAGCAGGCTCGCGATGAGGCCCTCAAATACACTTACAATCTCACCGCCGCTCCTGATTCCTCGGCCAGCTCAAACTGAAACAGGCCCCGCCCAGGCTTTTGCTTTTGCCGATCAATGCTCGCCCGTCATGCCAATGGATGATTCGCCGCACAATCGATAACCCCAACCCATGCCCGCCCGAAGCGCGAGTGCGGCTGTCATCGAGGCGCAGGAACGGGGTGAAGATTTTCTCCCACGCCGTTTCCGGCACGCCCGGCCCGTCATCCTCGACATCCACCCGACAGCGCTGCTGCCCAACCTGATAACTGACGGTCACCCGTGAGTGGGCGTGGCGCATGGCATTGCTCACCAGGTTCTGCAACGCCCGGTGCAGGTAGCGTGGCTCGGCCTCGACCCAGGCGTCGTCGCAATCAGCGGCCGACAGGCACAAACCGCGCTGCACCGTGACCTCGGCGCGCAACGGCGCCAGTTCTTCGATCACCTGATTGACCAACGCATCCAGATCGATCCGCTGAAAATTCAGCGCCGGCGAACCCTGCTCCAGCCGCGCATAGGTGAGCATCTCGTCGACCAGCCGATCGAGGTCCTCGATGTCGTGGTCCATCCCTTCGCGGTATTTTTCCAGCGCCTCAGGCGTGGTGGCCGAGCCGATCATCTCCAGGCCAAAACGCAAACGCGCCACCGGCGTGCGCAGTTCATGGGACACGGCGCGCACCAGTTCTCGCTGAATCGCCAACAATTGCTGCAAGTGCTCGGCCATGCCGTTGAACGCCGAAGCCAGACGCCCCACCGAGTCCGCGCCGCGTGCCGGCACGCGGGTTTCCAGGCTGCCCTTGGCGATGCGCGTGGCAGCGGCTTCCAGCCCGCGCAAACGGCGCTCCAGTTGACGCACCAACAGATAGACGATCAAACCGATAAGGCTCAGGCCAAGGGCCGCAATCAGCACCAGCCACTCGGGCGGGTAAGGATTCATTTGATACAGCGGTCCGATTTCCAGTACCCACGGCGTACCGACCATGCCGGCAAACACCCGAATGGAATCGCCGCCCTTGCCCAGCGCCATCACCGTGTCGCCTTCGGATACGCGGCGGCTCTGATCTTCGTCCATGTCGGCCTGATCGATCGTGACCAGCCGCAGATCAAAGCCGAAACCCTTCTCTTCCTTTAACTGCGCCAGACGCTTGGGCTGCTCGGCCACCGGGTAGCGCACCAGTTCATCGGCCAACAGGTAAATGGTCGCTCGCGCCAGTTGCTCGCTGATCTGCTGGACTTCCCCGGTGAGCACCAGTTGTTCCTTGTCGCTGACCAAGCGGTAAACCTTTGCCGCGTGCGGGCCGGTCTGCTCCACCAGTGCCTGACCGCGCAGCACGCGGGTGCGCTGGGTCAGGTCGAGGTCGGTCTGGGGGAATGTCTTCAGCGCCAACGGAATCCCGAGCAAGCGCTCCCACACCAGCAAGGCCCGGTGACGCTCGGTTTCGTTCATCGGTTGCAGGTTGTCGGCCATCAACGAGAACGTGCCGTGGGCCAGACGCTCGCGGTATTGCTCGCTGCGCACCTGGTTAAGCAGGTGTAAGGCCAGCACGCCGAGCACGGCCACCAGAATCAGCGCCGCGCACATACCGCCATAAATGCGCAGGAAGATCGAGTTCACAGCGACAAGTCTGCGCAGGCTTCGGGAACGAACAGATAGCCTTTGCTGCGGATGGTTTTGATCAGCCGCGGATGCTCCGGGTCATCGCCGATCTTCGGGCGGATGCGTGAGATGCGCACGTCGATGGAACGGTCCTGGCCGTCATAACCGATACCGCGCAGCGCGGTGAATATTTCTTCGCGAGACAGAATACGCCCGGCGTTGGCCACCAGTAGCCAGAGCAAATCGAACTCGGCGCTGGTCAACTCGATGCCTTTGTCATGCAGCCAGGCCTCGCGCAACGCGTTGTCCACCACCAACGGGCCGAACTGCAGACGCCGCTGTTTTTCCGGGGCTGCTTCAGGCGCTTCGCTACGCCGCAACAAGGCCTGGATGCGCGCCAGCAGCAGGCGTGGGCGAACCGGTTTGCAGACGTAGTCATCAGCGCCGAGGTCGAGGCCGAGGATCTGATCGGTGTCATCGGTGCGTGCGGTGAGCATCAGGATCGGGCCGTCATACTTGTCGCGAACCTTGCGGCAAATGCTCAAGCCGTCTTCACCAGGGAGCATCAGGTCGAGGATTACCAGGTCCGGTTTCTCCTTGATGATGCGTGCCGCGGCAAGGGCGCCGTTGCCCTCAATCGAGACGCGCAGGCCATTGGCTTCGAGGTAGTCGCGGGTCAGTTCGGCCAGACGCTGGTCGTCCTCGACAATCAATACCTGCCAGACTTCTTGCTCCACGGTGACCTCTGCTTGCCAACATCACTTTAAAAGGAAGGATCCGCCCGTCTTTTTGTAATGATTGGGGAGGATAAGAATGCATCTGCATTGGCCGATTGTATAAACGGCGCACGTCTGGAACACAAGCGGGTAAATGCGTTCGGACCCAGCGGTTTTTTGTGATAGGGTTCGCGCCCTTAAAAATCCGAATGACTGATTTCAATCGCTGAAAATCAGTGAAAAACGGTCCGCTCCAGCTAGGTCGCGGCCTACACGCTCGTTCCACCTTTCACACACAATTTACGCACAGGTTTATCCACAGGTAGTACGTTGCAACACCCTCAAAAACGCATTATCTTGTACCTCGGCGCTAAAAAAACCCTACATGTAGGGTTTTAGCTTAAAAGCCCAACCACATTTCAGACCAGAAACTCAAGCGCTTTATTGCCTGTTTATGGTTGAACCAAGCACGATTTTACAAGCCCAAACCGCATGCGCGGATGGCACCGTTTTTTCAGGCCAGAACAGCCAGAACGGTACGGGTGTTGCAGTCAAAACTGGCACCCCAGAAAGGAATCCGGTTTCGAGCCCTGGCTCGCGGCCAAAGACTTCGGCAAGGAAGCGGCATCATTAGCCTTTTCCTACTGTCCCGAAGTTGTTATGCCCGACGCCACGTCGGTTGTAGTGCTTCAGGACAGAACGGTGGGCACCGTGATGGTGCCCAAACAAACATAGAGAATGTGGAGACAACCCCCCATGCAAACCGACACAACTCGCGAGAACCCGCAGGGCACCTTGCCGCAGGCCGCCGATTCGAATTCGGATCTGTCCGCCACCGCGCCTGGCCAACTGCGCGTGATCAAGCGAAACGGGACTGTCGTTCCTTACACCGATGACAAAATCACCGTCGCCATCACCAAAGCGTTTCTTGCAGTTGAAGGCGGCACCGCTGCCGCTTCGTCGCGCATCCACGACACCGTTGCCCGCCTGACCGAACAAGTCACCGCCACCTTCAAGCGTCGCATGCCATCGGGCGGCACCATCCACATCGAAGAAATCCAGGACCAGGTCGAACTGGCCCTGATGCGTGCCGGCGAGCAGAAAGTTGCCCGCGACTACGTGATCTACCGCGACGCCCGTTCCAAGGAACGCGCTGTACGCGCCCCTGCCGAGGACGCGGTACAGGCTCACCCGTCGATCCGCATCACCCGCGCCGATGGCAGCCTTGCACCTCTGGACATGGGTCGTCTGAACACCATCGTCACTGAAGCGTGCGAAGGTCTGGAAGAAGTCGACGGCGACCTGATCCAGCGCGAAACCCTGAAGAACCTGTACGACGGCGTGGCCCTGACCGACGTCAACACTGCTCTGGTGATGACCGCCCGTACGCTGGTCGAGCGTGAGCCGAACTACTCGTTCGTGACCGCCCGCCTGCTGATGGACACCCTGCGTGCCGAAGGCCTGAATTTCCTGGGCGTCGCCGAGAGCGCGACTCACCACGAAATGGTCGATCTGTACGCCAAGGCTCTGCCGGCGTACATCGCCAAAGGTATCGAATTCGAATTGCTGAACCCGGTTCTGGCGTCCTTCGACCTGGAAAAACTCGGCAAGGCAATCAACCACGAGCGCGATCAGCAGTTCACGTACCTGGGCCTGCAAACCCTGTACGACCGTTACTTCATCCACAAGGATGGCGTGCGTTTCGAACTGCCGCAGATTTTCTTCATGCGCGTGGCCATGGGCCTGGCAATCGAAGAAAAGAACAAAGAAGACCGTGCGATCGAGTTCTACAACCTGTTGTCGTCCTTCGACTACATGTCGTCGACCCCGACCCTGTTCAACGCCGGCACCCTGCGTCCACAGCTGTCGAGCTGCTACCTGACCACCGTGCCGGATGACCTGTCGGGCATCTACCACGCGATCCACGACAACGCCATGCTGTCGAAATTCGCTGGCGGCCTGGGTAATGACTGGACGCCGGTTCGTGCGCTGGGCTCGTACATCAAGGGCACCAACGGCAAATCCCAGGGCGTTGTACCGTTCCTGAAAGTAGTGAACGACACCGCCGTCGCCGTTAACCAGGGTGGCAAGCGCAAAGGCGCTGTGTGTGCCTACCTGGAAACCTGGCACATGGACATCGAGGAGTTCATCGAACTCCGTAAGAACACCGGTGATGACCGTCGTCGTACCCACGACATGAACACTGCCAACTGGATCCCTGACCTGTTCATGAAGCGTGTCTTCGATGACGGCCCGTGGACCCTGTTCTCGCCATCCGAAGTGCCGGATCTGCACGACCTGACCGGCAAGGCTTTCGAAGAGCGTTACGAGTACTACGAAGCCCTGTCCCAGTACCCGGGCAAGATCAAGCTGTTCAAGACCATTCAGGCCAAAGACCTGTGGCGCAAAATGCTGTCCATGCTGTTTGAAACCGGCCACCCATGGCTGACCTTCAAAGACCCGTGCAACCTGCGCAGCCCGCAGCAGCACGTGGGCGTGGTTCACAGCTCGAACCTGTGCACCGAGATCACCTTGAACACCAACAAGGACGAGATCGCCGTTTGCAACCTGGGTTCGATCAACCTGCCGAACCACATCACCAACGGCAAGCTGGACACAGCCAAGCTGGAACGCACCGTGAACACCGCTGTTCGCATGCTCGATAACGTTATCGACATCAACTACTACTCGGTGCCACAAGCGAAGAACTCCAACTTCAAGCACCGTCCGGTCGGTCTGGGCATCATGGGCTTCCAGGACGCTTTGTACCTGCAGCACATCCCTTACGGTTCCGACGCTGCCGTCGAGTTCGCCGACAAGTCGATGGAAGCGGTCAGCTACTACGCGATCCAGGCCTCCTGCGACCTGGCCGATGAGCGCGGCGCCTACGAGACGTTCCAGGGTTCGCTGTGGTCCAAAGGCATCCTGCCGCTGGATTCGCAACAGATCCTGATCGAGCAACGTGGCCAGAAGTACATCGACGTTGACCTGAACGAATCCCTGGACTGGGCACCGGTTCGCGCCCGTGTGCAGAAAGGCATTCGTAACTCCAACATCATGGCCATCGCACCGACCGCGACCATCGCCAACATCACTGGCGTGTCGCAGTCGATCGAACCGACCTACCAGAACCTCTACGTGAAATCGAACCTGTCGGGCGAATTCACCGTGATCAACCCGTACCTGGTTCGCGACCTGAAGGCTCGCGGTCTGTGGGACTCGGTCATGATCAACGACCTGAAGTACTACGACGGTTCGGTGCAGCAGATCGAGCGCATCCCGCAAGAACTCAAAGAGCTCTATGCAACTGCGTTCGAAGTGGACACCAAGTGGATCGTTGACGCGGCAAGCCGTCGTCAGAAGTGGATCGATCAGGCCCAATCGCTGAACCTGTACATCGCCGGCGCTTCGGGCAAGAAGCTGGACGTGACCTACCGCATGGCCTGGTACCGTGGTCTGAAAACCACCTACTACCTCCGTGCCCTGGCCGCGACCAGCACCGAGAAGTCGACCATCAACACCGGTAAGCTGAACGCTGTTTCCAGCGGCGGCAACCACGGTGACGACTCGGTCCTGGCAGCTCCTGCCGGCCCTGCTCCAGTGCCGAAGGCGTGCGCCATCGACGAGCCGGATTGCGAAGCTTGCCAATAAGCTGAGCCGGTGAGCGCTGAAAGGCGCTTACCTCGATAACCCCCGATGAGCCTCTGGCTTGTCGGGGGTTTTCTTTTGCCTGCTTTAAGTCAAAAGATCGCAGCCTCGCTTCGCTCGACAACTCCTATAGGGATCGCATGTCAATGTAGGAGCTGTCGAGCGAAGCGAGGCTGCGATCTGTATCTACCACCCACAAAAAAGCCCCTCTTGCGAGGGGCTCTTTGTGAAACGCTATTCGCTCACCAACATCAGGTCATCTGAATGATGGTCTGCATGATGGTGCTCTGGGTGGAGATGGTCTTGGCGTTTGCCTGGTAGTTGCTCTGGGCTTTGATCAGCTCGACCAATTCGTTGGTCAGGTTGACGTTGGACTCTTCCAGGGAGTTGGACACGACCGAACCCAGAGTGCCGGTTGTCGGCGCATCGACACCCGCCACGCCCGAGGCGAAGGTTTCTTTCCAGCGGGTACCACCGATCGGTTGCAAGCCTTGCTCGTTAGCGAAGCTGGCGACTGCAACCTGGCCGATCGCCTTGGTTTGCTGGTTGCTGAAGTTGGCGGTCATGACGCCGGTGGCGTCGATCGTCAGGCTGGAGATCTGGCCGGTGGCGTAACCATCCTGGAACTGGGCGGTACGAGCGGTTGGCGAGTTGTAAGAAGTGGTCAGCGCCATGTTGAACGCGATACCGCCAGTGGCAGCGACGGAACCGTTCGGGCCCCAGGTCACAGGAGTCGTCGCGGCGTTGGTAATGGTACCTGGCACCCAACCGGTCATTGTCAACGTGTTGCCGGTCTGGGTCCAGCCAGCACCCGCCGTCAGCGCATTGATGCTGCCATCGGAGTTGAAAGTGATGTCGGCGGTAATCGCCACTGGTGGCGTGGTAGCGGGGTTGGCCGGGGAACGACCATCCATGTAGGTGTGGACACGCCAGGCGTTGGTACCCGTTTTCACGTAGTACTGATCCATGGTGTGCTCGTTACCCTGGCTATCGTAGACCTTGGTGGAAATGGTCTTGTTATAGCTGTTGGTATCGGTCGGGCTGAACGTGGCCACGGTCGGTAATGTTTCCGCCGAATTCAGGTTCATCGTCTGATCGACCTTGGTGGTCGGGTTTGGCTTGAGGCTCGACGTATCAATCTTCAAGTCAGTCAACACACCGTTGATGATCTTGCCGTTGGCATCAACGCCATAACCCTGCAAACGGTTGCCGTTGTTATCGACCACATAGTTTTCAGCATCAGTCTTGAACGCACCGGCACGGGTGTAGCTCAGGGAGCCGTTGTCGCTGAGGATGAAGAAGCCGTTGCCCTGGATGCCCATGTCCAGCACGTTGCCGGTGTTGTTCACGTCGCCCTGGCCGAACTGCTGGGAAACGTTGGCCAGACGCACGCCGTTGCCGACGGTCTTGCTGCCGGTACCCAGGCGAGTGGCCGAGTACACGTCTTCGAATTCTGCACGGGAGGATTTGAAACCGGTGGTCGCGACGTTGGCGATGTTGTTGCCGGTCACGTCCAGTTGTTTGTTGGCTGCATAGAGACCGCTAAGGCCGATATTGAAAGACATATTCCACTCCTTGTGCCGTGTTAGTCGGCTCTATATACCAATGGTTTGTACTTTGGACAGGGCAACGCTGCCCATGCCTGCTAGGTTCAGCATCAACTCACCGCCGGTCTGGCTGATGGTCACGCTGTTAACGGTCGCTGGCAGATAAGTAATCAGCGATGTCGCCTTGCTGTCGATGGTGGCCGTTGCGCCGAAGGTGTAAGTACCCGCCGGTGCCACCGCGCCAGCATCGTCCTTGCCGTCCCAGATAAAACTGGCGTTACCGGCACTTTGACTGCCCAACTCGAGCGTACGGATGGTCTTGCCTTCCGAGTTGGTGATCTTGACGGTGGCAGCGGCAACCGAGGTTGGCACCACGACGGTACCGTTAAGGCTCTTGGAGGTGTCGACCATGGTTTTGTCGGTCTGCGCAATGACGGAGCGCCCCACCAGCGAAGAAGCCTGCAAGGCTTGCGAGGAGCTGTAGCTGCTGGCAAGGCCGCTGACCGTATCGTTCAGCGTGGTGATACCTTCCAGGCTACTGAACTGCGCCAACTGTGCCACGAACTCGCTGTTATCCTGAGGATCGAGCGGGTTCTGGTTTTTCAGCTGAGTCACCAACAGTTGCAGGAACGCGTCCTTGCCCAATGCCTGGCCGCCGGTAGCGGCCGAGGTCAGGCTGTCTTTGGTGGTAGTGGTCTGGACCGAAGAGTTGGCCAGAACATCGCTGATAACGCTCATACGAATCGCCCCTTATCACTGACCGAGGGTCAGGACCTTCTGCATCATGGTTTTGGCGGTATTCATCATTTCGGCGTTGGTCTGGAACGAACGGCTCGCGGAAATCATGTCGGCCATTTCTTCGACGACATTGACGTTCGGGTAATAGACGTAGCCCTTGCCATCAGCAGCCGGATGGTTCGGCTCGTAGCGCGCTTCAAGGTTGCTCTGGTCTTCGACCACGCCCAGCACTTGCACGCCTTGACCGGCAGCGTCCTGGTTCTGGAACAGCGAATCGCTGCCGCCGCTCTGGCCGCCCTGGAACATGGTGGCGAATACCGGGTGGCGGGCACGGTAGGTCTGGTCGATGCTCGACGAGACGGTCTCGGCGTTGGCGATGTTCGAGGCGACGGTGTTCAGACGAGTGGTCTGGGCACTCATGCCGCTACCGGCAATGTTGAAAACACTGGCAAGGGACATGACTTACTCTCCACGCAGGGCTGATACCAGCCCTTTGAATTTACTGTTGAGCAGGGTGAAGCTGGCCTGGAAGTTAACCGCGTTTTCCGCGTAGTTCGACTGTTCCAGTTGGGCGTCCACGGTGTTCTGGTCGATCGACGGTTGCATCGGCGTGCGATACATCAGCGACTCGTCGCCATTGCCCATGCCTTCAGCTTCGATGTGACGGCTGTTGGTCATGTTCAAGGCGAACTTGCCGTTTTTGGTTTTCTCGTTTTGCTCGGCGAGCACTTTCGAGAAATCCAGATCCCGAGCCTTGTAGTTCGGGGTGTCGGCGTTGGCGATGTTGTTGGCCAGGACTTCGGCACGCTGAGCGCGGAAGCCCAGGGCTTGTTCATGGATACCGAGCGCTTTATCGAAGCTGATGCTCATGTCGGGAAACCTTCGGGTGACCTGATTTTTCGTAACATGGACATAGCAAGCGGCGTGCCAATTCAAAAAAGCCCGTAAACCGGGGCTTTGCGCGCGGTGGCAAGCCGGCAATGCCAGAAAAGCGGCAACCGATTTCCGCCGCCTGCCGCTTTTCTGCCGCTTATCACCATCGCCAGAACAACAACTGCCCCCTTGTGGGAGCTGACTGTGGCGAGGGGGCTTGCCCCCGTTTGAGTGCGTAGCACTCATAGGATTTTGGCTACATCAGAGATTTTAGGTCTGCTTCGCAGCCCAACGGGGGCAAGCCCCCTCGCCACAGCCCGCTCCCACAGGGGTTGTGGTGATTTTGAGAGATAATTACGGGCATAAAAAAACGGGAGCCCCCTGAGGACTCCCGTTTTTTTATGCCGTCAACGAATCACTTCGCCTGATAAATGATCCCCGGGCTGCACTGGACCATCTGGTAATGGTCCGGCAAACCGTTCAGCGCCTCGGACGCGCCAAGGAACAGATAACCGCCCGGCTTCAGCGTGCTGTGGATGCGCAACAGGATGTCTTTCTTCACCTCGGCGGAGAAGTAGATCAGCACGTTGCGGCAGAACACGATGTCAAACTTGCCCAGGCTCGCATAGCTGTCCAGCAGGTTGAACGAGCGAAATTCCACCCGACTCTTGATCGGCGCCTTGATCGCCCAACGTCCCGGCCCTTTCGGGTCGAAGTAACGCTGAAGGCGCTCGGGCGACAGACCGCGGCCGATGGCCAGGCTGTCGTACTCGCCGGTCTTGCAGTTGGTCAGCATGGTGCCGGACAGGTCAGTGGCAACGATCTGCACGCCCATCTTCAACTGGCCCATGTTGACCCGTTCGAACTCATCGATGGACATCGACAGAGAATACGGTTCCTGACCCGACGAACACGCCGCCGACCAGATCCGCAGGCGCTGGCCGGGGCTTGCCTTGATCGCTGCAGGCAAGACCTTGTTCTTCAAGACTTCAAACGGATAGGTGTCACGAAACCACAAGGTTTCGTTGGTGGTCATGGCATCCACCACCATCTCGCGCAAACCACTGCGCGGCTGAGTCTGGATGCGCTGAACCAGCTCACCCAGAGATTTGATGCCCTGCTGTTCCATCAGTTTGTTGAGACGGCTCGAGACCAGGTATTGCTTGTTTTCACCGAGCAAAATGCCACAGGCTTTTTCCAGGAATACCCGGAACTGTTCAAAATCCAAATTACCCGTAGACAAAGATGCCGCCTCTTAAATCGTGTTGACCGCCAGGGACAGAAGGCCCCTAGCTGTTATCTGCTGCTTTGATCCGGTCGACTACCCGGGATGCCAGGTCATCAGGACGGAATTTGGCCAGAAAGTCATCGGCACCGACCTTCTTGACCATCGCCTGATTGAACACACCCGACAACGAAGTGTGCAGGATGATATGCAGCTTTTGCATGCGCGGATCACTGCGGATTTCGGCCGTCAGGGTGTACCCGTCCATCTCCGGCATCTCGATGTCGGAGATCATCATCAGGAACTCTTCTTCCGGCTTCTTGCCCTCATCGACCAGCTTGCGCAGGTAATCCAGCGCTTGCCGACCGTCGTTCAACGCCACCACTTCGACGCCGACGGTTTGCAGGCAACGGGTCACCTGCTTACGCGCCACCGATGAGTCGTCGACCGTTAGCACGCGCAAGGACAACGCCTTGTGCTGAGTATCGACATCCACCACGCCCACCGAAATCGCTTCCGGTGTCGGTGACACTTCCGCCAGCACCTTCTCGACGTCGATGATTTCGACTAACTGATTGTCGACCCGAGTCACCGCCGTCAAGTAATGATCGCGCCCGGTGCCCTTGGGTGGCGGATGAATCTCCTCCCAGTTCATGTTGACGATGCGCTCTACTGATCGAACCAGGAAACCCTGAGTCTTGGTGTTGTACTCCGTGATGATCACGAAGGGATTGCTTTGATCTTTCAGCGCTCCGGAACCGGTCGCCATCGCCAGATCCAGAATCGGAATGGTCGCCCCCCGAATATTCGCCACACCGCACACGACAGGACTGGACTTGGGCATCAGGGTCAGTTTGGGGCATTGCAGCACCTCACGAACCTTGAACACGTTGATCCCATACAGCTGCTGGCCGTCGAGACGGAACAACAACAGCTCAAGGCGATTCTGCCCCACCAGTTGCGTGCGCTGGTTCACCGAATCCATTACACCAGCCATGCCCAGACTCCTACACCAACGCTAAGTGTGTTGCGACGCACATTCTTCACTAAACGGCACGGCGCTTGCTTTTTAACTCTTATGAACACAGAACCGACATTTTTCCGACACCTGACATCAGCCTGCCGCAGATTGCTCTGCGCGATGTCGGCCGTTTGCCTGTTCAACGCTGGCAGCCCTGCCCTTGCTGACGCGGTTACCTTGCCTGACATGCTTATCGGCGTCACTCAGGGCTTTCTTGAATTCACCGTAGAAGACTATCTGGCCACCAGTCAAACGCAAGGACGCTACGAAATCGAGGTCAACCAGCTCGATCCGCGCCTGCGCATGCCTATGTGCGACAAGGAATTGACAGCCACCCTCGAGAGCCCCGCGAGGCCTCTGGGCCGGGTTACGGTCAAGGTTCGCTGCGACGGCACCTCCCCCTGGACAGTCTTCGTACCCGCTCAAGTACGGCTGTTTCGCGACATCGTGACCACCACCCGTCCGCTCAAGCGCACAGGGATTATCGAGCCTCAGGACGTGACCCTGCGAGAGCGCGATATCAGCCTGATAAATCAGGGTTTTCTGACTTCCGTCGATCAAGCGATCGGACAAAAACTGACCCGACCAATGGTCGCTGATCAGGTGATTACCTTGGTGCATCTCGAACAGGCGGAAGTCATTCGCAAGGGCGATCAGGTGGTGATTACCGCCCGCAGTGGTACGCTCAGTGTACGTATGCCGGGTGAAGCGCTGTCCAATGGCGGCATGAGCGAACAGATTCGCGTGAAAAACCTTAACTCCCAGCGGGTTATCAAGGCGCAAGTCACCGCGCCCGGGCAGGTGGAAGTTTCTATGTGAGCGGCCACGTAGTTTGTGAAGAGATGGCGCGCCACTGGGCTGTTGCCTAAACTGTGCCGCATGCAGGACACACGCTGGCGCATGCACGCTCATTGATAAATGGGCCTAAAGTTTTCACAAGAAGAGCCGAAAACATGGCAAGCGTCCAAATACCCAGAGGTTTTTTGTCATGGTCATCGATTTCAGTCGTTTAAACAGCTCCTCGTCACTTACGGGCAGTACACGTACCAGCGCCGCGAAGGAAACCGCCGAAGCCGGCCAATCCGCACCGCTGAATACCCCGGCCGAACAGGCCAGTACCACCAAAAGCGGGGAGTCGGTACACCTCAGCAATGAGGCTCAACAGTTGCAGAAGGTCACTGACAAGCTGCGCGATCAGCCTGCCGTCGACAACGCCCGCGTGGCCGAGTTGAAAGCAGCGATTGCCGATGGCAGCTATAAAGTCGACAGCAACCGTGTAGCCAGCAAACTGCTCAACTTCGAAGCCCAGCGCTAGGCCACGGCCGCGCCAGGCTTTTGGACGCTTAAAACCCAAGGCCAGCCATGCACGACACTAATTTACTGCAACTGATCATCGACGACTTTGCCCCGGCGCAACACTTGCTGGAGCTGCTGCAAACCGAGTCCCTCGCGCTGCACGGTCGCGACATGCCACTGCTCGAAGAGATTCTGGCGCAGAAACAGGCATTGATCATTTTGCTTGAGCAGCATGGCCGCAAGCGCAGTGAAATCCTCGCCAGCCTCAACCTGCCGACCAATCGCCAAGGCCTGGAGCAACTTGCCAGCCATTCGAGCATTGGCGATCAGTTGCTGGCACAGAGCGACGTGCTGACCGACCTCCTGGCCCAGTGCCAGGCCGCCAACGTTAACAATGGCCAGTCGATTCTGGTGCAGCAGGCCGCCACGGCCAACCAGCTGAAAATCCTCACCGGCGGCGAGCCGCCAGCGCTCTATGATGCCCGCGGTTCAACCTCCAGGCTCGCAAAGCCACGCCCGCTCAGTCAGGCTTGAGCCTTTCAATGAGCACGCTCTATCAAGACGCGAAACATGCTGGCAGAATGCTAGCCAGTAGTCATATTTGTCTGGAGATTGATGCCCCGTGTTCAATGCCTTAAACGCGGAAGATGCTCCGCAGCCACCCAAGGTGCTCACTACGCCCCTGGAAATCTCCGGCAATCTGCGTCAGCTGCAAGACAGCCATGACCCGCTGATCATCACGTTCCATGAGCGCAGCCAGCGCTTCCAGAGTTATCTGGTGGACATCGACCGTGACAGCAACATGATCGCCCTGGACGAAATGATTCCGCGCGATGGCGAACGTTTTCTGCTGGCCGGCGAACCGTTCAAGGTCGAAGGCTTCCACGACGGCGTACGCATCGCCTGGGAAAGCAATGGCCCGCTGACCATCGACGACTCCGGCGATGGCCGCTGCTACCGTGGCGCGCTGCCCGATGAGGTGGTTTATCACCAGCGCCGCAATGCTTTCCGCGCCGCGTTGAAGCTGGCGCAGCTGGTCAACGTCGATCTGGGTGGCGACAAACTCAAATCGGCCATCAGCGGCAAACTGCTGGACATCTCCGCCACCGGCTGCAAATTGCGCTTCGAGGGCGACATCACCGCCAGCCTGCAACTGGGCCAGGTCTACGACCGCTTCGTCGCTGCCCTGCCCTTCGGCAGCATGACGGCACCGGTCGAACTGCGTTACCTGCACTTCGAAGAAAAGATCAACACCACCTTCGCCGGCGTGCGTTTTCACAACATGAGCGGCCTGGTGCAGCGCCAGGTCGAGCGGTTCGTCTATCAGCTTCAGCGCGAAGCACGGCGTTTCGATAAAGACGACTTCTGATACGCCACGCCCATAAAAAACGGGCAGTCCCTTGCGGTGACTGCCCGTTTTTTTATGCCTTGATCAAGGCCTTGCTTCGGTAAAGCTTTGCTCGCGACCTGTGTCAGGGTCTTCGGGCTCCGAATCCGTTTCAGGCGCTGATTCGGGTTCTGCATCCGGATTGAAATCAGCCTCCGGGTTGACAGGGTTCTGCATCTGATCCTGCACTACCTGTTCATCGACTCGCGGGTCCAGGCAAGCGACCAATGGCGAGCTCGACATACTGTCCGGCATGGCTACGTGATGCAGCGGAGCATCGTCCACCTGATGCAGGTTGGTGACCGCTTTGGGGCGAATTCGCCACACCAGCACCAGCGCAAAGAAGCTGAAGAAGGCATAGAGCATCTGACTGCCGAACAGCTTCATCAACACCCCGGCTACCAACGGTCCGATACTCGCGCCGACACCATAAGTCACCAGCAGCATCGCCGTCAGCGACACCCGACGATCACCCTCGACGTGGTCGTTGGAGAACGCCACCGCCAACGGGTACAGGCAGAACTGCACCAACGAGCAGAGGAACCCGGCAATGAACAGCACCTCCAGCGGCACCTGCCGCATGATCGCCAGCGGCAACGCAGCCAGCGCCAGGCTAAACGCGAAACAGCGGATCAACAGCGCCCGGTCATAGCGGTCCGACAGCCACCCCAACGGCCACTGCACCACCAGGCCTGCAAAAATGCAGCTACCCATGAACAGACCGACCTGTTCGGTGGACAGCCCTTGCTGCGAGGCATACAGCGGCGCCAGACCGTAGAATGAACCGACGATCAAACCCGACCCCAACACCGTGCTCAACGACTGTGGCACGCGCTTGATGAAGAAGCGTGGTTCCATCGGCGCCGGGTGCAAAGGCGCCGGGTGAATCCGCCGCGTCAGGGCCACCGGTACCAGGCAAAGGGCGAAACACAGTGCGACCAGCATCAGCAGTTCCAGGCCCAGGCCCGGGTGCATGACCAGAATCAGCTGACCCAGCACCAGCCCCAGGTACGAAGCGATCATGTAGCCGCTGAACACCACGCCACGCTTATTGGCTTCTGCCTGCTCATTGAGCCAGCTTTCGATCACCATGTACTGGCACATCATGCCCAGGCCGACGATCACCCGCAGGAACAGCCACGCGGGCAGCCAGTCCACCAAGCCATGGCCCAGCACTGCCGCGCCGACGATCCCGGCGCAGGCTGAATAAGCTCGAATATGCCCGACCCGGGCAATCAGCCGATGGCCGATCTTGCCGCCCAGCACCAGGCCGAAATAGTTGGCCGCCATCAACGCACCGACCCACAGGCTATCGACTTTATCGGCCGCCAGGCGCAGGGCAAGGTAAGTACTCAACAGGCCCGAGCCGATCAACATCATCAGCGAGGCGAAATAAAGCCCCCGAAAAGATTTCAAGATTTGGCGCATCGGCGTTCCGAGCGGCTCCTTGCAGTGAGTATCGGGCTATCGACAAACGATAGCCCGACGGCGACGGGTCGTCAGGCCTGGGCTGCTAGAACACGCCGTTCCCAGGGAGTAATTTCATCAAAGAAGCTGGTCAACTCCATGGTCTTCGAAGCGATGTAGCCTTCGATGAACTCCTTGCCGAACAGTTCCTTCGCCAATTGGCTACGTTTCAGACGTTCAAGAGCGGCATGCAAGGTACACGGCAACGAAAGATTATCCGGCACAACGAACTCACCCTGGATCGGCTCGCTCGGCTCCAGTTTGTTCTCGATGCCATATAACCCCGCGGCCAGGCTCGCGGCGATCGCCAGATACGGATTGGCATCGGCCCCCGGCAAGCGGTTTTCGACCCGACGAGCGACCGGTGAACTGGCCGGAATGCGCAATCCGGCCGCGCGATTATCGTGGGACCAGCAGGCATTGTTCGGCGATGCGAAAGGATGGCACAGACGCTGATAGGAGTTCACGTTCGGCGCAAACAGCGCAGTGAAATCCGCCATGCCGGCCTGCTGGCCACCGATGAAATGACGGAAGGTCGCGGTCGGCTCGCCGGCTTTGTCGCTGAACACGTTACGCCCGGTGCCGATCTCGACGATGCTTTGGTGAATATGCATCGAACTGCCCGGCGTGTGCGCCAACGGCTTGGCCATGCAGACCACGGTCAGCCCATGTTTGAGCGCCACTTCTTTGAGCAGATGCTTGAACAACAAGGTCTGGTCGGCCAACAGTAGCGGATCGCCGTGCAGCAGGTTGATCTCGAACTGGCTGACACCCATCTCGTGCATGAAGGTATCGCGCGGCAAGCCCAACGCCGCCATGCATTCGTAGACTTCATTGAAGAACGGCCGCAAGCCGTTATTGGAACTGACGCTGAACGCCGAATGACCGTCCTCGCGACGACCGTCCAGGCCCAGTGGTGGCTGGAAGGGTTGCTTCGGGTCAGGGTTGGGCGCAAAGACGAAGAACTCCAGCTCGGTCGCCACCACCGGCGCCAGACCAAGAGCGGCGTATCGAGCGATCACGGCCTTGAGTTGACCGCGGGTCGACAACGGGGAGCTCTCGCCAGTCAGTTCGTCCGCATCACAAATGGCCAGCGCCCGAGGCTGCTGGCTCCAGGGCAAGCGGTGGATCTGCGCGGGATCAGGCACCAGCGCCAGGTCGCCATCATCGCTGCCATAAAAACGCGCTGGCGGATAACCGCCCATGATGCATTGCAGCAGCACTCCCCGCGCCATCTGCAAACGCCGCCCTTCAAGAAATCCTTCGGCGGTCATCACCTTGCCGCGCGGTACGCCGTTCAGGTCCGGCGTGACACATTCAATCTCATCAATGCCCGTCAATCGCTGCGCGAGTGAACGATGGCCATCGGTTGTCATGACGCAATCCTTGTTGTTGTACGAGCCGCGAACGGCGACCCGTACAAAATAGGCTTCGGCTGTTCGGAATATCAAGCAGCGTCAAACAAAAAGGTGCAGGAACCGCCGAAGGCTGCGATCTTTTGACTTTGCTTTTTAAACACAAGATCAAAAAATCGCAGCCTTCGGCAGCTCCTACGGGGATTGTGTCTGTCAGGGGAGATACAGGCTGAACACGCCGCCGCCCAAGGGGCCGCCATTGCTGATTTCGGTGCGTCCGCCCACGCCGTTGCGCTGATGCAAGGCGGCAATCCGTCCGGCAAAGTACAGGCCCAGGCCGGTGCTGCCACTGCTGTGGTTGATGCCCTGCACGTAATCGGCCTGACGCTCGATCATCTCGGGCGGATAACCCTCACCATCGTCATTGATGGTCAGCACCAGTTGCCCGGCCTCATCGCTGACGCTGATCAACAAGGCATGGCGGGTGTAACGAATGGCATTGTTGATGCAGTTGGCGAGTACCGAGGCAATCAGTTCCCGATCGAAGAAACCCAGTGGGCTCAACGGGTCCACTTCATAGCTCGCGATAATGCCGCGGCTGGCGAACACTTCCTGATGAGCCGCCAGTTGCGCCTCAATGAAATCATCCAGCTCATGGTAGGCCGGCTGCAACGGCATCTGGTTGACGCCGAGTTTGTACAGCCCCAGCAACTGCACCAGCATGCCATTGAGGTGGGCGAACTCGAAGTCGATCACGCCCTGCTCCGGGGTGTGTTGCTCGGGATCGGGCAAGCGCGCCAGCCATTGGCTGTGCGCCTGCATCAGCATGGCCAGGGAGTTCTTCATGTCATGCACGGTGGAGGCAATCACCGTGGAAAAGTCGAGTGACGGTTCGCTGTCGATCATTCGCCGAACGCCTTGATTTTCAGTTTCTGGTAGCGCGGATAACGCGCGTCGGTATCGGGCATCAGGCCGACGGTTTTCAGGCAGGCCCGACATTCTTCCAGTTCGGCCGACGGCACGCTGGTGTCGGTACCATGCAACAGCGACTGCGCCATGTTCAGGGCAATACTGATGTTCTTCGGCTGCAACGCCAGGGCTTTGCGGAATACATCCCGGGCTTCCACCAGGTTCCCGGTTTTGTACACCCGCACGCCCTGACGGTTAAGGTCGGCGGCCGCGTTGCCGGAGTTGAGGATGGTCGGGTCATCAGTCAGTTTGGCGATGCCTTTCATCACGGTCGGATCGTCGCCGTAGATTTCCGCACAGTTTTTCAGCATCGAAGCGCCGGCACTCGCCTGCCCCAACATTTGCAGCTGCTTGGCCACCAGCAGCGCCGCTTCGGCGCTCATGAACTGCTCCATGCCATCGAGGCGCATCATCGCCTGCTCAGTGAGCTTCTCGGCGGTTTCGGCATCGTTGAGCAACAGGCTGGTGGCCTTCATCAGACGCGCACGAATCTGCAAGCCGGGGTCGGAAGGGTTCTCCTTCGCCACCGCACTCAGCGTTGTGTTGATTTCAAGACGGGTCCGGGTATCCAGGCCCTTTTCGCTGCCTTTGCTAATCAGGGCATGGGCCAGGCCGAGGTTGCTTTCCGCATCCTTGAAACGTGACTGCGCCCCTTGGGCCACCGCCTGGCGATAGGCTTTGGAAGCGGTATCGAAATCCTCGTTGGCCATTGCCAGCTTGCCCAGCAACGCTTGCCGGCGCACCGCCAGCGGCGACAGGCGAATAGCCTCTTCCAGGACTCTCTGCGCCCCCTTGGTGTCGCCTTCGGCGACCAGCACATCGGCCATGCCGTCGTAGAGGGCCGGCATCATCGGAAAAACTTTCAGGGCTTTTTCATAAATGCCTTTGGCCTGGCTGACCTGGCCGCGCTTGAACAGCAACTGGCCCAACCCGGCAAATGCCCATGGCAATGGTCGATCGGCAATGATGCCGTCATAGAGGCGTTCCAGCGCTTCGTTCTGGTTCAAATCGCGCAACGCATCGGCGCGGTAACGCAGGCACAGCGGCGAATACCGAATGTCCTGTTTGCACAGGGCAATGCAGGCATTGAGCACTTCAACCGGTTTGCCCCGGTCAAGGGCTTGCAGGATCGGTTTGAGCAACGTTTTGCGCTGCTCCAGCCGTTCCAGGCGCTGGGCCAGGCCGGAACGGTTGAACGGCTTGGTCAGGTAAGCGTCGGGCTCATGCTCCAGTGCGCTGAGCACCATGGCCTGGCTGGTTTCGGCAGTGACCATGACAAACACGCTTTCATGGCTGATCAGTTTCTCGATCATCAGGTCTTCGAGTACCTGCTGACCGTTCTTCTTGCCGTCGCCCAGGTGGAAATCCTGCAGGATGAAATCGTAGGACTTCTGCGAGCACATGCGCAGCGCCTGTTCACCGGTATCGGCGGTGTCGACGTCCTTGACGCCCAGCTCCCGCAGCATGGACCTGACGGAACTGCGGAAATCCGAGAAATCATCGACGATCAGGAAGCTTTTTTGGTGATACGACAGCATCGAAGATTTCCAGGCAAGTTAAGAAGAACAACCTAAAGGCAGTTACACGGATGAACTCAGCGTCGCGGCCGTTTTTCGGGCGCGCAGATGATAGCGGGAGGCCATAGGCTATCAAGCGATTTCGCACAATTCCGTGATCACACGTGCCGACCGTCAGCGACGAAACTCACACGGCCGATCGGGTTATCGGCCAGTAGTCGCGTTCCCTTGAAGCGGCAAGAGTGCAATTGCGCATTTGGCTGTCATGACAGCTCTCCATGTAAGTCGTCGGGTGGTTCGGGTGTAAAAAATCCCGCCAAAGCAAATGCCCTGGCGGGCGTTTTTAACAGCTGAATACTGAGATCTGATGGAGTTTCAGGGCCGGTACAATTCAGCCAGACCATGCCCCACTTGGGTTTCAGCTCATTCGAGCCGTGCCAGTGTCGAGTGCCCGAACCCCTTTCCCGTCCTCTTCGCCAAAAACAAATCGACATAATATTGACACCTAAATACCCGCCTGTCGGAATATTGGCACGTCGTACTGTTAGCTGCGGTTAACACCTTTACAAAGCCTGCCCCCACAACTAAACACACATCAAACTGATATCAGGAAAGGCCGTATCCCTGAGTCGGTGCTCTCTCAAAACACGGCCTCATCCAGCCATTATTTCAGGAGTCCCTGCCACATGGGTGCTCTCAGTCTATTGCGTGCCATGTGCAGCGCAGCCCCAGCCTCGGGCTCACATTCGCCCGACCTGCCCTGCGATCCGCTCCTCAAGCGCGGCGAACTTTTCCATCTTCGCAATACCCGCGCGCCTCTGCCGGCAGCGCCTGGCCCGTCAGGCCGGCGATGTCCGGCGGCCGCCTCGCACCACTCTTGAACGACCTGAGCGGTGCAAGAACGGGACTTCTTCCTGCTAGCAGTCCCTAGCGATTCTAAAAACAAAAAAATGGCATTTCCGGGAGAAAGACATGGCAACCACCACAACGACTAGCGACGGCACCGTTACTTCGCTTTCCAACACTCCGCAGGCGCAAGACGACATATTCACGACCGGTGTTATTGGCACGAGCACCGCGGCCATCACCGAAGACCTGCTGGGCGTCGTGTACCTGGACGTCATGTCCAATGACCTCGGCGGCAGCGCAAAGACACTGTGGTCACTCGATGACGCGACCAGTCTTTCTACCGCCACCAAGATTTATGCGCCGGCCGACCTCCTGATCCAGGACACGGGCAGAATTGAGGCGACAAGTACTGACACCAGTTTCAACGGGGCAAAGATCTGGATTACCTCGGATGGCAAAATCGGCTACGACGCCGCTACGTTGTCGACTGCTTTCAAGGCACAACTTCAGTCGCTGGCGGGTGGAGGGACTCTGACGGACACCTTTACCTATGCGATTCGTCTCGGCAACGGCACGCTCAGCTGGGCCACTGCGCAGGTGCAGTTCGCAGGTGCGAATGACAGCGTGACGATGAGCATAGGTGTGCAGGCCGGCACAGTAACCGAAGATGCGACCACGACATCGAGCTCGACCGATTCGCTGAGTGCGACAGGCACTATTGCCTTTAGCGATGTTGACCTGAGCGACACGCATACCGCTTCTTTCGTGGCTGCGGGAGACAACGCCACCGCGCTGGGCAATTTCACCCTTGCATCAGTAACTGAAGCGGCCAACGCAGCCGACGGCACGGTTAACTGGACTTACACCCTGAATAATGCGGCAGCCCAATCCCTGGCCCAGGGGCAAACAGTTACTGAAACCTATGTGGTCACCATCAATGACGGGCATGGTTCGTCGACCACGCAGAATGTGACGATCACCATCACCGGCACCAACGACGAGGTGCAGATCACCAGCGGCGTACAAGCCGGCGATGCCGGGGAAGACAGCGGCGACTACGCAGCCAGCGGCAACATCACCTTCACCGACGTCGACCTGATCGATACCCACAGCGTCACCGTCACGCCGGGCGCTTCCGGCTATCTGGGCAGTTTCACCACTAATCCACTGAGCGACAGCACCGGCACGGGCAGTGGTTCGCTGGGTTGGAACTTCGCGGTGAACAACACCGCCCTGCAGTTCCTCGGCGAAGGCCAGATCGTCACCCAAACCTATAACGTGGCGATTGGCGACGGCGCGGTGCAGACCGTCACCATTACTATCACCGGTACTAACGATCGGCCGACGCTGACGATCGCCGACAGCAGCGGCGCAATGAACGAAGGTAATGGCACCGCCACGCTGAGCGACAGCGGTGCACTGAGTTTTGCCGATGTGGACAACATCGACGTGGTGACTGTGTCGCACACCTCCAACGGCAACATCGCCTGGAGCGGCGGCACGCTCAATGCGGGCGTGGCTTCGGCACTGGTGGCCGGTTTCTCGGTCGATCAGAACAGCTGGGACTACAGCAGCAACCAGAACCTCGACTTCCTCGGTGCGGGTGAAACCATCACCTTCTCGTACACGGTGGTTGCCACCGACAACAGTGGCGCGGCTAATGCTGCTTCGGCGACGCAGACTGTGACCATCACCCTCACTGGCACCAATGACGCACCCGTACTCAGCTTCGTGACGGGCAACGATGCCGGCGCGGTAAAGGAAGACACCACGCTCAGCATGAGTGGCCAGTTCAGTTCGGCCGACATCGATCACGATGCCACGACCAGTTGGAGCATTGTCGGTAGCAATACCGGCAGCTACGGCTCGATCGCCGTGGACAGCACCGGCCAGTGGACGTACACCCTGGCCAATGGCAGCGATGGCGTTGCCAGTGCCGTGCAATCGTTGAAGGCGGGCGAGAGTCACAATGAAGTGTTCACCGTGCAGGTCAGCGATGGCCTCGGCGGTGTCGACACTCAGCTGGTGACCGTTACCGTCAGCGGCACTAACGACGCCCCGGTACTCAGTTTCGTGACGGGCAACGATGCCGGCGCGGTAAAGGAAGACAGCACCCTCAGCGTCAGCGGCCAGTTCAGTTCGGCCGACATCGATCACGATGCCACGACCAGTTGGACCATCAATGGCTCGGCTACGGGAACCTACGGCTCGATCGCCGTCGACAGCACCGGCCAGTGGACGTACACCCTGGCCAATGGCACCGATGGCATCGCCAGTGCCGTGCAATCATTGAAGGCTGGCGAAAGTCACGATGAAGTGTTCACCGTGCAGGTCAGCGATGGCCTTGGCGGTGTCGACACCCAGCTGGTGACTGTCACCGTCACCGGCAGCAACGACGCACCCGTGCTCAGCTTCGCGACCGGCAATGATGCCGGCGCGGTAAAGGAAGACAGCACCCTCAGCATGAGTGGCCAGTTCAGTTCGGCCGACATCGATCACGACGCCACGACCAGTTGGAGCATTGTCGGTAGCAATACCGGCAGCTACGGCTCGATCGCCGTGGACAGCACCGGCCAGTGGACGTACACCCTGGCCAATGGCACCGACGGTGTCGCCAGTGCCGTGCAATCGTTGAAGGCTGGCGAGAGTCACAATGAAGTGTTCACCGTGCAGGTCAGCGATGGCCTCGGCGGCATCGATACTCAGCTGGTGACCGTTACCGTCAGCGGCACTAACGACGCCCCGGTACTCAGTTTCGTGACGGGCAACGATGCCGGCGCGGTAAAGGAAGACAG
>NZ_JBWCCN010000022.1:0-143473 GCF_056279485.1 Pseudomonas sp. TE12508 | reverse complement strand
GCGTAACTCTTTGTTTACCAAGGAGTTTTCCGTTTCGACTGCGCCGGAAGTGGGGCGAATTATAGACTTCCAGAATCTGCCGTCAACCCCTGATTTCACAATTCTGTCATATAAGGCAAAGAAGCCCCGAAAACACGAAGGCCGGCCCCTAGGGGCCGGCCTTCTTCCCTTCTACTTACAAACTAGGGAATGCGAATTGCGAAGCCTCATGGCTCGCCCGTTGCGGCCAGCGCTGGGTAATAGCTTTGCGACGAGTATAGAAACGGACGCCATCCGGACCATAGGCATGCAGATCGCCGAACAGCGAACGCTTCCAGCCGCCAAAGCTGTGATAAGCCACCGGCACCGGCAAAGGCACGTTGACGCCGACCATGCCCACTTCGATCTCATCGCAGAACAACCGCGCAGCTTCCCCATCACGCGTGAAGATACAGGTGCCGTTGCCATATTCGTGATCGTTGATCAGTTGCATCGCCTCTTCCAGGCTGTTGACCCGAACGACGCACAGCACCGGCCCGAAGATCTCTTCTTTATAGATGCGCATCTCTGGTGTGACGTTATCGAACAGGCAACCGCCCAGGAAGAAACCTTCTTCATGACCGGCCACGCTCAGACCACGACCATCCACCACCAAGGTCGCCCCTGCTGATACACCGTCTTCTATATAGCCACTGACTTTATCGCGAGCCTGACCGGAAACCAGCGGCCCCATATCCAGGCCGCAGGTCGTACCGGCACCGATTTTCAACGCTTTGACCTGTGGTACCAGTTTGGCCACCAACGCATCCGCCACCTGATCGCCGACGCATACAGCAACCGAGATCGCCATGCAGCGCTCACCGCACGAACCGTACGCCGCGCCCATCAGTGCGCTGACGGCGTTATCCAGATCCGCATCCGGCATCAATACCGCGTGGTTCTTCGCCCCGCCCAGCGCCTGGACGCGTTTGCCGCGCTTGGTGCCTTCGGCGTAAATGTATTCGGCAATCGGCGTCGAACCGACAAAGCTCAGCGCTTTGACTTCCGGCGCTTCAATCAAGGCATCCACCGCAGCCTTGTCGCCATGCACCACACTCAGCACGCCTTTCGGCAGGCCGGCTTCCAACAGCAGCTGAGCAATCAGCAGCGTCGAGCTTGGATCACGCTCGGAGGGTTTCAGAATAAAGCAGTTGCCACAGACGATCGCCAGCGGATACATCCACAGCGGCACCATGGCAGGGAAGTTGAACGGGGTAATACCTGCCACCACGCCCAATGGCTGGAAATCCGACCAGGCATCAATGTTCGGCCCGACGTTACGGCTGTACTCGCCCTTGAGAATTTCCGGTGCAGCACAGGCGAACTCGACGTTCTCGATCCCGCGCTTTAATTCACCGGCCGCATCTTCCAGGGTCTTGCCATGTTCTTCGCTGATCAGTTGGGCGATGCGGGCTTCATTCTGTTCCAGCAGTTGCTTGAAGCGGAACATCACCTGAGCACGCTTGGCCGGCGGAGTGTTACGCCAGGCCGGGAACGCAGCTTTGGCCGAGTCGATGGCTTTTTGAATGGTTTCACGGCTGGCCAACGGCAGCTTGTGGATCGCCTGACCGGTAGACGGGTTGAACACGTCGGCCGTACGACCGTCTTCGGTCACCAGTTCGCCATTGATCAAATGCGGGATAAGGCTCATGCAGGGCTCCTGAAAAAGTTGTCCACAGGCGCCCTTCAAAAAGGACGCCTATATAGAGGGAAAAATCAGTCGATTTTGTTCAGCACTTCGCCGACCGCGTCGAACAAGCGATCGAGGTCTTGCGGCTTGCTGTTGAAGGTTGGGCCGAACTGCAGGGTGTCGCCGCCGAAGCGCACGTAGAACCCGGCTTTCCACAGAGCCATGCCGGCTTCGAACGGACGCACGATGGCATCGCCGTCGCGAGGCGCAATCTGGATGGCACCGGCCAACCCGTAGTTACGAATGTCGATGACGTTTTTCGAGCCCTTCAAACCATGCAACGCATTTTCGAAATGTGGTGCCACTTCCGCCACGCTCTGCACCAGGTTTTCCTTTTGCAGCAGGTCGAGTGCCGCCAGGCCGGCTGCACAAGCCACCGGGTGGGCGGAATAGGTGTAGCCGTGCGGGAATTCCACCGCGTATTCCGGCGTCGCCTGGTTCATGAAGGTCTGATAGATCTCGGAGCTGGCAATCACCGCGCCCATCGGGATCGCGCCGTTGGTGACTTGCTTGGCAATGCACATCAGGTCCGGCGTCACGCCGAAGCTGTCGGCGCCGAACATCGAACCTGTACGACCAAAACCGGTGATCACTTCGTCAAACACCAGCAGGATGTTGTGCTGATCGCAGATCTCGCGCAGACGCTTGAGGTAACCCTGCGGCGGAACCAGCACGCCAGCGGAACCAGCCAATGGCTCGACGAATACCGCTGCGATGTTCGAGGCATCGTGCAGCTCGATCAACTTGAGCAATTCATCGGCCAGGGCGATACCACCCTGCTCCGGCATGCCACGAGTGAAAGCATTGCTCGCCAGCAAGGTGTGCGGCAGGTGATCGACGTCCATCATCGCCTGACCGAACAGTTTGCGGTTGCCGTTCACGCCACCGAGGCTGGTGCCGGCGATGTTCACGCCGTGATAACCACGAGCTCGACCGATCATTTTGGTTTTGGTGGCCTGGCCTTTCAGGCGCCAGTAAGCACGCACCATTTTCACCGCCGTGTCTGCACACTCGGAACCCGAGTCGGTGAAGAACACGTGATTCAGATTGCCCGGGGTCAGGTCAGTGATTTTCTCGGCCAACTGGAACGACAACGGGTGACCGTACTGGAAGCCCGGCGAGTAATCGAGGGTACCCAACTGCTTGGCCACCGCTTCCTGGATTTCCTTGCGGGTGTGTCCGGCGCCGCAGGTCCACAGACCCGAGAGCGAATCGTAGACCTTGCGGCCCTTGTCGTCTGTCAGCCAACTGCCCTCGGCAGCCACGATCAGTCGCGGGTCGCGCTGGAAGTTGCGGTTCGCGGTGTAGGGCATCCAGTGAGCATCGAGCTTGAGCTGGCTGGCCAGGGAAGTCGGGGCGTTTTCAGGCACGTTCATGGGCAAAACCTCGCAGGGCAATAAGCGGCGTGGAGATGAAAAGCGTTCTTGCAGCTAAATTGCCACGGAGATAAAGTCGGTGAAATCCAACTTTTCTAACCTTCAGTCAGGCCCGGACTAAACTATGAGTACCCGCCGCCCCGATCCACTGGCGCAAGTCAGTGACTTTGATATCCGACTGTTGCGGATTTTTCGCAGCGTCGTGGAATGCGGCGGCTTCTCTGCGGCGGAATCGGTGCTGGGGATCGGTCGCTCGGCGATCAGCCAGCAGATGAGCGATCTGGAGCAACGCCTCGGCCTGCGTCTGTGCCAACGCGGTCGCGCCGGTTTTTCCCTGACCGAAGAGGGCCGCGAGGTTTACCAATCGGCGTTGCAGCTATTAAGTGCGCTGGAAAGTTTCCGCACCGAGGTCAATGGCCTCCACCAACATTTGCGCGGTGAGTTGACCATCGGCCTGACCGACAACCTGGTCACCCTGCCCCACATGCGCATCACCCATGCCTTGGCGCAGTTGAAGGAGCGCGGCCCGGACGTACAGATCCAGATCCGCATGATCGCGCCCAATGAAGTCGAACAAGGCGTGCTCGACGGTCGCTTGCACGTCGGCGTGGTGCCGCAAGCCAGCGCGCTATCGGGTCTGGAATATCAGCCGCTCTACAGCGAACGCTCGCTGCTGTATTGCGCGGTCGGCCATCCGTTGTTCTACGTCGACGACAAACAACTGGACGATGAGCGTCTCAACAGCCAGGACGCCATCGCTCCGACCTTCCGTTTGCCTGCCGAGATTCAGGCCCACTATCAAGCGCTCAACTGCACCGCCAGTGCATCGGATCGCGAAGGCATGGCATTTCTGATTCTGACCGGGCGCTACATCGGTTATCTGCCGGATCATTACGCCAGCCTCTGGGTGCAGCAGGGCCGATTGCGTGCGCTGAAACCCAAGGCACGTTTTTATGACCTGAGTCTGGCATCGGTCACACGCAAGGGCCGTCGTCCCCACTTGGTGCTGGAGAGTTTTTTGGAGAGTCTGGCCGCAACACGCTGAAACCTGTGGGAGTGGGCTTGCTCGCGAAGAGGGAGTATCAGTCGACATTAATGCAACTGACACACCGCCTTCGCGAGCAAGCCCGCTCCCACAGGGATTATGGTGTTCAGGTTTTATCGCAACAGGACTTGTCTGCGACCTGCGGGTGCGCTATCAACGCATCTGGTTGCACCCATCTACCCTGTTCGGAAGTGCCTATGACCTTTGAAGTCCCAGCCCACGGCGGCAAACCCGCCAGCCGCATTCGTCAGAAGAACGAAGAGACCATCATCAAAGCCGCCGAAGACGAGTTCGCCCGTCACGGGTTCAAAGGCACCAGCATGAACACCATCGCGCAGAAGGCCGGGTTGCCCAAAGCGAACCTGCATTACTACTTCACCAACAAACTCGGTTTGTATGTGGCGGTGCTGAGCAACATCCTTCAACTCTGGGACAGTACTTTCAATACCCTGACCGTCGAAGATGATCCGGCAGAAGCATTGACGCGATACATTCGCGCCAAAATGGAATTCTCCCGGCGCCAGCCACAAGCTTCGCGGGTCTTCGCCATGGAGGTCATCAGCGGCGGCGAATGCCTGAGCGAGCATTTCAACCAGGACTATCGCATCTGGTTTCAGGGCCGGGCCGCAGTGTTTCAGGCGTGGATCGACGCCGGCAAAATGGACCCGGTCGACCCGGTGCACCTGATCTTCCTGCTGTGGGGCAGCACCCAGCATTACGCCGATTTTGCCACGCAGATCTGCCGTGTCACCGGGCGCACCAAGTTGACCAAGCAAGACATGGAAGACGCCGGCAACAACCTGATCCGCATCATTCTCAAAGGCTGCGGCCTGACGCCTGCTATCTAAGACACTTATGCCTTTTACCCTCAGCGGCTTTTGCGAATACCGCGAAGAGATTCGCAAAAGCCGCTTCATCACCCTCGCCGGACCAATCACTAGCGCATCTGATGCCCAAGCGTTCATCGAGCAGCACAGTGATTTGAACGCCTCGCACAATTGCTGGGCCTGGAAACTCGGCGATCAATATCGCAGCAACGATGATGGCGAACCCGGCGGCACCGCTGGCCGGCCGATTCTGGCAGCGATCGAAGCTCAGGATTGCGATCAGGTCGCGGTGTTAGTGATCCGTTGGTATGGCGGCATTCAACTGGGCACCGGCGGCCTCGCCCGGGCCTATGGCGGCGGTGCCAACAAATGCCTGCAAGGGGCGCCGAAGGTCGAGCTGATCAGTCGGGTGCAGGTCAGTTGTGCCTGTGCGTTTGGCGAGTTGGCGCTGGTGAAGCTTCGGGTAGCGGAACTGGGCGGTTTGGTCGTGGAGGAAATCTTCACGGCCAATGGCGTGGAACTGCAATTGGCGATCGGCGAGGGGCAGATAGATACCCTGCAAACGCAGCTGGCGGACTTGAGTCGCGGGCGCATTTTGTTGCAGCGATAAAAGATCAAAAGATCAAAAGATCAAAAGATCAAAAGATCAAAAGATCGCAGCCTGCGGCAGCTCTTACGCGCCTGTGGGCGCTGCGATCTTTTGGGGCGCCCCGATTTGCCCTGCATTCGAAACTTGCCCACATCTGCTGTGCACCCGGCTGTGGATAACCTGAGCACATTGCGCTGTAACCCTTCTGTCATGCGGCTTTGCGGGCTTTGTTCATTTTTCATCCAAATCCCCAGTAGCAACATTTATTCCACGTAAAAACAAACAGTTAGAGCGGTTTATCGCCATTAGAAGAAAGCCCCTCAGTGCTTATGCCCCTCCGCTCGGCTTGCGCACAAATACTGTGGAACAACCTGTGGATAACCCGTTCATGGCTGGCGCAGCCCCATGTCCGACATAGCTTGCAGGGTATTGCTCGTTTTTTGATCAATTCACAGCGCGCAAAACCAGAGCCTAATCAAAGAACGTGCCCTCAAGTGGTGCCTGATTCGGAGTTGGAATAAGGCGAGACACCGCCCACAACCCTAAACCAGCAAGGCCTCACCGATTTCCTGACTCAATGGCCAGGAAATTGCTTTATCCCCAGGCATAACTTCTGTCGACCTGAGCCTGTCATGTCCAACCCCGTGCCGATCCCCGATCAAATACCCCGCCTGCAATTGCGCAGAATCAGCAAACGTTACCCCGGTTGCCTGGCCAACGATGCCATCGACTTGAGCATTGCGCCCGGTGAAATTCACGCCCTGCTCGGCGAAAACGGTGCGGGGAAAAGTACCCTGATGAAGATCATCTACGGCGTCACTCACGCCGACTCAGGGGAAATGATCTGGCAGGGCCAGCGCGTGACCATGCGCAATCCGGCCCAGGCTCGCGGCCTCGGGATTGGCATGGTGTTCCAGCATTTCTCGCTGTTCGAAACCCTGAGCGTGGCGCAGAACATCGCGCTGGCCATGGGAGCGGCGGCGGGTACGCCGAAGCAGCTCGAACCGAAGATTCGTGAAGTGTCTCAACGCTACGGCATGGCCCTGGAACCGGAGCGACTTGTCCACAGCCTGTCCATCGGCGAGCGTCAACGGGTGGAAATCATTCGCTGCCTGATGCAGGACATCCGCCTGTTGATTCTCGATGAGCCGACGTCGGTACTGACTCCGCAAGAAGCCGACGAATTGTTCGTCACACTGCGCCGATTGGCGGCCGAAGGCTGCAGCATTCTGTTTATCAGCCACAAGCTCGGCGAAGTGCGCGCGTTGTGCCACAGCGCTACGGTGTTGCGCGGCGGTCGGGTGGCCGGGCATTGCGTGCCGGCGCAGTGCTCGGATCGGCAACTGGCGCAGTTGATGGTCGGTGAAGCCGCCGAGCTGATCACTGACTATCCAAAGGTCATGGGCGCTGATGCGTTTTTGAGTGTGACGGGATTGTCCTGGCACAACCCGGACCCGTTCGGCTGCTCTCTGAAGAATATTGATTTCAACGTGCGCAGCGGCGAAATCGTGGGGGTCGCCGGAGTGGCCGGCAATGGTCAGGATGAGTTGCTGGCGTTGCTCAGTGGTGAAGAGCGACTGCCCCGTCACGACAGCGCAACGATCAGTTTCGGCGGGCAAGCCGTCGCCCATTTGCGGCCGGATGCGCGACGCAAACTTGGCCTGGCCTTCGTTCCTGCCGAGCGTCTAGGCCATGGCGCGGTGCCGGAACTGAGCCTGGCAGATAACGCCTTGCTGACCGCCTTTCAACAAGGGCTGGTCAGCAACGGGCTGATCCAGCGCGGCAAGGTC
This sequence comes from Pseudomonas sp. TE12508, assembly GCF_056279485.1. NCBI lineage: Bacteria > Pseudomonadati > Pseudomonadota > Gammaproteobacteria > Pseudomonadales > Pseudomonadaceae > Pseudomonas > Pseudomonas sp. TE12508. Next base: position 136,138 of record NZ_JBWCCN010000022.1, on the reverse strand, counting down.
CAAGCGCTGGCCGAAGACATCATTCGCCGCTTCGGGGTCAAGACACCCGATGCCCAGGCGCCTGCTCGCAGTCTGTCCGGCGGCAACTTGCAAAAATTCATCCTCGGCCGGGAGATCCTTCAACAGCCTGAATTACTGGTGGCCGCGCACCCGACCTGGGGCGTGGACGTCGGCGCGGCCGCGACCATTCACCGGGCGTTGATTGCCTTGCGCGATGCTGGCGCGGCGATCCTGGTGATCTCTGAAGACCTCGACGAATTGTTCCAGATCAGCGACCGCCTCGGCGCCCTGTGTGGCGGTCGGCTGTCGCCATTGCAGGCCACCGTCGACACCCATCTGAGCGACGTCGGCGGCTGGATGGCCGGCCAGTTCGATGCCCCTCAATCACCTGCCCCCGTAGCGCTTTAACGGAGTTTCACATGCTGCTTTCTCTCGAACCCCGTGGCCAGCAATCGCGCCTTATGTTGTGGTGCTCGCCCTTGCTGGCGGCCGTGTTGACGCTGGGCTGTGGCTCATTGCTGTTTATCGCCCTGGGCCACGATCCGTTGCTGACCTTGCACACGTTGCTGATTGCACCGATCAGCGACTTGTACGGCGTCTCCGAATTGTTGGTCAAAGCGCTGCCGATTCTGCTCTGCGCATTGGGCCTGGCGGTGGCGTATCAGGCACGGATCTGGAACATCGGCGCCGAAGGTCAGTTGCTGCTCGGCGCCCTCGCCGGCAGTACGTTGGCCGTGAACATCATTGGCTGGCAAAGCCGCTGGGCGCTGGTGTTGATCCTGCTCACAGGCACCCTGGCCGGCGCCGCATGGGCCGGGCTGACGGCGTGGTTGCGCACGCGCTTCAACGCCAATGAAATCCTCACCAGCATCATGCTCAATTACATCGCCCTGAACCTGCTGCTGTTCTGCGTCCACGGGCCGCTGAAGGACCCGGCGGGGTTCAACTTTCCAGAGTCGGCAATGTTTGGCGATGCCAGTCGACTGCCACTGTTGATGGAGGACGGCCGGGTTCATGCCGGTGTGTATTTCGCGTTGCTCGCGCTGGTGGCGGTGTGGGTGTTGCTGCAGAAAAGCTTTGTCGGCTTCCAGATCAAAGTGCTTGGGCTGGACAAGCGCGCCGCCGGTTTCGTCGGCTTTCGCGAGAAGCGGCTGATCTGGCTGGCGTTGTTGATCAGCGGCGGCCTCGCGGGACTGGCCGGAGTGTGCGAAGTCACCGGGCCGATCGGCCAACTGGTGCCGCAAGTCTCACCGGGTTACGGCTATGCGGCGATCACCGTGGCGTTTCTCGGGCGGCTGAATCCCATCGGTATTCTGTTTTCCAGCTTGTTGATGGCGCTGCTGTACATCGGTGGCGAAAGCGCACAGATGAGCATGAACCTGCCGCAAGCGATCACTCAATTGTTCCAGGGGATGATGCTGTTTTTCCTGCTGGCCAGTGACGTACTGATTCTCTACCGACTGCGTTTGAACCTGCGCTGGGCTCGCCGTGCACCAACCACCGCCGTACACGCAGGAGCCTTGTGATGGATTTCGATCTGCTGAGCAATATTTTCTACGCCATGGTCCGCTGCGGTACGCCGTTGTTACTGGTGGCGCTGGGCGAGCTGATTTGCGAGAAGAGTGGCGTCCTAAATCTCGGGCAGGAAGGCATGATGCTGTTTGGGGCGGTGATCGGTTTTATCGTTGCGCTGAACAGCGGCAACCTCTGGCTTGGCGTGTTGCTGGCGATGCTCGCCGGGATGCTGTTGTCGTCGCTGTTTGCCTTGGTGGCACTGGTGTTCAACGCCAATCAGGTGGCGACCGGGTTGGCGTTGACGATCTTCGGCGTGGGCCTGTCGACCTTTGTCGGCGCAGCGTGGGTTGGCAAACCATTGGCGGGTTTCGAGCCGGTGGCGATTCCGTTGTTGAGTGAAATCCCGCTGATCGGGCGGATGCTGTTTGCCCAGGACTTGCTGGTGTACCTGTCGTTCGCGCTGTTCACGATAGTGGCCTGGGTGATTCTGAAAAGTCGCGTCGGGTTGATTATTCAGGCCGTCGGCGAAAACCCGGACGCGGCGAGCGCCATGGGCTTGCCGGTGTTGCGCGTGCGCACGCTGGCGGTGCTGTTTGGCGGCGCAATGGCGGGGTTGGCCGGGGCGTATCTGTCCCTGGCGTACACACCGATGTGGGCGGAAAACATGAGCGCCGGTCGCGGCTGGATTGCCCTGGCGCTGGTGGTGTTTGCCAGTTGGCGGGTGTGGCGATTGCTGCTCGGGGCGTATCTGTTCGGTCTCGCCAGCATCCTGCATTTGGTGGCGCAGGGATTGGGGCTGGCAATTGCGTCGAGCCTGCTGGCGATGCTGCCGTATGTCGCGACCATTGTGGTGTTGGTGCTGCTGTCCCGGGATGCCGTGCGCACACGGTTGTATGCGCCGGTGTCGTTGGGGCAGCCGTGGCAGGCCGGGCATTAACGGTCGCCTGCACTGGCCTCATCCCGAGCAGGCTCGGTCCCACAGTTGACCGAGTCGAGCCGCAATTTTGTGATGAACACAAATCTACTGTGGGAGCGAGCCTGCTCGCGATGGCTGCCGCACTGGCAACACCTGAACAACGCCCCACGCCAATTCAAAGACCAGGAAAATAACCAGCAATGAACTGGCGCCGTGGAGCAAGGCATACAGCTGCCAAGCCGAAAACAGAAACCTCCCCACCGCGTCATACCGCCCAAACACCTGCTGCGGATCACGAATCCGCAGCACGGCCCATACGCACACAATCGAACCCAACAAATTCGCCATCAGCATGTGCATCGGCTCGAACGGCGGTAGCTCGCCAGGCACATTGAAAGTCTGACTCAGGCTCAACAACACGCCATGCAACGCCGCAAAACTCCACGGCGTCACAAAAGCAGCGGTCACGATCAGGTCGTACCACGCACTGCCACGCACCACTTGACGATATTGCGTTGAAGTCCACATCCGTCTTGCTCCATAAATTCAGGGAGCAACAAGGCTAAAGCCTGGAGTATGCTCCAGGGTCAAGCCCTCTCGAGACATCAAGATGCGCATCGGTTAATTAGCCCAGGCCAGCGCCGTCAGCCGCGACACATTGCGCTTTTACGAGCAGCGCGGGTTGATCGCCGCGCAACGCAGCGCCAATGGCTATCGCGACTATCCGGCGGAGATGGTGCAACTGGTGCTGTACATCAAGACCGCTCAGCGACTGGGCTTTACCCTCGGCGAGATCGGCAGCAGCGTCGCTGCGCTGTGGCAGGCGCCCGACCCGGCCAATGCCGTGACCCAACTGCTGCAAGACAAACTGAACCTGATCGAAACCCGCATCGCCGAACTCGATGTCTTGCGTCAGGAACTGCAACATCGACTCGGTCAACAGTGTCCTTTGAGTCAGTATCCTTTAAATCCGTGATTCTCATCCATCAAGGAAGCCATTCATGTCCAAGGCAAAAACCGCACTCATCATCGGTGCCTCCCGAGGCTTGGGCCTCGGTCTGGTGAAAACCCTGCTGGCCGACGGCTGGCAAGTCACCGCCACCGTGCGCAACCCGCAGGGCGCCGAAGCCTTGCAAGCGCTGGGCAAGGTGCGGATCGAAAAACTCGACATGGACGATCAGCAAGCGGTCATTGCCCTTAGCCAACAACTCAAGGGGGAAGTCTTCGACTTGTTGTTTGTGAATGCCGGAGTCAAGGGCCCGGAGGTCCAGACGCCGGGCGGCGCGACGTTGGCCGAGGTGGGGCAATTGTTCTTCACCAACGCCGTTGCGCCGATCAATCTGGCCCAGCGCTTCGTCGGGCAGATTCGCGATGGCAGCGGCGTGCTGGCGTTCATGAGTTCGGTGCTGGGCAGCGTGACCATGCCCGACGCGCCGGAGCTGGCGTTGTACAAGGCCAGCAAAGCGGCGCTGAACTCCATGACCAACAGCTTCGTCACGCAACTGGGCGAACAGAAACTCACCGTGCTGTCGCTGCATCCGGGTTGGGTGAAGACTGATATGGGCGGTGAAGGCGCGGACATTGATGTGGAAACCAGCACACGCGGCTTGATTGATCAGGTGAATGCGTATGCCGGCAAGGGCGGGCATCATTTTGTGAACTACAGGGGTGAGACCATTCCCTGGTAATCACCCCATTCCCCTGTGGGAGCGAGCTGTGGCGAGGGGGCTTGCCCCCGTTTGAGTGCGTAGCACTCACAAAATTTTTGGTACATCAGAGATTTGGGGACTGCTTCGCAGCCCAACGGGGGCAAGCCCCCTCGCCACAGCTCGCTCCCACAGGGGTTTCGCGTTGTCTTGTCGGGCGAGGCTTGCCCACGAAGCTTTTTTGTTCGAAACTCCGCACCTCGCCCCCGCGGCGACCCTGGATCAGCAGACAGGGCAACACTGAGCTGGCAACCCTGAACCCAACTTTCAGAGGAGCCGGCCAACATGCCTGCGACCCGTACCTGGTTAAAAAATCCCCTCGCCATTTTCACGGCCAACGCGCTCGATGCCCGTGGCGGTCTGGTTGTGCAAGGCGGCTTGATCGTCGAAGTGCTCGCCGCCGGTCAACAACCCTCCGCGCCCTGTGACCACGTTTTCGATGCGCGCGAACACGTGATCCTGCCGGGGCTGATCAACACCCATCACCACTTCTATCAAACCCTGACCCGTGCCTGGGCTCCGGTGGTTAATCAGCCGTTGTTCCCGTGGCTGAAAACCCTCTATCCGGTCTGGGCTCGTCTCACCCCCGAAAAACTCGCCCTCGCCACCAAAGTCGCATTGGCCGAGTTGCTGCTGTCCGGTTGCACCACCGCGGCCGATCACCATTACCTGTTTCCTGAAGGCCTGGAAAATGCGATCGACGTGCAGGTCGAGAGCGTCCGCGAACTGGGCATGCGCGCCATGCTCACTCGCGGTTCGATGAGCCTCGGTGAAAAAGACGGCGGCCTGCCACCGCAGCAAACCGTCCAGGAAGGTGAAGTGATCCTCGATGACAGCCAACGCTTGATTGCCGCATATCATGAACGCGGCGATGGTGCGCAGATTCAAATCGCCCTGGCACCGTGCTCGCCGTTCTCGGTGACCCCGGAAATCATGTCCGCCAGCGCCGAACTGGCGAACACCCTCGACGTGCGCCTGCACACGCACCTGGCGGAAACCCTCGACGAAGAAGACTTCTGCCTGCAACGTTTCGGCCTGCGTACCGTTGATTACCTGGACAGCGTCGGCTGGCTCGGGCCGCGTACCTGGCTGGCCCATGGCATTCATTTCAACCCCGACGAAATCACCCGTCTCGGCGCGGCCGGCACCGGCATTTGCCATTGCCCGAGCTCGAACATGCGCCTGGCCTCCGGCATTTGCCCGACGCTGGACCTGACCGCTGCGGGTGCGCTGCTGGGGCTGGGCGTTGACGGTTCAGCGTCCAACGATGCGTCGAACATGATCCTCGAAACCCGTCAGGCGCTGTACATCCAGCGGCTGCGCTATGGCGCAGAAAAAATCACACCGGAGTTGGTACTGGGCTGGGCGACCAAGGGTTCGGCAAGTTTGCTCGGGCGCACCGATATCGGTGAACTGGCGGTGGGCAAGCAGGCGGATCTGGCGCTGTTCAAACTGGATGAACTGCGCTTCTCCGGCAGCCATGATCCGGTGTCGGCGCTGCTGCTGTGCGGCGCGGATCGGGCGGACCGGGTGATGGTCGGCGGAAAGTGGCGGGTGATCGACGGTCAGGTTGAGGGGCTGGACCTGAAAGGGTTGATTGCCGATCACAGCCAGGCCGCTCGGCAGTTGATCGCCGGAGTCTAAGTCGACGTAGACCTATTGTGGGAGCGAGCCTGCTCGCGATGAGGCCATGTCATTCAACATTGATGTTGAATGTTAGTCCGCTATCGCGAGCAGGCTCGCTCCCACAGTTTTGTGTGAGGCGCCCGCACCAGTGGATGGCGTGGACTCGAGACGGCGCACCGGGATGGTTCTGTGGTGGTCGTCAGGGCCTCTTCGCGGGCAAGCTTGCTCCTACAGGATTTGCGCAGGTCAAGTGGGAGCGGGCTTGCCCGCGATGGCCGTTACGCGATTTCGATCCATTTGTTGTCCTGTTGGTCAGCAATTTGCATTGCCCTCCTCCATCTCACAACAAAATGGAGTTCCCGTTCATGCATAAACGTCCGTTGAACAAGCTGCTCTGCGCTGTCGCCGCAGCCATCGGTCTGAGCGCCAGCCTGACCGCCAGTGCTGCCGACCCGCTGAAAGTCGGCTTCGTCTATATCGGCCCGATCGGTGACCACGGCTGGACGTATCAGCATGAACAGGGACGCAAGGCGCTGACAGAGAAGTTCGGCGAGCAGATCACCACCAACTACGTGGAGAACGTCGCCGAGGGCGCCGATGCCGAGCGGGTGATCCGCAACATGGCCAAGGACAAATATGACCTGATCTTCACCACGTCTTTCGGCTACATGAACCCGACCCTGAAAGTCGCCAAGCAATTTCCCAAGGTGACCTTCGAACATGCCACCGGCTACAAGCAGGACAAGAACCTCGGCACTTACCTGGCACGTACTTATGAAGGCCGCTACGTCGGCGGTTTTCTCGCGGCGAAGATGACCAAGACCAAGAAAGTCGGCTACGTCGCCTCGTTCCCGATCCCGGAAGTGATCCGCGACATCAACGCCATTCAACTGGCCCTGAACAAGTACAACCCGGGCACCGAGATCAAAGTGGTGTGGGTCAATTCCTGGTTCGACCCGGGCAAGGAAGCCGACGCCGCCAATGCGCTGATCGACCAGGGCGTGGACGTAGTGTTCCAGCACACCGACAGCCCGGCACCGATCCAGGCGGCCGAACGGCGTGGCGTGTATGCCGTCGGTTATGCATCGGACATGGCGCACTTCGGGCCGAAAGCGGTGCTGACGTCTATCGTCAACGACTGGGGGCCGCATTACATTCAGGCGACTCAAAGCGTGCTCGATCACACGTGGAAATCCCAGGATTACTGGGGCGGTCTGAAGGAAGGCACGGTTGAGCTGCCGATCAGCGACCTGGTGCCGCCTGCGGTAAAAACCGAAGCCGAGCAGATCATTGCCGACATCAAGAGCGGTGCCCTGCATCCGTTCACCGGGCCGATCAAGGATCAGGCCGGCGTGGAGAAAATCCCGGCGGGCGCGACGGCAACCAATGCGCAGCTGGCGTCGATGAACTACTACGTCGAAGGCATGAAGGCCGAGATACCGAAGTAATTCCGGCGCGAACACAAAACCCTGTGGGAGCAGGTCTGTGGCGAGGGGGCTTGCCCCCGTTTGAGTGCGTAGCACTCACAAGATCTTTGGTACATCAGAGATTTTGGGGCTGCTTCGCAGCCCAACGGAGGCAAGCCCCCTCGCCACAGGCTCGCTCCCACATTGGATTTTCAGCGTTTTCAAGGACTGCGCATGAACCAACTCCCGATCATCGACATCAGCCCGCTCTACAACGCTGATCAAAACGCCTGGCAATCCATCGCCACACAAATCGACCATGCCTGCCGCGAATGGGGCTTTTTCTATATCAAGGGCCACCCGATCGCCCCGTCGCGTATCGCCGCCGTGCTCGAGCATGCCCAACGTTTCTTCGCCCTACCCGCCGCCGAAAAACTCAAGATCGACATCACCCAAACCCGCCACCACCGCGGCTATGGCGCCATCGCCACCGAGCAACTCGACCCGAGTAAACCCAGCGACCTGAAAGAAACCTTCGACATGGGCCTGCACCTGCCGGCCGATCATCCCGAGGTGATTGCAGGAAAACCTTTGCGCGGGCCTAACCGTCATCCGTCGTTGCCCGGTTGGGAATCGCTGATGGAGCAACACTACGTCGACATGCAGGCGCTCGCTCAAACCCTGTTGCGGGCCATGACTCTGGCATTGGGCATCGAGCGCGATTTCTTCGATAGCCGTTTCAAAGAACCGGTCAGCGTGCTGCGGATGATTCATTACCCGCCGCGCCACACTGCCAGCACCGAAGATCAGCAAGGTGCCGGCGCTCACACCGATTACGGCTGCATCACCCTGCTTTATCAGGATGCCGCTGGCGGACTGCAAGTGCGCAATGTGCAGGGCGAATGGATCGATGCGCCGCCGATTGAAGGCACGTTCGTGGTCAACCTCGGCGACATGATGGCGCGCTGGAGCAACGACCGTTACCTGTCGACGCCGCACCGGGTAATCAGCCCGTTGGGAGTGGATCGTTACTCGATGCCGTTCTTTGCCGAACCGCACCCCGATACACCTATCGAATGCCTGCCCGGCTGCCAGGATGAACGGCATCCGGCGAAATATCCTGCCACCACCTGCGCCGAGTTCCTGCTGTCGCGCTTCGCCGACACCTACGCCTATCGACGGCAACAGGAAGCCGTGTAATGAACCGGCTGGTCAGGTTTTGCTCATTGTTTCTGCGGGCATCTGTAGAATGCCCTCATTGCACCTGATGAGATTTCAAAAATGTACGACTGGCTGAACGCTCTGCCCAAGGCAGAATTGCACTTGCACCTGGAAGGTTCGCTGGAGCCTGAGCTGCTGTTCGCCCTGGCCGAACGCAACAAGATCGCCCTGCCGTGGAGCGACGTTGAAACGCTGCGCAAGGCTTACGCCTTCAATAACCTGCAAGAGTTTCTCGACCTGTATTACCAGGGCGCCGATGTGTTGCGCACGTCTCAGGATTTCTACGACCTGACCTGGGCCTACCTGTTGCGCTGCAAGGCGCAGAACGTGATTCACACCGAACCGTTCTTTGACCCGCAAACCCACACCGACCGTGGCATCCCGTTCGAAGTAGTGCTCAACGGCATCGCCGCCGCACTGAAGGATGGCGAGCAGCAACTGGGCATCACCAGCGGTTTGATCCTCAGTTTCCTGCGTCACTTGAGCGAAGACGAAGCGCAGAAAACCCTCGACCAGGCGCTGCCGTTCCGCGATGCGTTTGTCGCCGTGGGCCTGGACAGTTCGGAGATGGGCCACCCGCCGAGCAAGTTCCAGCGGGTGTTCGATCGTGCACGCAGCGAAGGATTCCTGACCGTGGCCCACGCCGGTGAAGAAGGCCCGCCCGAGTACATCTGGGAAGCCCTCGACCTGCTGAAAATCCAGCGCATCGACCATGGCGTGCGCGCCATCGAAGACGAGCGCTTGATGCAGCGGATCATCGACGAGCAGATCCCGCTGACCGTGTGCCCGTTGTCGAACACCAAACTCTGCGTGTTCGATCACATGTCCCAGCACAACATCCTCGACATGCTCGAGCGCGGTGTGAAAGTCACGGTGAACTCCGATGACCCGGCCTACTTCGGCGGGTATGTCACCGAGAACTTCCACGCGCTGTACACCGATCTGGGCATGACCCAGGATCAGGCCAAGCGCCTGGCGCAGAACAGCCTGGATGCGCGGTTGGTGAAACCGTAAGGTTCACCCAATGAACCTGTGGGAGCGAGCCTGCTCGCGATAGCGGAATGACATTCAACATTGACGCTGAATGTCATGGCCCCATCGCGAGCAGGCTCGCTCCCACAGGTTGATCTGTACCCAAAAAGTTGGACACCCATCCTGATTTTGGGGTCAGATCAGGTTCGGTGATTACCTGACGATCACCGGCTCACTCAACTCTTCCAACGTCTTGCCCCGGGTCTCCATCCCGAACATCCACACCACCCCCGCCGCAATCGCAAAACACATCGCCCCCAGCGCAAACACCCCGCCCTGCCCGGTCATCGGGAACACTAGCCCGGTCACCAACGGCCCGAGCAACGACCCCACGCGGCCGATGGCTGACGCGAACCCCGAACCCGTGGCGCGTGCCGACGTCGGGTACAACTCAGGGGTGTAGGTGTAGAGCACCGCCCACATGCCGAACAGAAAGAACTGCATCAGCAGCCCCGAGGTAATCAACAGACTGACGTTGCCGCCGAACACTGCACTCTGGCCATAAAGAAACGCCATGACGCCACCGCCGAGCAATGTCACGACGCACACCGGTTTACGCCCCCAACGCTCCACCAGCCAGGCGGCCATGAGGAAACCGGGAATCCCGCCGAGGGAAATCAGCACCGTGTAATACACCGATTGAGTCACCGCGAAACCCGATTGTTGCAACAGCGCACTGAGCCAGGACGTCAGGCCATAGAAACCCAGCAAGGCGAAGAACCACACGCTCCAGATCATCATCGTGCGCTGGCGATACTGCGGCGACCAGATCTCCCCTAGCGCAGAGAAGAAAGTGCCCGGTTGACTCGCCACCCGGGGCAGACGAATCGGTTCAGGCAAATCCGCACGGCCCAATGAAGCCCGGACTCGATCTTCGATGCCGAGCAAGACCTTATCCGCCGCGTCATGATGTCCGGCTTGCTCCAGCCAGCGCGGTGACTCGGGAATGAAAAAACGAATCGCCAGGACGAACACCGCCGGCACCGCTAACACCAGAAAGATGTCGCGCCAGCCAATCACCGGCAACAGGAAGTACGACAGCACCCCGGCCGCCACGAAGCCGAGCGGCCAAAAACCATCCATCAACGCGATGTAACGCCCACGTCGCTTTGCCGGAATCAGCTCCGACAGCATCGACTGAGCAATCGGAAACTCCATGCCCATGCCGATCCCCAGCAGGATTCGGAACAGCGTCAGCGTTTCAACGTTTTGCGCCGTGGAACACAGGTAACTGGCGATGCCCCACAGCACAATGCTCCACTGGAACACTGGTTTGCGCCCGAAGCGGTCGGCCAGCATGCCCGACAGCGATGCGCCCAGAACCATGCCGAAAAAACTCGAACTGGCCAGCAACCCGGCCTGCGCCGTGCTCAGGCCAAACTCGGTTTTGATCGAGCCGAGCAGAAAGGTCATCATCGCCAGGTCCATGGAGTCGAAGAAAAACGCCAGGGCAATGATGATGAAAATGATGCGGTGATAACCGCTGATGGGCAGCCGTTCCAATCGTTCTGCCGCGCTGAAGCTTCGTGTGTCCATGCCACATTCCCCCAATCCTGAAAGTCCCCGGATCGAGTGTGCGCGATAGCGGCTGGGGATTATTGCTAAATGCGACCTGTCCACAGCTCTGAACGACGCCTGAAACAAATCCCGGACGTCGCACCTCAATGACTCTAAAGCGCCATTTCCAGTTCGGTTTCCTTGGCGAAGCGATGGATTTCCTGTTGCCCCAAAGCGGTGATCTGCAACGCTCGCGAATCGTTGGGCAGGCTCAACCAGCCCGATTGCATGAACAGCTGCAACAACGCCGCGCCCAATGAACCGCCCATGTGCGGGCGTCTTTCGCTCCAGTCCGGGCAAGCGCAGGCGACTCTGCTGTTGCGATGAGCCAGCGCCTGGATGAACACACCGCGCGTTGCCAATTGTGTGGCGCCCTTGTGAGTGATCATGACCCGCTGATCGAATTGCTCGATCCAGCCCGCATCCAGCAGGCGCTGGTAGAGGTCGGCGGCCAGGGTGCCGCCCAGATGGTCGTCGCAGAGCCTGGCCCGCAGCAATGACGAAGGCGCCGCCTGAGGTTTGGCGATAGGGCTGGTGCGTTTGAAAACCTCTGGAATGTCCCGAGGCGCGCTGGCCAGGGTCGCGCTGGCCAGGGCCTCTATCGCGGCGCCGACTTCGGGCGCGGCAAGCCGGAAAAACCGTTTGCGGCCACGGGTTTCGACTTTCAACAGACCTCCGGCGGACAAACGCCCTAAATGCGCACTGGCCGAAGACGGCGACAGGCCGGCCAGCAACGCCAGCTCTTCGGTTTGCCGCGCCGAGCCGTCCATCAAGGCCCACATCATTGCGCTGCGCTTGGGGTCAGCCAGCAATGTGGCGATCTGGCTGATGCAAGGTGCATGTTCCATGTATTCACTCCCTGTTGAATCGTTTCGTCTACTGCTCAGAGACATCTTGACCAGTAATGTGTCGTCGGCCAAGACGCGAAAACCGCCATGGACCGGGCAAAGCCACCCACTCACCCAAGCCATTGCTTCGTGGGTGCAACGAAGGTCCGGTGATGACCATCGGGTATGACCGAATCGAACCTGGACTCGCCATTGCGAGGTCGACGGTGCGTACATGAGGCGGGCGCTAGTATAAGCGGGTTAACCGCTGGTTCCTGCCCTTGGGAATCCATTGGTGGTGATAGTTGCTGACAGAAATTTCGCTATTTGCCTGCGACTAATGATCGACACCCGAAATCGTCGGAAATTGACTGCTTATTCGAGCGCATCGGCTGGCAAGCATTTCCCGCAAAAGGTTCACCGGCTTACTCAATTGTGCGCGATGGGCGCACAGCAAATTCAGCGGTGCACGCTCACAGAGCAGCTCCGGCATCAGCACTTTCAGCCGACCGGCCAGCACATCGGCGGCGACATCGAGCCAGGACTTATACGCAATCCCCGCCCCCGCGACGGCCCACAGACGCACAACATCGGCGTCGTCACTGAAGCGATCGCCACTGACCGTCAGGCTCATTTCGCGTTTGCCATCGTGGAAACTCCAGTGATCGTGAACCCGACTACCGAGCATGAATAACAGGCAATTGTGCTGAGCCAATTGCTCCAGATACCGAGGTTCGCCATGCCGGGTCAGGTAACTCGGCGCCGCGCAGAGCACACGACGGTTCTGCGGGGCGATGGGCAACGCCACCAGGCTTGAGTCTTCCGGCTCGCCATACCGCAGGGCAATGTCCACCGGTTGGCGAAACAGGTCGGCGATGCGGTCGCCCAGCAGCAACCGGACCGTGAGCTTCGGATGCTCGCGCTGGAACTCGTCGAGCCATGGCAACAGCAGGTTGCGACCGAAATCCGAAGGCGCCGACAACTGCAAAACCCCGCTGACCTGATCCTGCCCGCTGGCCAGCAAGCGGCGGCCCTCATCGAGATTGCTCAAGGCTGCCCGGGCGTATTCCAGAAAACCTTCGCCTTCCGCAGTCAGGCGCAGGCTGCGGGTAGAACGGGCGAGCAAGCGGGCGCCGAGTTGCTGTTCGATGCGCTTCAACGCCGCACTGGCCACCGCCGCCGACATATCCATCACCCGCGCCGCCGCCGACAGGCTGCCCAGGTCTGCAGCCCGAACGAACAACTGCAAGTCATCGAAACGCAACATCTTCAGCCCCGATTATCAAAAAAATATTGAAAGAGACTGCTCTTTTAGCGGGTTTTATCTTGCCGGGAAATAACCAATCATCTGTCCCATCGAAATCATTCCGTTCCAGGAGCCCATATGAAAGCCATTGCCTACTACGCCTCCCTGCCCATCAGCGACGAAAAATCCCTGCAAGACATCGAACTGCCAGAGCCGGTCGCCGGCCCGCGCGACCTGTTGGTGGAGGTCAAAGCCATCTCGGTCAACCCGGTGGACACCAAGGTTCGCCAGAACGTCCAGCCTGAAGGTGGCGCGGCAAAGGTGCTGGGCTGGGACGTGGCCGGAGTGGTCAAGGCAGTCGGCAGCGAAGTGACCTTGTTCAAGGTTGGCGACAAGGTGTTCTACGCCGGCTCCATCGCCCGTGCCGGCGGCAATAGCGAGTTGCATGTGGTGGACGAGCGAATCGTCGGCCATATGCCGAAGACCCTCGGTTTCGCCGAAGCTGCCGCCCTGCCGCTGACCGCCATCACCGCGTGGGAATTGCTGTTCGAACGCCTGCAAGTACGCGAAGGCAAAACCGATGAGGGCCAGAGCCTGCTGATCGTCGGTGCCGCTGGCGGTGTGGGTTCGATCCTCACGCAATTGGCCAGCCAGCTCACCGGGCTGAAGGTCATCGGCACCGCTTCCCGTGCACAAACCCAGAGCTGGGTGCGTGACCTGGGTGCCGATCAGGTGATCGATCATAGCCAGCCGCTGAGCGAAGAACTCAAACGTGCCGGGTTCGAGCAGGTGACCCACGTCGCCAGCCTGACCCAGACCGATCAACATCTGGATCAATTGGTGGAGGCGTTGGCGCCGCAAGGCAAACTGGCGCTGATCGATGATCCGAAGTCGCTGGACGTGACCAAGCTCAAGCGCAAGAGCCTGTCGCTGCACTGGGAGTTCATGTACACCCGCTCGCTGTTCGAAACCGCAGACATGATCGAGCAGCACAACCTCCTCAACCGCGTCGCCGGGCTGATCGATGCGGGCACGCTGAAAACCACGGTCGGCGAGCACTTCGGGACCATCAACGCGGCCAACCTGCGGCGTGCCCATGCTCTGCTGGAGAGCGGCAAGTCCAAGGGCAAAATTGTGCTTGAAGGGTTCTGAAGAGTAGGAGCTGCCGGAGGCTGCGATCTTTTGATTTTGCTTTTAAAAACACAAGATCAAAAGATCGCAGCCTTGGGCAGTGCCTACAGGGGATGGTGATTTTTTGCCGTCAGTCAGAGAATTGACCGTTGTCACAATTGCGATCGTATTCAGGTCTACAATCGAAAACTCTGCGAACAATCATTTACGTGATGTCTTTTACGAGACGTCTTTTACGAAGGAGTTCAGCAATGAAGATCCTGATAAAAGAATTGGCAACATCCCGCTGGCAGGTCCGCCTGGATCAACACGCTGTGACGTTCCGCAGTGAGGCCGAAGCCCTGGCCTTCACTAAAACGCTTGAAGCGCGCTTGCACGCGCCCCATCAGATTCCCGACCGTCAGCATCGCGCTGCTGGCTGAGTCCGTCCTCAGACCTGGGCTTGCGTCAGCGCCCGGGCATTTTGCAAACGTCGGGTGAGCGTCGCCGCGCTCACCACCAGAATCCCGCACAGGCTGATGACCATGGCCATCGGCATGGCGCTGCCATCGTGCAAAACACCCACCAATGCTGCGGCCCCGGCGGCAACGCTGAACTGCAGGCAACCGAGCATCGCCGAGGCACTGCCCGCCCGCGCGCCCTGACCGTTCATGGCGCAGGCCGAGGCGTTGGGCACAATACAACCCAGGCTGGCGATGCAGAGGAAAAGCGGAATCAGCAACGGCCACAACTGCTCGGTGTGCAACGCGCTGACCGCCAACAGGGCCAAACCGCCCGCCAGATAGAGCCAGACAGTACGCGCCAGTAAAAAGGCCGGGCCGCGCTTGGCCAGCATCCGGGCATTGACCTGGGCCACCAGAATGAAACCCGCCGCGTTAATGCCGAACAGCCAGCCAAAATGCTCGGCTGGCACGCCATAGAGTTTGATGAAGACGAACGGTGAACCGGCGATGTAGGCAAACATCCCGGCGATGGCGACACCGCCGGTCAGGGCATGGCCGAGGAAGATCGGGTCCGCCAGTAACCGACCGTACTGACGCAGCGCGCCCGACAACGGTTGGCGCGGCACATGGGCCGGCAGACTTTCCGGCAGCCCCAGGGCGACTGCCAACCCTGCCAACGCACTGAAACCGGTCAGCACCAGAAAGATCGATTGCCAGCCCGTCGTGTTGACCAGCAACCCGCCCAGCATCGGCGCAAGAATCGGCGCCAGGCCCATCACCAGCATCAACTGCGAAAAGACCTTCGCCGAACCCACCGCATCGCATTTATCGCTGACCACCGCCCGCGAAATCACCATGCCCGCGCACCCGCCCAGCGCCTGGACGAAACGTGCGCCAATCAGCCATTCCAGGGTCGGCGCATAAGCACAGGCCAACGAAGCGGCGGTGAACAAGCCGACACCTGTCAGCAAGGGAATCCGTCGCCCAAAGCGATCGGCCACCGGGCCGTACGCCAGTTGACCAATGGACAGGCCAAGGAAATAGGCCGCCAGGGTCAGTTGAACGTGTTTTTCGTCGGTGCCGAAAGCGAGCGCCATCGCCGGGAATGCCGGCAGATAGAAATCGATCGCCAGCGGACCGAAAGCGCTCAAGGCGCCGAGAATCAGGATTGTGCGAAAGTTCATCAGGCGTCCAGATTAGACAGGGATCGGCAGGCCGACAGTCTAGCCTTGCGTGGACGCCTTGAACATTCCGTTAGGTCGCTAACTATTAAAAAACTCAGGCCAATTTGACGCCATAGCCCTCTTCGCTGATCGCGGCGATCACCTGATCGGCCGTCAACGCACTTTCAACGCCGACTTCTTTTGCCGCCAGATCAATGCGCACACTGGCCGCGGGATCCTTGGCTTGCAGCGCCTGAGTGATGGCCTTGACGCAATGACCGCAGGACATGCCTTCAACATTGAACACTTGCATGGGACAACTCCTTGAATGAAGCCCTTTAATGAGGGGTGCAGGCAGTCTCGAGCTTGCCACTATGGCAAGGTCAAGTTCTGAAGCAAGCTGCCGGGCTGGCAATCGGCGTCGTGCTCGGCCAAGCTGCGTCCATCTATGACTCGACATCAGGAGATTCAGCCATGCGCTGGTCAGCTCTCAGCCTGTTTGGCTTCCTCAGCCTATTTGCCGCGACACCTTCGGTTCAAGCCGCCGGAGAGGACTACGGCGTGCTGATCATTTCCCGCGAGCGCCTGGAGGTTTCGACTTCCTGCGAGATCGGCGTGTACATCCAGGATCAGCTATCGGCGCGACTGTTCCAGGAACAGAGCACCTCGTTCAACCTGCCGCCGGGCAATGTGTCCCTGCGTCTCAAACTGCTGCCGGGCCAAGCGCCGGGTTGCAACCCGGGCATGCTCGCGCCGGGTTCGCAGAACATCACGCTCAAGGCCGGGGATGTGTTGAAGTTCCGGATTGCAATGACGCAGGAAGGGATGTACCTCAAGCCTGCCGCCCTCGAGTATTGACGCAAAACAAATGCGGGAGCGGGCTTGCTCGCGAAGGGGCCATAACATTCAACATTATCGTTGACTGTTACACCGCTTTCGCGAGCAAGCCCGCTCCCACATTGGGTCTGCGACGATTTGAAGAGTGGCGCTTGACCTTGCCAGCATGGCAAGGTTGATCCTGTAGGTAATTTCTACAGGGAGCGTGACCGATGTCCGAATCCACCACCTTCGATCTGCCGATTGCCGGCATGACCTGCGCCAGTTGCGCCGGACGTGTCGAGCGTGCCTTGAGCAAAGTCATCGGCGCCACGGCCGTCAGCGTCAACCTGGCCACCGAACAGGCTCGGGTTCAAGCGCCCAGTGATAGCCTGCCTGCCTTGATGGACGCGGTGCAGCAGGCCGGTTACAGCGTGCCACAGCAGACCCTGGAATTGAGCATCGACGGCATGACTTGCGCGTCCTGCGTCGGCCGCGTCGAACGGGCGCTGACCAAGGTGCCGGGGGTGAAGAGTGTCAGCGTTAACCTGGCCAACGAACGTGCGCACCTCGAGCTGCTCGGCCAGGTCGATCCGCAAACCCTGATCGACGCCGTGACCAAAGCCGGTTACTCCGCCAGCGTCTGGGAAGTCGAACACCCGCAAGCCGACGTTCAACAGCAACGCCTGCATCGCGAACGCTGGGCCTTGCTGGCGGCCATCGCCCTCGCTTTGCCGCTGGTGCTGCCGATGGTGCTGCAACCTTTCGGCGTGCACTGGATGCTCCCGGCGTGGGTGCAGTTTGCGTTGGCGACGCCGGTGCAGTTCATCTTCGGCGCGCGCTTCTATGTCGCTGCGTGGAAAGCCGTGCGCGCAGGTGCCGGCAACATGGATTTGCTGGTGGCCCTGGGCACCAGCGCCGGCTATGGCCTGAGCGTTTACGAGTGGGCCACCGCTGCCGGTCGCCTGCCGCACCTGTATTTCGAAGCCTCGGCGGTGGTGATCGCCTTGGTATTGCTGGGCAAATACCTGGAAAGCCGCGCCAAGCGCCAGACCGCCAGCGCCATCCGAGCCCTGGAAGCCTTGCGTCCGGAGCGAGCCATTCAGGTGATCGATGGCCGCGAGCAGGAGGTAGCGATCAGCGCTTTGCGCCTCAACGATCTGGTCATGGTCAAACCCGGCGAACGCTTCCCGGTGGATGGCATCGTTGTGGAAGGCCAGAGCCACGCCGATGAAGCACTGATCAGCGGCGAGAGCCTGCCGGTACCCAAACAACCGGGTGACAAGGTCACCGGCGGCGCCATCAATGGCGAAGGTCGGTTACTGGTTCAAACCTTGGCGCTCGGCGCAGAAACCGTGCTGGCGCGGATCATTCGCCTGGTCGAAGACGCGCAGGCGGCGAAAGCGCCGATCCAGAAACTGGTGGATAAAGTCAGCCAGGTGTTCGTGCCTGTGGTTCTGTTGATCGCGCTGGCGACCCTGCTCGGTTGGTGGCTGTACGGCGCGCCTCTGGAAACCGCGTTGATCAACGCCGTCGCGGTGTTGGTGATCGCCTGCCCTTGTGCACTCGGGCTGGCCACGCCGACGGCAATCATGGCCGGCACGGGTGTAGCGGCGCGCTACGGGATTCTGATCAAGGACGCCGAAGCCTTGGAGCGCGCTCATGAAGTCAGCGCCGTGGTGTTCGACAAGACCGGCACGCTGACTTCGGGCACGCCGCGCATCGCCCATCTGAGTGCCATCGAAGGTGACGAAGCCGCCTTGCTGCAAATGGCCGGGGCGCTGCAACGCGGCAGCGAACACCCGTTGGCCAAAGCTGTGCTGGATGCCTGCGTCGAGCGCAGCTTGACCGTGGCGGATGTCAGCGACAGTCAATCGCTGACCGGGCGCGGCATTGCCGGCAATCTCAATGGTCGGCGATTGGCTTTGGGCAATCGGCGCCTGCTGGAAGAAAGCGGCCTGAGCGCCGGACCATTGGCTGACTCCGCAACGGCCTGGGAAACTGAAGGCCGGACCCTGTCCTGGCTGATCGAACAAAGCCCTGAACCGCGTGTGCTCGGCCTGTTCGCCTTCGGTGACACACTCAAACCCGGCGCCTTGCAAGCAGTGCAACAGCTGAGCGCACGGAACATCAGCAGCCACCTGCTGACCGGCGATAACCGCGGCAGCGCCAAGGTGGTCGCCGAGGCACTGGGCATCAGCGATGTCCACGCCGAAGTATTGCCGGCGGACAAAGCCGCCACCGTCGCTGCACTGAAAAAAACCGGTGTGGTGGCAATGGTCGGCGACGGCATCAACGACGCACCGGCCCTTGCCGCGGCAGACATCGGCATCGCCATGGGTGGCGGCACCGACGTCGCCATGCACGCTGCAGGGATCACCCTGATGCGCGGCGATCCACGGCTGGTGCCGGCGGCGCTGGAGATCAGCCGCAAGACCTACGCGAAGATTCGCCAAAACCTGTTCTGGGCCTTCGTCTATAACCTGATCGGCCTGCCACTGGCGGCGTTCGGCTTCCTCAACCCGGTGCTGGCCGGCGCAGCCATGGCGCTGTCGAGCGTCAGCGTGGTCAGCAATGCGTTACTGTTGAAAACCTGGAAACCCAAAGACTTGGAGGATCACCGATGAACATTGGCCAAGCGGCCCGCCAGAGCGGTCTGAGCGCAAAGATGATCCGTTATTACGAATCCATCGGCCTGCTCAAGGCTGCTCATCGCACCGACAGTGGCTACCGGGTCTATGGCGATGACGACCTGCACACCCTGGCGTTCATCAAGCGTTCTCGTGATCTGGGCTTTTCACTGGAAGAGGTCGGCAAACTGCTGACCCTCTGGCAAGACCGTCAGCGCGCCAGCGCTGATGTGAAGGCGCTGGCCCGTCAGCACATCGACGAACTGAACCAGAAGATTCGCGAACTCGGCCAACTGCGCGACACCCTGCAAGACCTGGTAGAACATTGCCACGGCGACCACCGCCCGGACTGCCCGATCCTCAAGGAGCTGGCGTCGGGCTGCTGCGCCGAACCCGCCCATTCCTGAGCGCCAACCCCTTCGCCACCAGCAACGTGGTGAGGGGAATGCCATGGAACAACAACACCACCGCGCCGGGCGTCCACCACGAATAGAACGGCGCGGCGATCAACATGCCGATGCCGAACCCGGTCATTTGCAGCAGCGTCAAAAAGCTGAAAATCGGCAGGCGCAGGTTGTCCGGTTCACGTTGCAGGCGCGACATCAGGCCGACTTCCGAGAACCCGTCGCCCAAGCCTGCGGGCAACGAAAACAGCAGCAAGCCGTAAAGCGTCTGCTGCTGAAACATCAGGATGAAGCCGCAGGACATCAGCAAAACGCCGAAGAAAAATCGCCGTTCCAAATGAACGTTGTCCGTACCTTTCAGGCGACTGGCAATTCGCGCACCGATGAATTTTCCACTGGCCCAGACCGCCAGCATCATGCCCAAGGTGGTGCTGGCCGACTCGGGTGTCAGCAGTTTTGAAATGATCGGGAAGCCGACGTTGTGTGCGGCGCTGCCCAAAGTGTCGGCCATGGCAACGGCTAGCATCGCCGTCAGCACCGGCGCCGTGCGCAAACCCTGACACAGGGCTGACCATTCGCCTTGTTGGTGATGGGGTTCATCACTGGGTGCAGGTCTGGAAAACCGCAGCGGCACAATCAACAACGCCGCCAGCAGGTAAGTGGCCACGTTCAGGGCAAACACCGTTTCAAAGCCAAACCCCGCCACCAACAACCCCGCCACCAGACTCCCGCCGACCATCGCCGCAGATGATGCCGAGGTCATCCAGGCGTTGGTCTTGAGCAGCTGCGCCTTATCGATCATGTGCGGTAATTGGCTGTTGAGGCCAATGGCGAACATCGAATTGCCGAACCCCAGACCGAACGCGATCAGCGGTAGCAGCAGCGCTTGTTGGGTGACCGGCAACACTAGCAGCAGGCCCAGCAAACCGGCGCGCAGCAGGTCGAAGGCAATCAGCGGCAGGCGCCCGGCCCAGCGGCGATAGAACCGGGTGCCGATCAAACTGGCAAAGATCCCCCCGGCTACACGGCTGGCGAGGAAGATGCCGACACTCATGGCGCTGTTGCTGAGCAGATAGACGTAAGTGGCCAGCGCGACCATGTTGAGGAAAGCGCCGAAGTCCGAAATCAGCCGGGCGGCGATGATCAGTTGGGCATTGCGGGTGGTGTTCACATTCAGTCCTTGAGTGTGGTGAGTATCGCCGTTGTGGATTGTCTGGTCTGACGCCATCGCGGGCAAGCCACGCTCCCACAGGTCAGGTGTCGATCATAGAATCCGGGGGCGACACAAAAACTATGGGAGCGAGCTTGCCCGCGATGCAGACGACGCGGCCCCCAAAAAAGCACCTGCAAAAAACCCGGCCGAAGCCGGGTTTTGGGTCAACCGATCACTGCATCCACGGTGGAGGCGGTTCTTCGGCTTTGCTCGGTGGCGCGTCGTCCGCAGCGCGGATCGCTTGCTTACGCTCTTCATCGAGACGGGCCGCCTCGATTTCGCGCATGATCCCGCCGACGTCCGCCAGCTCTTCCGGCTCGTCGAACTCGCCGGTCAACACACTGGCCGGGTGCAAGGTGCCGGCTTCATACAACGCCCACATTTCCTTGGCGTACTTGGTGCGTTTCAACTCCGGTGCAAAACGACCGAAGTAAGACGCCATGTTGCCCACGTCCCGCTCCAACATGTTGAACGCGTGGTTGTTGCCCGCCGCATCCACCGCTTGAGGCAAGTCGATGATGACCGGGCCGGTCGGCGTCAGCAGTACGTTGAACTCGGACAGGTCACCGTGCACCAGGCCGGTACACAGCATCAGCACGATCTGCGAAATCAGAAACGCGTGATATTCGCGCGCCTGGTCCGGCTCCAGCACCACATCGTTCAAACGCGGCGCGGCATCGCCGTACTCGTCGGCCACCAGCTCCATCAGCAGCACGCCTTCGAGGAAGTCATACGGCTTGGGTACTCGCACACCGGCACCGGCCAACCGGAACAACGCCGCCACTTCGGCATTCTGCCAGGCGTCTTCGGTTTCTTTCTTGCCGAACTTGGAGCCCTTGGCCATCGCTCGAGCCTGCCGGCTGTTGCGCACCTTACGGCCTTCCTGATACTCGGCCGCCTGACGAAAACTGCGTTTATTCGCCTCCTTGTAGACCTTGGCACAACGCAGCTCGTTGCCGCAGCGCACCACATAAACAGCTGCTTCTTTACCACTCATGAGTGGGCGCAGCACCTCGTCGACCAGACCGTCCTCGATCAGGGGTTCAATGCGTTTTGGAGTCTTCATCAGCTTTTATTGTGGGTCCTTTATTACCAAACACGCGAAAGTCATTCGTTATACGGCAATCCACTCATTCGCGGGAGGGGTTGCCGACCTATGAACGTTCCCATGAACATCAAGAAGCACACAATGTGCCGGATTAATCAGACACAACTCATCGACCGCTCAGGATCATAGCTGAGCCTGCGCCACTTGTTTACGAAGGGCTACAAGGGCATTTGCGACAGAATCTGACACGTAGATCCCTACCCTTCGCCGGATTTTTCTCAACAGGCCTCAATTTCCACGTTCCTCAGCCGAAGTCATTAGAGAGAAAAGGAATTGTCCGACAATCGCCCCGACAATGATAACGAGGGCGCACTCAAGGATCGGGGTATCTAACGTTTTCGGCTGCCAATAATCCGCGAGTCATCTGCACTGCGTGGGCCTACAAGAAAAAACTGGAGCGCGGATGAACATCAAACAGAAGTTGACCTGGGCGTTTGCAATCATCGCCTGCTTGCCCGTGGTGCTGGTCGCCACCCTCGTGGTGCTGAACTTGCGCAGCGATGCCAAGGATAATTTTGTCGATGGCAGCGGCCGCGAGATTCGTCAGGTCAGCAATGCCATGCAGCTGTTCTTTGACGGCATCAGCCAGAACGTCGATTACCTGGCCACCCAACCGCTGATCAAGAACTCCGACGACAGCCTCAAGACCTACATGAGCGCCAACGCCGAGAGTATTCCCCAAGGCGAGTCGGACAAAAAGGTTTTCGCCCTCCTTCAGGACCTGGGCAACAGCCACCCGGCCTACGCCTACGCCATCCTAGGTACGGCGGCGGGCGGTTACGTGTCCTGGCCGGACGATGCGAAGCTGAGCAATTACGATCCGCGCCAGCGCCCGTGGTACAAAGCCGCGCAGGCCAAACCCGGCAAACCGTTTCGCACCGAGGCCTATTACTGGGCTCAGGATGACGCGACTTACGTCAGCACCGTGCGCACCATCGACAACAAACTGGGCACCAACGGCGGCGTGGTCAGCATTGATGTGACGCTCAAACAGCTCACCGAAATCGTCAAACAGATCAAACTCGGCGAAACCGGCTACCTGATGCTGGTGGAAAACACCGGCACAGTACTGGTCGATCCGAAGCAACCAGCAAACAACTTCAAAGCCCTGACCAGTCTCGGCGACGGTTACGCGCAACTGGCCAAGGCCGGCAAAGGCCTGGTAGAAGTCGAGCTCAATGGCGAGCGCTACATGGCCAACGTCTGGCCGTCGGAACAACTGAGCTGGACCTTTATCGGCCTGATCAAGCAGACCGACGTGATGAGCTCGGCCACTCAACTGACTTGGCTGATCGCGATCATCGCGGCGGTACTGGCGGTGTTCTTCGCCATTGTCGGCGCCAGTTTCGCCAGCCTGATCGTGCGACCGATCCGTAGCGTGGCCAGTGGTCTGGAAGGCATCGCCCAAGGTGAAGGCGACCTGACCAAGAACCTGCAAATCCGTGGCAGCGACGAAACAGCTCAACTGGCCAACTGGTTCAACCAGTTTCTGGCGGCAATTCGCAACCTGATTCAAAGCATCGGCGGCGCCGCGACCAAGATCCTCGCCACCTCCCAGAGCTCGACGCAGGTGTCCAGCGACATGGCCGAAGCCGCCGGGCGCCAGCGTGAAGCAGTGGATATGGTGTCCACGGCGTTCCACGAAATGGTCGCCACCGCCAACGAAGTCGCGCGCTCCTGCAGCCAGGCCGCCGAGTCGGCCGACAGCGGTCAGCGCCAGGCGCGCGAAGGTCAGCAGCAGATCGATGCCGCAGTGAGCAGTGTTGATCGCTTGAGCCAGGAAATCGAACAGTCGGCGCAATCGATGCAACAGCTTGAGCGCGATAGCAACGACATTCAGTCGATCCTCGGGACCATTCGTTCCATCGCTGAACAAACCAACCTGCTGGCCCTGAACGCCGCCATCGAAGCGGCCCGGGCCGGTGAACAGGGTCGTGGTTTTGCGGTAGTGGCGGATGAAGTTCGCGCCCTGGCCAAACGGACGGCCGATTCCACGGCGGAAATCGACGGGCTGCTGGGCAACCTGGCCAAGCGCACCAGCCAGGTGACGCAGCAGATGCATGCGAGCCTGGAAGTGTCGCAGCAATCGGTGACCCGCATCGGCGAAGCGCGCAGCAGCTTCGGGCAAATTCGTGAATCGGTGGATGTGATTCGCGACATGAACACTCAAATCGCCACGGCGGCGGAGCAACAGCATCAAGTGGCAGAAGACATCAATCGCCACATCAGCCAGATTCATGGCGATGCGCAGTTGGTGGCGGAACTTGCGAACTCGGCGCGCCTGGATTCGCAGAGCCTGGCCGGGTTGTCGAATGAGCTGGATGGGTTGGTTCGGCGGTTCAGGACCTGAGGTTGCTGATCTAACTGGTCGAAACCGATACCTGTGGCGAGGGAGCTTGCTCCCGCTCGGCTGCGAAGCAGTCGTAAACCGGCAAACGCGGACTATCTAATGCACCGCGTTGGTTGAATTGGGACCGCTTCGCGCTCCAGC
Source organism: Pseudomonas sp. TE12508 (assembly GCF_056279485.1). Classification (NCBI taxonomy): domain Bacteria; kingdom Pseudomonadati; phylum Pseudomonadota; class Gammaproteobacteria; order Pseudomonadales; family Pseudomonadaceae; genus Pseudomonas; species Pseudomonas sp. TE12508. Next base: position 111,687 of record NZ_JBWCCN010000022.1, on the reverse strand, counting down.
GGGAGCAAGCTCCCTCGCCACAATTACTGCTTGAACAATTCGCCGGGGGTAAACCCGAACAACCCCTTGAACGCCGCAATAAACGCCGACGTCGAGTCATACCCACAAGACAGCGCGGCATTGGTCACGCTGTTCCCCTCCTCCAGCAAACTCAGCGACGACAGCAGCCGCATGCGCTGGCGCCAACCGCGGAAACTCAACCCGGTTTCACGCTGGAACAAGCGCATCAAGGTTTTCTCCGACGTGCCCAAACGCTCGGCCCATTCCTGCAAGGTCGCATTGCGCTCAGGGCTGTCGATCAGCTCGTTGCACAAGCCCAACAAACGTTCATGCCGGGGCAGCGGCAGGGAAAACTCCACCTCGGGCAGACTCGCTAACTGATCCAGCAGCACGCCCACCAATCGCGCCTCCTGGCTGTCGCCCTGTGGATATTCCACGGGAAGCAGGCAAAAGCGTTTGATCAGCTCCCGGGCCAATGGCGTGACTTCCAGCACCCGGCAACGCCCGTCCGCCCATTGGCAGTCCTCGCGGCGCACGTACAGGCTGCGCATCTCGGCACGCATCGACGTCACGACCTGATGCTCGAGATCCGCCGGAATCCAGATCCCCCACTGCGGCGGCGCAAAGAAGCTGCCTTCGGCGGTATGCACACCGAGAACGCCGCTGATGGCGTAGGAAAACTGCACCCAATCGTGACGATGCGGCGGCGTCCATGAACCGGCGTTCAGACTTTCCGCCCGCGCATACAACGGACGCGGCAACGTCGTTAGCGCCGGGATCGTGCGTTCGAGGGAAAGTTGTCCGTTAGTCGGCATTGATTGGCCTTATGTCGCAAGACGGCTAATGGAGCCGACGTTAGGCTAAGTCATCAATTCTTACAAACGTATTCGGTGCCCATCATGCATGCCTTCAAACACCTTAAACGCGTGGTCACCGACTGGTTCTTGTGCGGCATGCTGATCGCCACGCTGCTGGCGTATTTTTTCCCGACCTTCGGCGCCACCGGCGGCGGGATGCACGCGGAGTACGTGATCAACGTCGGCGTGTTTCTGGTGTTCTTCCTCCATGGGGTCAACCTCTCCAGCGAGCAGATCCGCCACGGGCTGAAGAACCGGAAGCTGCACGTGATGGTTCAGGCCTTCACCTTTGCGGTGTTTCCGTTGATCTGGCTGCTGAGCGACAAACTGCTGGGTTCGCACATCCCCTCACTGCTGATGCTCGGCTTCCTCTACCTCTGCGCCCTGCCCTCGACCATTTCCTCGTCCGTGGCGCTCACCGGCAGCGCGGGCGGCAACGTACCGGCAGCAATTCTCAACGCGAGCCTGTCCAGCGTGCTGGGGATTTTTCTGACACCGTTGCTGGTGAGTTTCGTGGTCGGCAACGGCGCTGGCGGCATCGATCTGGGCTCAACCCTGCTCGACCTGTGCGCCATGCTGCTATTGCCGCTGGTGCTCGGGCAATTGCTGCGACCGTTACTGGGCAAGTTTTTCGCTCGGCACAAACGCTACACCAACATCGCCGACAAACTGGTGATCCTGCTGCTGGTGTACTCGGCGTTCTGCAACTCGATGGTCTCGGGGATGTGGCAGCAACAGGGCAACAGCGTGATTCTGACTGCACTGATGGGCAGTGCGATTTTGCTGGCAATCATCCTGTGGATGACCACCCGCACCGCTCGCGCGCTGAAGTTCAGCCCTGCCGATGAGATTGCCGCGGTGTTCTGCGCCAGCAAGAAATCCCTGGCGGCCGGCGCACCGATGGCGGCGCTGATCTTCGGTGCCAACCCCGGCCTTGGCCTGATTCTGCTGCCGATCATGATCTATCACCCGTTGCAACTGATCGTCTGCTCGGTGATGGCCGAGGGTTACGCCAACCGCAACCGGGAACTGGCCGCGCATCAACGCGCGGCAGTGCTCAACCCCCAGTAATCCGCAATCAGCAATCAGCGCTCGATAATCGCCGTCACGCCCTGACCGCCGGCGGCGCAGATCGAGATCAACCCTCGGCCCTTGCCCGCCGCGTCCAGCAGCTTCGCCAGGTTGGCGACGATGCGCGCACCGGTGGCGGCAAACGGATGCCCGGCGGCCAGTGAGCTGCCCTTGACGTTGAGCCGGCTGCGGTCGATGGAGCCCAACGGTGCGTCGAGCCCGAGGCGGGTTTTGCAGAACTCCGGATCTTCCCAGGCCTTCAACGTACACAGCACTTGCGCGGCAAACGCTTCATGGATTTCGTAGTAATCGAAGTCCTGCAAGGTCAGGCCATTGCGCGCCAGTAACCGCGGCACGGCATAAGCCGGCGCCATCAGCAGGCCCTCGGCACCGTTGACAAAATCCACCGCCGCCGCTTCGCCGTCACGCCAATAGGCGAGGATCGGCAAGCCGCGCTCTTTCGCCCATTCTTCACTGCCCAGCAGCACCACCGACGCGCCATCGGTGAGTGGCGTGGAATTGCCCGCGGTCAGGGTGCCCTTGGCGCTTTTCTCGAAGGCCGGTTTCAGTGAGGCGAGTTTTTCCAGGGTCAGGTCCGGGCGCAGGTTGTTGTCCCGGGTCAGGCCGAGGAACGGCGTCATCAAATCGTTGTGCCAGCCTTCGGCGTAGGACGCGGCCAGTTTCTGATGGCTTTGCTGGGTCAGCTGATCCTGCTCGTCACGCGGGATGCTCCAGGTTTGGGCCATCATTTCACAGTGTTCGCCCATCGACCGGCCGGTGCGCGGCTCGCCGATGCTTGGAAAGTCGGGCATCAAGTGGCGGGGACGCAGTTGCAGGAAAGTTTTCAGTTTGTCGGCGGTGCTTCGGGCGCGGTTGGCTTGCAAGAGGATCTTGCGCAGGCTTTCGTTGACACCGATCGGCACGTCCGAGGCTGTGTCGACGCCGCCGGCAATGCCACATTCGATCTGACCCAGGGCGATTTTGTTCGCCACCAGCAACGTCGCCTCCAGCCCCGTGCCGCAGGCTTGCTGGATGTCATAGGCCGGCGTCATCGGCGACAACCGCGAGCCGAGCACGCATTCGCGGGTCAGGCCGTAATCACGCAAATACTTGAGCAGCGCTCCAGCCGCCACTTCACCCATGCGCACACCGTGCAGGTTATAGCGCTCGATCAAGCCTTCCAGCGCTGCGGTGAACATCGCCTGGTTACTGGCAGTGGCGTACGGCCCGTTGGACCGGGCAAAGGGGATACGGTTACCACCGATAATCGCGACGCGGCGCAGCTGAGTCATGAAAAAGCTCTCCTTCCTGATATTCAATTGTGAACACATACCCCTGTGGGAGCGCTCCCCGAAAGTCCCATTACAAACTAACCTGCAATGATCAAGCGTAGGCCGTATCTCGTGGGTCGAACGACTAATTGCCATTCCTGATCCACACTTTTAACCCCAGCTGCTGGAGCGTGATCCATGTCTGACCGCTATATCGACTTCGCCAATTCGTCCATCGGCCATCGCGTGGTCGGTGCCCTGGGTCTGCCGTCGCCGGTACGACTGGAACGCTGGCAAGCAGGCCGGCTGCGGCCTATCGAGGGAGCGCTGTTGATTGGCGGTGGCCCGCTGACAGAAAAGGTCAGCAGCCTCGCCAACCGCCTGACCGACACGATTTACAGCTACGGCGCCGATCCGACCCTGGCCACCGCGTGGATTCCCGGCCACGGCCAGAAACTCAAAGCCGTGGTGTACGACGCCAGTGACCTGGTGCAGGTCGATCAGCTGAAACAGCTGCGCGAGTTCTTCCAGCCGCTGATGAAAAACCTCGATCATCATGCGCACCTGGTGATTCTTGGCCGGGCGCCAGAGACCTTGAGCGACCCGTTCGCCGCCAGTGCCCAACGCGCCCTTGAAGGTTTCAGCCGTTCGCTGGCCAAGGAACTGCGCAGCGGCGGCACGTTGCAGCTGATCTATGTCGGCGAAGGTGCCGAAGATCAACTGGAAGGCCCATTGCGGTTTTTCCTCTCGCCCAAAAGCGCGTTCATTTCCGGACAAGTCATTCGCCTGAAAGCGTGTGAGGTGCAGGTGACGGACTGGAGTCGCCCCTTGTCAGGGCGCAAGGCTCTGGTGACGGGCGCGGCGCGCGGCATCGGCGCTTCGATCGCCGAAACCCTGGCCCGCGACGGCGCCGAGGTGATCCTGCTCGACGTGCCACCAGCCAAAGCCGATCTCGAAGCCTTGGCCGCACGCCTCGGCGGGTGCGGCATCACGTTGGATATCTGCGCCGAAGACGCCGCCACGCAACTGATCGAACATCTGCCCGACGGCATCGACATCGTGGTCCACAACGCAGGCATCACCCGGGACAAAACCCTGGCCAACATGACCCCGGAATTCTGGGACGCGGTGCTGGCGGTCAACCTCAACGCGCCGCAAGTACTGACCAAGGCGCTGCTCGACAGCGGCACCTTGCGCGACAACGGCCGAGTGATCCTGCTGGCGTCCATCAGCGGCATCGCCGGCAATCGCGGGCAAACCAATTACGCGGCGAGCAAGGCTGGATTGATCGGCCTGGCCCAGGCCTGGGCGCCGCTGCTGAGTGAGCGCGGCATCAGCATCAATGCCGTGGCGCCAGGGTTCATCGAAACCCAGATGACCGCGCACCTGCCCTTCGGCCTGCGCGAAGCCGGGCGACGCATGAGTTCATTGGGCCAGGGCGGCCTGCCGCAAGATGTCGCCGAAGCCGTGGCCTGGCTGGCACAACCGGGCACCGGAGCGTTTACCGGGCAAGCGTTGCGCGTCTGCGGGCAAAGCGTTTTGGGAGCCTGACCATGACCACCGACTGGCACACTCTCCATAGCGAACCGGGCCTGCAAACGCTGTATGTGAAGGCGGCAACGCGCCGCAAAATCACCGGCACCACTCTGCCTGACCTGGGTTATCACTGCTGGGTCAATGTCGATCCGAAACGCCTGGAGGCTTATCGAAAAGTCTGTGGTTTCGCCGACAACGGGCTGCTACCACCGACGTATCCACACATCCTGGCGTTTGCCTTGCAGATGCAATTGCTTACCGCCAAAGCATTTCCGTTCCCGCTGTTGGGGCTGATTCACTTGAGCAATCGCATCCGCATCTTGCGCCCCATGGGCGGTGTGCACCGGGTGCGGGTCAGCGTGAACGTGCAGAACCTGCAACCTCATGCCAAGGGGGCGACGTTCGATTTGGTGACGACGCTCGACGATCAGTTGGGCGTGCTGTGGGAGGCGGAAAGCAAGATGCTCTGTCGCGGCGTCAAACTGGAAGGCGAGCCGGTCGAGGAAGCGTTTGCATCGACGCTGTCGCTGACCGAAGTGGCTCACTGGAAAGCACCCGCGGACATTGGCCGGCGGTACGCCAAGGTGTCCGGAGACTACAACCCGATCCACCTGAGTACGATCAGCGCGAAACTCTTCGGTTTCCCTAGTGCCATCGCCCATGGCCTGTGGAACAAGGCGCGTACGCTGGCAGCCCTGAGCGATCATTTGCCGACGGCAAACGTCGAGATTGCGGTGCAGTTCAGGAAACCGGTGCGCCTACCCAGTGAAGTGACGCTGATGTCCAGTGCGGCGGGGTCCAGCGGGGATTTTCAGTTGATGGGTGCGGGGGAGATTGAGCATATGGCGGGGCAGTGGAGGCCTGTTGCCTGATGGTTCGGTCTGATCGTTCCCACGCTCTGCGTGGGAATGCAGCCCGGGACGCTCCGCGTCCCAAGAGCCGAACGCAGAGCGTCCGTAGAGGCGTTCCCACGCAGAGCGTGGGAACGATCAAAAATCCTCATACCGCTCTTCATCTGGGGATTGGCGAGGGGGCCGACTCAGGAACTGACCACCCCTGGAAACAAATTATTCAACGTCTCCAACAACCGCACGTGATAAATCGGCTTGCGAAACAAATCCAGCACCTGCAACCGCAACATATCACTCACATCATCCATATCCGCATGCCCCGACGTCACAATCACCGGTAAATGCTGGCGAGCCGTATGCTCACGCAACCGCTTGATCAACGACATGCCACTCTCCTCCGGCATCCGCAAATCAGTAATCACCAGCGCAATATCAGGGTGACAAGTCAAATGATGAAGGGCGAGTTTGACCGACGTTGCCGTAAAACAACTAAAGCCCTCGCCCTCCAGCAACTCCGCCAGTTCCAGCAGCGCATCCTCCTCATCGTCGACCAGAAGCAGCTGTTGGCGTAGCAGCGCGGGAGCATTCATAAATAAACACCTGCAATGGACTAAGCGTTGACGTTAGAACCGCCCTGGCAGGTTAGCAAGCTGTCGGCATCAAGGAGCAGGAGGCACTAGCGAATCCCGGAGCACGGTAAAAATATCGGTTACCGCTCCCGAAATAGGTTCCATGAACACCACCAATGCAACCGCTGCCATACCCGCAATAATCGCGTATTCGATGCCCGAGGCACCTTCCGTATCTTTGGCCAGGTATTTGAACAAAATGATTTCGGATTTGATCTTCTGAACCACTTTAGTAAAGGGCATGACGTGTCTCCTATGACAGGAGGGTGTTGCACGGCCGCAACATGATTCCCCTATGCCAGCATCAGCATTGTCGGCAAACCCTAGACCAACAACTGTAAGAACCTATTAATACTTAAGTAATAACCGGTTCACTGGCGTCATAAAACAGTGCTTTTGGCTTCAGTCCGTTACTTTTGTCAGATATTTATCGCCCTGTAATGGCTTTTTGCTCTACCTGCGCTACCGTCAAATAGCGAAATAGTTCGATGTTCATAGCTGCCTGATTGCGAAGTCATCTCATTAGAAGTCTTGGGGGCGTTACGCAGCAGGAAAGGGAGAGCCGTCATGAACAGCCGCGTCACCATGGGCCTGGCCGGGCTGTTTCTGGTAGGCGCCATCATTGCCGGTTACTGGGGGCTGGCGCTGAGTCGCCAACCGGCACCCGAATCCGTCGCGCAATCCGGCACGTCATCGGCCCCGATATTGGCACCGGCAGACGACCCGACTCGCCAGCCAGTGGTTGTGCTGCTGCGTGACATCGCGCCGTTCGAGCAAATCAGCGCCGCCGACGTGACTCTGGAGAAACTCCGTACCGCCCCGGCCGGCAGCCTGTCCCGTCTCGATCAAGCCATTGGCCGTACGCCCTGGCGCACGCTGACTGCCGGCAGCTGGCTCAATGATGAAAGTTTCGAAACCGGCGGTGCGCTGGCGCGAATGATCCGCCCCGATGAGCGTGCCCTCGCCGTGGCGGCGGATGACGTGGTCAATGTCGGTGGTCAACTGAGCCCCGGCGACTATGTCGACGTCTTGCTGTTTCTGCGCATGGACACCAACAACCTCCAGCAATCGGCCCAGGTCGTGGTCCCGGCGTTGCGGGTGCTGGGTGTCGGCGACCAGTTGGGGCTGATGAACGATGGCCTGCCTGCCAACCCGGCGCGCAGTCACGAAGAACGACTCAAGCAAGAACAACTGCGCGCCAGCGCTCGCACCGTTTTGCTTGCCGTCCCCGAACCCCTCTTGAGTCGCCTGATGCTCGCGGCTCAGGTCGGGGTTTTGCGCCTGGCCGTGCGCAGCGCCGAGGAAAAACGTCTGAACCAATACTGGGCTGGCAACCGCGATTCAAAGGCGAGCCTGGCCAGTGCCAATCGCGAACTGGTGCAGTTCAGTCAACTGGCCCTGGCCGGCACACCCAAACCCGCCACCGGCGGCGCAGCACCGCGCAAGACGAGCGTGGAAGTCATCCGCGGCAATGAAGTCACCCAACAAACGCCCTGAATCGAGCGAGGACGCTTCTCCATGCGCAGACGTTTCACGCAGTACTTGCTCGACAACGGCTGCTTCGATACATGCGGTGGGTTATTGCAATGAGCCAGCCCCAGAACCTGAGTCAGACGTTCCTCGCGATCACGCGCAACAGCACCGACTTCGAGTGGCTGCAAGGTGCGCTTGCCCCTTTGGGCCGAGTGATCAGCGCCGGTGGCGGCAACCTCGATGAACTCTTGACGCTGGTGGACGTGACCTTCGCCAGCCTGGTGTTCGTGGGTCTGGACCGGGAGCATGTGGTGGCCCAGAGCGCGTTGATCGAGGGTGCCCTGGAAGCCAAACCGATGCTGGCAATCGTTGCCTTGGGCGACGGCCTGGACAACCAACTCGTGCTCAATGCCATGCGCGCCGGTGCGCGGGACTTCGTTTCTTACGGTTCACGTTCCAGTGAAGTTGCCGGCCTGGTGCGACGCCTGAGCAAACGCCTGCCGACCGTGACGCCGAATATGCAACAGAGTCAACAGGGTGGCCTGACCGTGCTTTACGGTGCGCAGAGCAATGCCGACGGCGCCTTGCTCGCCAACCACCTGGCGCACGTGGTGCAAAAGAGCGGACAGCAGACATTGTTGCTGGACCTGGGGCTGCCACGTGGCGACAGCCTTGCGTTGCTGGGGCTGGAGAGCTCATTTCATTTTGGCGATGCGTTGCGCCATCTGCGGCGCCTGGACGCGACGCTGATCGACAGTGCCTTCACCACGTGTGACGCCGGGCTGCGGATTCTCGCCTACGCCAGCAACGACGAACCGCTGGAACAGACCAGTGCCGCCGAGCTGTACATGCTGCTCAGCGCCTTGCGCCAGCATTTCCAGCACATCGTGGTGAACCTCACTGGCCAGTCGGACAGCGAAGCGTTGCGTACCTTCGTCAGCCATTGCGACAAGTTGCTGTGGTACACCGATCAGAATGTGCTCGACTGCCGACGCAACCTTGAGGTGCTCGGCCGCTGGCGCGAAAAAGGCCTCAAACTCGAACACGCCAGGTTGCTGGTTGACCGCTATCTGCGCAATGTCGCGCCAGACTCCGATACCTTGAGCAAAAGCTTTGGCATGGAGGTTATGGCGGTCCTTGCCTACAGCCCGGAAGTACGGCTCAACGCCAAGAATCAGGGGGTGAGCCTGTTCGAGCTGGCCCCGCGCGAAAACCTGACCCAAAGCCTGCGTGCCCTCGGCGAACGACTGGCCAAACGCTCCGAAGACCTGGACAAACCCAAGGCTGGCTGGTTCGACCGATTGAGGGGCACGCCATGAGCGGGGAAAAACTTTTCGGCGCCCCCTCCCACGGGCCGGCCGGCAATACCGACCATGAAGGCCTGAAACTGGTACTGCACCGCTACATCATCGACGCCATCGAAGAGTCCGGGAAAAACCTGCTGGAAGGTTCGCGGCAAATGCTGTCGCAGTTCGTCATCGACAAAGTCGCCGAGTACATCGCCCGTCTGCACCTGGCGATTTCCCGTTATGAGATGGAGCGACTGGCTGAGGAAATCGTCGACGAGCTCACCGGTTTCGGCCCCCTGGAGGTACTGCTGCGTGACTCGACGGTGACCGAAATTCTGGTCAACGGCCCGCACCGGGTGTTCGTCGAACGCGAAGGTGTGTTGCACCTGAGTGACCTGCGATTCATCGACGACCACCACGTCGAACGGGTGATGCAACGGATTCTCGCGCCCCTGGGCCGACGGCTCGACGAGTCTTCACCGATGGTCGATGCGCGTTTGCCCGATGGTAGCCGGGTCAATGCAATCATCCCGCCCATTGCCCTCGATGGCCCGTGCCTGTCGATTCGAAAATTCCGCAAGGACATGCTCAAAAGCTCCGATCTGATGGCGATGCAAACCATCGATCAAGCGATCTTTGAGTTTATTCAGGAGGCCGTGGGCAAGCGCTGCAACATCCTTGTCAGCGGCGGTACCGGCACCGGCAAGACCACGTTGCTGAACATTCTCAGCCAGTTGATCGCCCCTCACGAACGCCTGGTCACCATCGAAGACGTCGCCGAGCTGCAACTGGGCCATCCTCATGTGGTACGCCTGGAAACCCGACCGCCGAATGCCGAAGGCCACGGCGAAGTGAAGGCCAGCGACCTGATTCGCAACGCGCTGCGGATGCGCCCGGACCGGATCATCCTCGGCGAGATTCGCGGCGTCGAAGTGGTCGACGTGCTCACGGCGATGAACACCGGGCATGACGGTTCCATGAGCACCGTGCACGCCAACAATGCCCAGGATGCGCTGTTGCGCCTGGAGACCCTGGTGGGCCTGACCGGACGCACCATCGCTGAGCGCACGCTGCGGCAAATGATCTGTGCGGCGCTGGACGTGGTGATCCAGTTGACGCGCCTGCCCGATGGCCGCCGCTGCGTCAGTGAAGTGGTGGAGGTCGTGGGTATTCGTGATGACGTGTATGTGACCAATACGCTGTTCCGCTTCGACCGACGCACCGGTTTCGGTTTTCTGCGCGAAGCGGTCAACCCCGCCGGCGAAAAGCTGCGTCGCGAATCGGCGCTCTCTCCCTTATCGCACTAAGGATCACGGCATGCTCAAACCGGCGCTGCTCATCCTGATTTGCCTGGCATTGCTGGGTTTATCGATCCGTTTGTTCTACAACGGCCTGCGCCAGACCGGCATCGATCGAACCCTCGGTCGCTTGATGCAGGGACAACCGCAACTGGCGGTGGCGAAATCATCCTGGGCTGGCCTGGAACGGGCCTTTCTACGCGCCGGCCTCGGTCGTCCCACCGAGCGCCTGAGGTTGTGGCTGTTGCTCTGGGCCGTGGGCATTTTGCTGGGGTTTGCCCTCGCAAGCTGGATCGGTTTGCTGGCGTTGTTGCTGATGCCACCTCTGGCTCTGCGGCTGTACATCAGTTGGTGCTACCAGCGCCGGCTCAAGCGCATGATCGAACAACTGCCGCCGTTGCTCGATCACACCGTGCGAAGTCTGAAGTCCGGACGCACCCTGGCCGATGCGGTGCTGGTCGCCATCGACGCCGCCGAAGACCCACTGAAGAACGCCATGGGCCGGGTTCAGCGCAATGTGCACCTGGGCGTCAGCCTGCCTGACGCTGTCACGGACTTCGCCGAACTGTACGAGAAAGACGAGTTTCGATTGTTTGCGCTGGGCCTGAAGGTCAATCACCGCTACGGCGGTAATGCCAGTGAGCTGTTTGAGAACCTGATTAAAATGGTCCGTGAACGCGACCAGGCTGCGCGCCAACTGCGCGCCATGACGGGCGAAACCCGCATCACGGCGATGGTGCTGGCCCTGATGCCTGTGGGGCTCGCCGGCTACTTCTTGCTGTCCAATCCGAAATACCTGCTCGCCATGTGGAACAGCAGCTCGGGGCAAATGATGCTCGCGACCGCGTTTGGCCTGCAGGTTGTGGGTTGCCTGGCGCTGTGGCGCATGTTGCGCAGCGTATGAAAATAGCCCTGCTGATCAGCGCACTGTTGTTTCTCGGGGCCACGCTGTTGCTGCTCAGTGGGCTGCTGGACCAACATCGGCGTGCTCGCCAAGTGGCTCAACGACTGGACGGCAAACCGCTGAACGACCATCGCGTCAGTCACTGGTTGCAAGCGCTGGGCAACAGCCGCATCGGTCAGCGCTCGGTCAAACTGGACAACGAAACCCAAATGCTGCTCAACCGCCTCGGCTGGCGCAGCGCCCGGCAACGCTCGCTGTTCGCTGCCTGCCAGATCGGCATACCGGTGCTTGCGTTGGTCCTGAGCCTGTTGATCCAGAGCGTGTTCTTCCCGCAGGTGAACAACCACTGGATCACCCCGGCCTTCGCCACCGCCCTCGGTTACTTGCTGCCCAAACGCTTGCTGGCCGCCGCCGCGTACCGTCGGCAAAGACAACTGGCGATCGAGATTTCGACCTTCATTCCGCTGCTGCGCATCCTGTTCGAATCCGGCATGGCGGTGGAGCAGTCGCTGCGAGTACTGAGCATCGAAGGCAAACAGTTACTGCCGGCCCTGACCCATGAGCTGCGCCTGATACTGACCCGGGTCGATTCCGGCCTGGAGCTGGGCGAAGAACTGAACAAGGCCACCCAGTTACTGGCGGTGGACGAATTCACCGACACCTGCGTGATACTTCAGCAATTGATCCACCAGGGCGGCGGCGCCATGAAATCACTGCTGGGACTCAAAATGCTGCTCGATGACCGGCGCCTGACACGCTTGCAGGAATACATCTCCAAGATGTCCGCGAAAATGTCCGTGGTGATGATGTTGTTTCTCTTCCCGGCGCTGCTGATCGTACTCGCCGGCCCCAGCTTCACCGCATTGGCCCGGGCCTTTGGTCGTTGAAAGCTCACTGTGGCGAGGGGGCTTGCCCCCGTTGGGCTGCGAAGCGGCCCAAAAATCTTTGGTGTACTAAAGATCTTGTGAGTGCTACGCACTCAAACGGGGGCAAGCCCCCTCGCCACAGATCGCTCCTACAGGGGATCAGCTGTGTGGCGCGGGTTTTGGTATGGCCACGTTATCCAGCATCCGATTCACCGCCAGTTCTGCCAGCATGACGATTTGTTGAATCGCCATCGCCGTGTGCCGGTGCGGCCCTTCCAGATACCCCGCAAAATCACCCGCCATCACACTGGCCTGGGCCAACGATTCACAGGTGTGGGCTAGCAGGTCTTCGTCTTTGATATCCGGCGCGACCATATACATCGTGCTCGGCTTGCGGGCCGCGGGGGATTTGAGGGCGGAGGGGTTGAGGTAGTGATCAAGCGCGCGGTTAGCGGCGTCGTGGAGTTTTTTCGAATCGAGGGATTCGTAGGGGGAAACGTCGTCGGTTTCTGGGGGATTTGGGGTTGCTTTGAACATGGTGACACCTCCGGGATGAAATGGAGCCACTTCCAAATTGCCGCGACGCAATTTGGGGTGGCAGCTGTACGCGGGTTCGCGGACCGATCCCAGAGGCATATCTCGGCATACCCGAAGGTATCCCGCGCACAGTCGCCATGACACGAAACGACAGACACCCAAAAGTGTTGTGGTTTGGTGGAGCGATTATGCCTCAAGAATCGAGCCGCGACGCCCGGACGCTGAATTGTCAGCGACGGACAAAGGCTAGAGACGCAGCGTCCGACGGGCAACCTGAAAAACATGTGGGAAGGTTCTGATGTTTTTACTGATCGATAAACATCGTTGCCTCTGAGGCCGCCTTCGCGAGCAAGCCTCGCTCCTACAGGGAATTGCGTTGGTGAACGTGCTTTTCGTAGGAGCGAGGCTTGCCCGCGAAGAGGCCCTTCGGCAGCTCCACAATAGAGCGGCGTACACCCGAAATTCAGTGCGCAGTAAGCCGCCGCACACCAGCATTACCAGGCGACAACGCCAACGCCACTTGCGTGCGGTTATGCATATGCGTCAACCGCAACACCTGCGATACATAAAGCTTCACCGTGTTCTCGGTAATCCCCAATTCACAAGCGATCTGATAATTGGTCTGCCCCTTGCCCACCAACCGCGCCACCTCCAGCTGCCGCGGCGACAGCTGATTGAAAACCGCCGGCATCTCCACCCGCTCCGCCTCACTGAATGCACCGCCAGCCGAATCCGGCAAAGGCACAGAGGATGGCCCCCGACGAACCTTGTCCAGATCCTGATACAGCTCGTCGATCGACTCACAAAGGTACTGCAGCTTCTGACTTAAATGCCCCAACTGCAGGTTTTTCTGCCGCTCTTGCAAGACCACTTCCTGGCGCTGCAAACCTTCGAGCAACTCATCCAGATCAATCGGTTTCTGATAGTAGTCGGCGAACCCGGCGCGCAAGGCCTTGATCACGTCCTGCTTGTCTGCGCGGCCGGTGAGCATGATCGCCTCGAACGCCCGATGCTTTCCGGACAGCCGTTGCAGCGCCTGGACAAGCTGAATGCCATCCATGTCAGGCATCCGCAAATCACAGAGCACCAGACCGATATCCTCGTATTCACTGAAACGCTCGATCGCCTGCTTGCCGGACTGGCAAGGAACACAGCGATAACCATTGCGCTCGATGAACTCGCAAAGTTCTTCGACAATCAATGGTTCGTCATCGACCACAAGGACTTTTATTGCCGAGATAAGCTTGTTCACGTGTCACTCCATGCCAAGTATGGCTTGACCGTTCCTGTCCCCACTACCCACAGGCTGTACAACAACTGTTTTGAAAGTAGACGCACTTTCCAACTATGTATATAGAACGAGTGGCGCCCGGCGACTAATACATCCAGACCAGCGTGAGCAACATGCCCACCAATACGAACGGCGCAAAGGGCTGTTTTTTTGACGTTCCCGGTCCCAGGTAACGAAGTCGATCCCTAAGCCCCTGCCCCATATACAGCCAGAGTCTTGGCGCCAGCAGCAGCCAGAATGCACTGGCCAATCCGGCGCCGATGAAACCGCCGAGCAGGTGCATACCGTCCGTCGCAAGGCCCAGCGTCGCCATCAGTTTCACGTCGCCCGCCCCCAGACGTTTCAATGCATAACCGGGCAAGGTGAAGGCCAGTGCCAACAACAAAGCCCAGCCGCCCTGCACCGCCTCGGCCCCCAACCATGTGGTGCCCGTCCACAACAGATACGCCAGCGCCAATACACCCGCGCCAAGGGTCAGGCCATTGGCGATGTGCCGCTCTCGGACATCCTGTGCTGCGCAAAGCGTCAGCCAGATAAGTAGGACAAAGTTCTGCATCCGGTAAAAAACGTCCGTTTTGGCTGAATGATTCTATGCTGATACTACGTCGTGATGGTCAGGGTAGACGCACTCATGAAAACAGGCCTCCCCCGCAAACAAAAAGGTGCCGTGGCGATTGAGTTCGCTTTGGTGTTCATCATCTTTTTCGCCGTGTTTTATGGGCTGGTCAGTTACAGCCTGCCGTTGTTGCTGATGCAATCGTTCAATCAATCGACGGCCGAAGCGGTGCGCCGCAGTGTGGCGCTGGACCCGAGCACCGCCAATTACGACACCGCCGTGCGAACCGTTGCCACCAACGAACTGACCCGGCAACTGGCCTGGATTCCTGCCGCGCTGAACTTCAATGTGGCCACCGACGCCAGTGCCACCTACATCGGTGGCGTGCTGACGGTCACCATCAATTACCCCACCAGTAAACTGAATCAGGTCCTGCCGTTTCTGGTGCTGCCGGGGATCGGCTCGGTGCCCAATCTGCCGGCGACCCTTACCGCCCGCTCGAGCCTGCAATTTTGAGTTCCGGGGACAAGCTCTTCGGGCGCCTGCTCAATCGCCAACCGCAGCAGCCCTCGACCAGTGCTGACCCTGCGAGCGTGCAACGTGTCGGTTTGCAGCTGCATCTGGATGACGAAGGCCGAGTGACTCAGCTGAACGGCCCGCTGCGGCATCTGCTGGCGCAACAAATGCCCGGCGCGCAGACACCGCATCTGCTCGATTACCTCATGCCCCATAGCGGCCTGTCGGTCGAAGGCACGCCTGCCGAGTGGCAGGGACAAAGCCTGGACCTGGATTTTTTCAGCCTCGGCGAACAACCGCTGCATCTGCGTGGCTGGGTGCAGCCGTTGGGCGAAAACTGGCTGTTGCAGTTGATCGACATCGGCGACCTGCTGCTCGAACGTCGACAAGCACGCAGCCGTGAACAATGCCAGTTACTCGCGGCGCAGGTCAGTGAACAGTTGCGCCTGTGCAGCCTGACGCGCTTGCCCGAGGTGCTGGCGGAGCAACTGCAAGGTCTGGCCCAGCGCTTTCAGATCCCCTGCATCGCCATGGCTTTGCTCGATGAACAGGCCGAGGGTTGGCTGATTCACCAGCATTACGCAGCCTTCGATGCGCCACTGTTGTGGGAAATCAATCAACGTCTGGGTACCGGCCTCGACAGTTTGAATGGCTCCGCCCCTCAGCCGCTGATTCCCAGCGAACACCCCCGCCTGCAAGGCATCTTCGGCAATGCCGAAGGGTTCGCGGTGCCTTACCACAATGCCCAGGGCGTGGTGGCCTGGCTGCTCTGTGGTTTTTACCCGGTGCAACAGCGTGCCCCGGATCTGAGCGAGCGCGACTGGTTGCAACTCACCGCCGCCCTGGCCGGCCCGCTGCTTGAGCGCTTGCACGAGCATCAGCACCATCTGCAACTGGAGCGGCTGGAGTCTCTGCAAGCCTTGCTCGGCACCGGCTGGTGGGAGGTCTTCAGTGACAACGCCGAGGTGCAATTGGCGCCATCGCTGGCCGGTACGCTCAACCTTGCGAGCACGCGTTTTCCGCTGCACGACTGGCTCGACCAGATCCACCCCGCCGACCGTGAAGAGCTGACGATTCGCCTGCAAACCTTGCAGGATGAAGGCGCACCGTTGCTGCTGTGCGTACGCCTGCATCGTCCCGACGCGGCACAAACGCCGATCTGGTATCGGCTGCAAGGTCAGGCCCTGGGCATCGGCAGAAACCGGCGGCTGGTGGGTTTCATGCTCGACATCAGCGACATCAAGAATCAGGAGCAGAACGCCGCTGCCGCCCATGCCCGGCTGGACAATCTGATTGCCAGTTCGCCGGCGGTGATCTACGTACAGCGCTATGTCGAAGGTGCGCTGCAACCGACATTTTTCAGCGACAGCCTGTTGCCGCTGCTCGGTTGGTCGCTCGCCGATTGCGCCGCCGGCGCGTTGGTGGAACGGGTCCACCCCGAGGACCGTGACGGTTATTTCGAGCGCACCCGGCAACTGTTGCGCGAGGGTTCGGTGCGAGCCCGTTATCGGCTGCGCGACAGTCGCGGCGATTATCACTGGCTGTTGGACGAAGCCAAACTGCTGCGCGATGACCTCGGGCTGCCGGTGGAAGCTGTGGGCCTGTGGCTGGATGTCACCGAAGCGACCCTGGCCGCCGAGCAAGTAAAACAGAGTGAAGAGCGCTATCGGATCCTGGTGGAAGATTCCCCGGCGATGATCTGCCGCTACCTTCCAGACCTGACACTGACCTTCGGCAACCGCCCGCTGGCGACCTACCTGGAATGCCAACCCGAGCAACTGCCGGGGGTGAACCTGGGCAGCTGGATGTCGCCGGAACAGCGCGAAGCGTTCCTCCAGCGGCTCAGTCGACTGAGCCCGGAGTTCCCGGTCAGTACCGCGGAAATCAACCTGCAACTGCCGGGACGGGAACATGCGTGGTGGGTCTGGTCGGATCGCGGGGTGTTCAACGAGCAGGGTCGCTTGCTTGAGATTCAAGCCGTGGGCCGTGACAACACCGAAGTCCGGCGCGCCCAACAACAGCTCACCCAGAGCGCGAAAATGGCCACTCTCGGCGAAATGGCCACCGGGCTGGCCCATGAAATCAATCAGCCGCTGAACGTGATGCGCATGGCCATCGTCAATGTGCTCAAGCGCCTGAGCAATGGTGACGCGCAAATCGATTACCTGACAGACAAGCTCAACCGCATCGACGCTCAAGTCCAGCGTGCCGCACGGGTGGTGGATCACATGCGGGTATTCGGTCGGCGTTCGGAGATCGAGCAACACCCGTTCAATCCGGCTCAAGCCATCGAGGGCACGCTGTCACTGCTGTCCGAAGGCATGCGCGGCAAAGGGGTCGAGCTGCGGGTCAGCGAGACCGGATTCGAGGTGCAGGTACGCGGTTACGTCGATCAGCTGGAACAGGTGCTGATCAATCTGATGGTCAATGCGCGGGATGCATTGTTGGGCAAGCGCGAGGCCGACCGGGAGTTCAAACCGTGGATTTCGGTGTACGCCGAACGTGATGAACACTCAGTGCGACTGTGGGTCGAGGACAACGGCGGCGGCATCGATCCACGGCTGCTGGAGCGGATTTTCGAACCGTTCTTCACCACCAAACCGGTGGGCATCGGCACCGGGCTCGGGTTGTCGGTGAGTTACGGCATCGTCGAAAACATGGGCGGTAAGTTGAGTGTAAGAAACTCGACCGAGGGCGCGCGGTTTTGTATCGAGTTGCCGATTGTCACAGGTGATCAGATCACCAGCGTCGCGCGTCCCGAGTGACAGCTGAGGTTGGCGCCGACGTCGACCTTGTTCAAATCGATCCCAAGGCTTACCAGTAAGGTGTTGATCAAGCTGTCGAGCAACGGGCTGAGCACGCTGTTGATCGCGCTGACCAGCAAAGTGGTCACATTGCTCAGGATCGCCCCCAGACCGCTGACGAGACTGCCCGACGGGCCATACATGTCCACGTGAATATTAAGCGGGGTATTGAGCAGACTGCTGACGATGCTGCTGGTGGTAAACGAGTAGTAGAACGGCGGCTGATTGATTTCCGGCAGGCTGCTGGCGGGTGGTGCGGAGTACACGTGGGAAATGTTGGCGTTCGCCGCCACGCTAGTGTCGGCAACGATATCGATGCCGCCACCGACGCCGGGCACACGCGGATCGCAAGTGATCGGTAAGAACAGAAGCCTGCGACAGGTTTTGATCCCGATATCGATCACCTTCAACGGCTGCACCGTGACCGTCGGCGGTGTGGTGTTGCTGCCGAACATGCTGGCCGCATCGATCCGGCCGATTTTCAGGTTCACCAGCGACGTACTGGTGCTGGTGGTCAGGGTTTTGTTGGTGTTACTGACGCAGCTGTAGGCCGTGACGTAACTGCTGGCGCTGGCGACCTCCAGTGCCACGTCGAGCCGTATTGGCCCCGGCAACACCTTGATGTCGGGCGTCTGGCAGGGCACGCTCAAGGCACAGGTCAGTGAGTTGAGCACCGCCACCAGATTGAGATTGAGCAACGCATTGAGGGTGTTGGTCAGCGGTCCTGCCAGATCGGTTACCGCATTGACCAGCGCCACGATGGCGTCGAGTGCCGGCAAGTCGATCGACAGCAATGTGCGAACCTGCGCGGTTCTCACGTAAATCCGGTCAGGTCCCAATGGGTTCAGTGCAGCCTTTTTCGGATTGCCGATCGCTGAGAGTTGCGGCGGCTCCAGGACCTGCACCCGAGCCGTGATCTGCGCCAGCCCCGCCAGATTGATCGGCAGCGTCGCCACCAGACCGTTTTCCTTGTTGGCCAGTTGCACGATGCCTTCGATCAGGTTGAACACGCTCACGTTAGTCGCCAACGCCGACATGTTGCTGCCATTCTCGACGTGCAACAAATTGCCCAGCACCACGGTCGTGGAGCCTGCGGCAGCCTTGAGTGCTTGCAGACCGACGATGGTCGCCGTCGCACCGAGAGTGCCGCTTGGGTCCAGCACATTGACGGCAGTCTGGATCAACTGGCTGACGGCCACCGAAGTGCCCAACACCTGGCTATACCCTGCGGCGTTGAGGCCGAGGTCGACCTTCAGTCGATCGAGGTAACCGAGCAGGCTGATGTTGGTGCTCACCAAACCGTTCCAGCCCGCCACGGAGAGGTTCAGATTGCCGCCCAGCAAACCACCGAACAGTCCATTGAGGGTGGCCGACTTGCTGGTATCGATAGTCAGCACCGTACTGCGAATGGTCAGCGATGCCAGCGCAGGTGGCAACGCTGCGACGGCGGTCGCGGTCAGGTTGAGGGTCGCACCGGCTGGAGGACCGCCGAACAGGGCGCCGATGCCGCCGGCGATACTTTGCTGGATCGAATGGCTGACGCTCACCCGAATGGCTTCGCTGCTGCTCGGATCAGCCGTAAAAACCCGAAGATTATTGGCGTCCAGACTCAAGGTGCCACAGGCTACCGCCAAGCTGCGGCTGGAGTCAGGAAGGGAGAAGTCGTTGCGGTTTGCACTGGCGGTGGCATAGGCGGTAGCGGTGGCACCCACGGCGCAATCACCGTTACGCGTGGCAGCCTCCAGCGCGGCCATATCCGCCACCCGTTGCAAGCTGCGTTTTTCCAGGTACAGGCGGCCGCTATCGACCACGACCAGCAAGAACACCAAGGCCATGCCCAGGGTCAGCACCGCCATCAAACCAATCGCTCCCCGTTGCCGGGCCGGGCTACGAAACTGCAAGCAGGGAGACATGGCGCACTCCTTTGCCGGCGCACTGGCGAGGGTTACCTCCATTGGTGAGAAGCAGTGTAGACAAGGGTTGGCCAGATTGCTGGCAACTCGCCATCCAAGACAACAAAAACTCAATGTCGGAGGGCAATGCTGTTCACAAAAGAGAGCCTTGAATCAGAGAAACCTGTGGCGAGGGAGCTTGCTCCCGCTTGAGTGCGTAGCGCTCACAAAAATCGGCAGTGGTTGTCAGATTTTTGGGGCTGCTACGCAGCCCAACGCGAGCAAGCTCGCTCGCCACAGGTCCGCTGCCACAACGGATCTGTGGTGTCGGTTTAGCGCGGTGGATAGTTCGCCAATATCCGCCCGACCGTCTCGTGGATTTTATTGCTACGATCCTGCGGGTTCGGTGTGCGACTGAGCGTCTGCTCGTCGCTGCCGCGCCACACCAGTTTGCCGTCCTTGCCATCGAGCAGGTCGATCTGGATGGTCGCCACCTTGTAGCTGATGTTGCGTGTTTCGTTGTACATCGGCCCGCCCCAGTAGCCGTACCATGGGCCACCATAACCACCGCCATAGTGAGTGGTCACCTGCTGCTGACGATCTTCGACGATCAGGTAGGCCTGCACCCTCAGATCCGAACTGGCGCCGGCGGCGGCCGGACGCAAGCCGCGCTGATCCAGCTGATCGGCAACGGACTGGCGGATGCGTTGTTCGGTCAGGTCACTCTTGATCCGTGGATCATCGGGACGGTATTGCACGGCGGGCTCTTTCCAGCTCCAGCTACGATAGGCGGCAAAGTCGCGGCTGGCATCGAAGTCATGATTGACCTGGTTGGCGGCGCAGGCAGTGAGCAGCGCGGCGATGGCCAGTAAAGCGAAACGGCGGAACATGATTTTTCTCCGGTAGAAGACATGCACCTGCGGGAGGCTTCCTGTACGGGAAGCTAACTAGGAGGATACGCCGACATAGCCTTTTCGACAGCTTCGCGTATGGCATCGGCACGCTCGCTCTGTCTGCCCTGGCTGCTGGTTTCGGCACTGGCACTCCATACCGGCTGGCCAGTGCTCGCGTCGAACAGTTCGACACGCACCACCACCACTTGTACCTGATAAGTGCGGATGACCGGCACCGTGTTGTACATGCCGTAACCGCTGCCGTAGCGGTTATAACCGCCGCCGTAATAACCCCCGCCGTAACCATAGTCGTCCTGCACCTGACGCAAGCGGGTTTCCAGATGCAAATCGGCGCTGACCAACAGGTCCGCCGGGCGGTTGTCGTGCAGTGGGCGCAAGCCGCGTTGATCCAAGGCATTACTGACCGCTTCGGCCACCTGCGCCGAGTCGGCCCAGGCCGTGCCCGGTGGCAGGCGTCCGTTGAGCCAGGCCCAGCTGCGATAGCGGCCGTAATCGCGTGGCGGCGCCGGGTAGGCGCTGCGATCGAAGGTGGTGGCGGCCTGAGGCGGTGCCGGTGGCAGGGGATTGGAGGTCGCGACATAAGGGTTGCTGCCCTGACAAGCCGCCAACCCGAGACAGATCACCAGTAACCCTGAACGACTTTTCATTTCGCGCTCCGCTCAGATCGGCCGACAGATCCAGTGCAGGTAGCGCCCAAGCCCGGCGAAACTTGGGTGACGGCGGTGGGCCAGTTCCATTTCCAGCAAGTCCGGCAGTTCGACACGGGCCTGGAATTCCACTGGCATGTAGTCATAAAAAACCCGCACCCCACTCTGGGTTTCGACCTGCCACATGCTCTCAAGTTGCGCCGCCAGTTCCCGTGGATCCAGTGGCTGCTGCGGCGTCAGGCTTTGCTTTTCGCCGGCCATGTCGTTCTTGCGCATCTTGCGGAAATGACCCTTTAGCAAGTTGCGGTAGATCAACGCATCGCGGTTGTAGAACGCCAGGGACAACCAGCCGTCCGGTTTCGTCAACTGATGCAGTACCGGTAAAATCGCATGGGGTTCGGCCAGCCATTCCAGCACGGCGTGGCATAGCACCAGGTCGCAGGGTTCAGTGAGCTGACCGAGCAGATCCTGCCACGGCGCCTGGATGAACGTCGCGGTCTGCCCCGCTTCGGCGAAGCGCTGGCGGGCGCCTTCAAGCATCGGTTCGGCAGGTTCGGCGAGGGTCACCTGGTGACCGCGCTCGGCCAGCCACAACGACATGTGGCCCAGGCCGGCGCCGATGTCCAGTACACGCAGCGGTCGGTCCGGCAGGGCTTCGGCCAGGTCGGCCTGCAGCACCGCGAGCCGGATCGCACCTTTGGCGCCACCGTAGATTTTTTCGGCGAAACGGGTCGCCAACTGATCGAAATGACGGTCGCCCATCAGCTGAACCGCCGTTCGCTGTCCGCGAGTTTGCTACGCACCACTTCATTCATGTCCAACCCCAACTCGCTGCACAGCAGCAGTAGATACAACACGATGTCGCCGACTTCCTGCCCGACATGGGCGAGCTTGTCTGCCGGCAACTGGCGTGACTGGTCTTCGGTCAGCCACTGGAAAATCTCCACCAGCTCGGACATTTCCACGCTCGCGGCCATGGCCAGGTTTTTCGGGCTGTGAAATTGCCGCCAGTCATTGCGATCGCGAATGGCGTGCAGGCGTTCGGTCAGTTCAACAAGGTTCATCGGGCTCTCCTGAAGGCGTATAGCTTCAGGGGGATGGCGGGTGAAGGCAAGTAGCAGCGTTGTGCCTGCGCACTTTGCGCCATACTCCAAAAGATCGCAGCCTTCGGCAGCTCCTACGGGAACTCGGTAACACGATCAATAGCCCAACGGTCGGATCCGGCAACCACGCCACCACTCCATCAGGACGTACACATGCAGGTAGAAAGCTTTTTCGAATGGCTCGGCCAGATAATCGGTTCGGCCATCCGGTTCATCATCGATGCCCTCAGTGGTCTGTTCAATCTGTTGAGCAACGCCGGCAGCAATTTTGTCGAAGGGTTGGCCCAGGCGCTGGGCATGGACACTTCGATCATCAGCATCATCACGCTGATCATCGGGCTGATGTTGCTGTGGGCAGCGATCCGCGCCTTCATGAACGCGTCGATCATCATGGGGATTATCTGGTTGCTGCTGGGATTGTGGTTGCTGAGCTGGATTGTTCATTAAGGCAACCCACCATCAATGTGGGAGCGGGCTTGTGTGGCGAGGGGGCTTGCCCCCGTTGGGGCGCGAAGCGCACCTGAATCCAGCTGACCACGATCTTGGATTAGAAAGCGGTGACCGGTTTTACGACTGCTTCGCAGTCGAACGGGGGCAAGCCCCCTCGCCACACAAGCCCGCTCCCACATTGGATCTGTGATGTTTTGTAGATTGCGTTCACTTGGCTGAACACAATCTGTCGCTACAATGCAGGCGCCCCCAAGGAGCCTGCATGCCCAACCTGATTGCCGACTGGCGCGACCGTCCGACCCATCGTCGAGTCTGGGCGCTCGCCGCCCCGATGATTCTCTCGAACATTTCCGTACCGCTGGTAGCGCTGGTCGACAGTACCGTCATCGGCCACCTGCCCCATGCTCATCAACTCGGCGCTGTCGCGGTGGGCGCCAGTCTGTATACCTTTCTTGCCTGGGCCATGGGCTTTCTGCGCATGGGCTCCACCGGGTTCGCCGCCCAGGCTGCCGGGCGCGGGGATGGCGCAGCGTTGCGGCAAATTTTGCTCCAGGGTCTGTTGTTGGCCATGGGCCTGGCCATCGTGTTGGGCGCAGTGGGCGTGCCGTTGAGCGGGGTCGCGTTGCACTTCATGCAACCGTCGGCCGAGCTGGATCAGCTCACCCGCGAGTTCTTCCACACGCGGCTGTTTGGCTTGCCGGCGGCGCTGGCAAGCTACGCGCTGGTGGGCTGGTTCCTCGGCACCCAGAACGCTCGGGCTCCGCTGGCGATTCTGCTGAGCACCAATCTGGTCAACATCGCGCTGAACCTGTGGTTCGTGCTCGGTCTGGAGTGGGGCGTGGTCGGCGCGGCCCGGGCCTCGGTGATCGCCGAGTGGACCGGCGCGCTGATCGGCCTGTTCATGACCCGCAAGGCTCTGCGCGCCTATCCCGGCCATATCGCCTGGGCAGCGCTGGCGTTGTGGCAGAGCTGGCGCCCATTGCTGGCGGTCAATCGCGACATCTTCATTCGCAGCCTGGCATTGCAGTCAGTGTTTTTCCTGATCACCGTGCAAGGCGCGCGGCTGGGCGATGCCACGGTCGCCGCCAACGCGTTGCTGCTCAACGGTCTGCTGCTGACCGCCCACGCGCTGGACGGTCTGGCTCATGCCGTAGAAGCCCTGTGTGGACACGCCATCGGTGCTCGCGACCGAGAAGCCCTGCGTCGGTCATTGGTGGTGGCGTGCGGTTGGTCGTTGCTGGCGAGTGTGGGGTTTGCCTTGCTGTTTCTGTTCGCCGGGCACCTGTTCATCCAGATGCAGACGGACATCCAGAGCGTGCGCGATACCGCATTCCTATACCTGCCTTACCTCGCGGTGCTGCCGCTGATTGCCGTCTGGAGCTACCTGCTCGACGGTCTGTTCATCGGCGCCACCCGCGCCCGGGAAATGCGCAACGGTATGCTGCTGACGGTGATCCTGCTGCTGCCCTTCGCCTGGGCGCTGCAAGGCTTGGGCAACCATGGACTGTGGATAACCTTCCTGTTGTTCATGTTGCTGCGCAGCCTGACCCTTGGTGCATTCGCCTGGTACTTGCGCAAGCACGATAGCTGGTTCAAAGGATAACGAGGGCCGGCCTTCACGTTCAGGGTTGATCGTTTTGCCACCGGTTGCGCAGGCTATCGAGACGCTCCTGCTGGCTGGCTCCCGACAATGGCTGCCCGGCCACTGCGTCGGGATGCTGCAAGCGCAGCCATAACCAGTCATCGAGCACCGCACGTTCGCTGAAACCCAGCGCCAGCCCTTCCTGCAAGTAAGCCCACAAGCTGTTGTAGCCGGTGTCAGTGGATCGGCTCCAGCGCCAGGCGTGTTGTTCCAGCAGGCAGGTTTGCAAGGTGTCTCGCTGACGCAGGCTGAGGTTTTCTTCAATGGCCAGCGGCCGGACGGCAAGCCGCGGATTGAACAACTGCTGCCAGCCCTGACAGCCTATCGCCCGGTCGGCCCAGGTGCCACCGAACCAGCGCAACTGATCGATCGGACCGAGCCAGCGACTCAACTCCTGCGCATCGCAGGCATCGAAAAAATAACTCGCCGTGTGTGGATTGTAGTAACTCAACAAGGCCCGGTGATGCAGACCCAGCGTGACCGTGAGCATGCGTCGCAAATGCTCCAGCAACTGCGATGGCGTTGCTTCACTGGCTAGCAGCAATCCGCTCCAGATGTGTGGCGCACTTTGACATAACTCGGTCAGTGCCGGGCATTCGCGAAGGTCGACCAATACCGGGCCGTACTCACGCAACGGGTGAAACTCAGTGCCTTCGAACAGGCGGAACCATCGGGCATGAGCAAACTGTTGCCGCAAATTCGCACCGGCCTGAGGCTCGCCCGGAACATCGAGCAACAACCATTGCGCAGTCGAGTCGGACGCCAGAGCGGCGATCATGCCGCACCGCTCTGGCCAAACTGCGTCGCCGCCCGACAGGTGCAGAAGGACTGCGTGCAATGACTGAAACTGCCGCCGCCGGGCAGCAGGCACAGGAGCACCAAGGGTTCGCTGGATTGCAGCATGCCCAGCAAGCCGTCGAGCGCCAGGTTCGCATCGGTCACCAAGGAAGGTTGCAGGTCGGGTATGACTGGCTCTGTGCTCGACGCTGCGCCGGGAAGAAATCCGCTGATCAAGGGTTGATCCGGATCGCCTTCGATAAAGCTCACCAGCACCTGCGCGCCTTCGCACAACGGCAGACTGCCCGCGTCTCCCAACTCGGGAGCCAACGGCAACCAGCAGTGGCTGGGCGCTGCGCCTTCTCCCTGATAAAGCCAGTCAAACTGCACCGCTACCGGTCTGGACAGATCCGGTTGAGACTCATCGACCTCGACTACCCACGCCCGTTGCAGGCTGTGCATCCTGGGTTTCATGACCGAATGATCTGTCACGAAAGGCACTTCCTGCACAACGGCGCGCAGTTGATTGCTATAGGGAAACCCTGGCTCCTGCCCCCCTTGATGCTCGACATGGGTCAGTAGCCAGAGACGATTGCAGTCCACAGACGGGTGGCCGGACAGCGGCATCAGTTGACCGCTGCGCAGCGTCGCCAGATTCGTCTGGCCTTCGGCGATCTGACCGCAGCCGTGAAGCTTGAACTGATGCACACCTGGCCGTTCGCTCTCACCCTCAAAGACGCTCTCTTCGCCACGACTGAACTGCCCCAGGCCATCACCGAAAACCAGACAGTGTCCTGCGCGTGCGCAGTGTTCGAAATGGTAATGAAGGCGTTCCTGGGCACACAGACGCTGGAGAAACTGCAGGTCTGATTCCCGGTACTGCGTGCAGAAATCACGGGGCGGGTAATCGCCGCTCAGGTCGAAGCGACGCCCCTTACCGGCAATGCCGTGCTCCTTGAGTACTTGAGCGAGAATCTCCGGCACCGAGCGCTGGCTGAAGATTCGCTGATTGAAGCGCTGGCCCAGACACGCCAGCCTGGGGCCGAGACGCACACGACATAGCCCGGGCTCACCGCCATGGCCAAGCTGAACGAGGCCAAGCAGCTGCCCGTGAATACCCTGCCCCTGGGGCCCGAAGTGCAAAAAGGCCGAACGATACAGCAGGCTCGCAAGGTCCAGCGTCGGGTCATCGTTCAGCAGATCCACGTCGAACACAAAGGGCTCGCTGATGGCTTCACTACCGGTAAAGGCCAAGACCTCAAAGGGGTCGGGAAGACCCGCTATATCCAGACGAAATGACGGCTCGTTGACTGGATCGAACATCGGCGATTCTCTACAGGAGGGGCGGCCGGGGATTCTCGCTGAGAGACATGGCCGAGTAGAGTGCCGAAATACAACTTAGGAAATGACCTACGTGAAAAGAAGACCACATCGCTTGGATAGCCCGGTCTGTGGTTCATTTCACTTGAAAAAAGAGAAGCCCCGCACCAGGTCATCTGAAATTTCCTCACTGTACGGAGAATTTTCAGACAACCCGATGAGAACGGAGCCTTACCTCAAGAAGACAGGTAAGACGAGCGGGTCAGGCCCAGACGCAAGGCATCGAGGAACTGGGTGCGCTCGGCGGCGCTGATGCGGGCACTGGCGCACTTGTCGCGGTAGTGGGTCATCAGCTCTTCCGGCGACAAGTGCACGTAACGCAGCATGTCTTCGATGGTGTCGTGGGTTTCGATACCGGCGTGGTACACGCTGCCATCGGCGTTCTGGTAGATGTTCACCGAGTCGGTGTCACCGAACAGGTTATGCATGTCGCCGAGAATTTCCTGGTAGGCACCCACCAGGAAGATCCCCAGCAGATAGTCTTCACCTTCGTTCAGACCGTGTACCGGCAAGCTGGTCTCGATGCTCTGCTCATCGACGTATTGCTTGATCTTGCCGTCGGAATCGCAGGTCAGGTCTTGCAGCACCGCACGGCGCAGCGGCTCTTCGTCGAGACGGTGCAACGGCAAAATCGGCAGGACCTGGCCGATGGCCCAGGTGTCCGGCAGACTCTGGAATACCGAGAAGTTGCAGATGTACTTGTCAGCCAGCTTGTCGTTGAGCTCATCGAGCACCTGACGGTGGGAACGCTGACGGGCCTTCAACGAGTTGTGCAGGCGACGGCAAACGGCGAAGTAGCATTGCTCGGCCAGGGCTTTTTGCGCCAGGGTCAGCTTGCCATCGGCGTATTGCGTGGCCACGTCGCTCATGTAGTGCGTGGCGCGCCAGTAGGTCTCGGTGACCATTTCGATGTCGGTCGGGCCGAGCAGGTCAACCAGCCACTGCACAGTTTCCGGCAGCTCTTCCTTGTTATCGATCTTTGGCACGTCGTCGTTGTGTTTCTCGACGTCGGTTACCTGAACCACCAGCATGGCGTGGTGAGCAGTCAGGGAACGGCCGCTTTCAGAGAAGATGTTCGGGTGCGGCAGGCTCTGCGCGTCGCAGAACTCCTTGAGCATTCCGACCACGACACCGGCGTAATCGTCCATGTCGTAGTTGATCGAACTGGCGTTACGCGAGTGCGTACCGTCGTAGTCCACGCCCAAACCGCCACCGACGTCGATGTGATCCACCGGCAGGCCGAGGTTACGCAGCTCGCCGTAATAACGGATCGCTTCCTTGAAGCCGTGCTGGTAGTCCGCCAGGTTGGCGATCTGCGAACCCATATGGAAGTGCAGCAGGCGAATGCCCTGATCCAGGCCGGCAGCGCGGAAACGCTCGACCACCGACAGCAGTTGCGCCGCCGACAGGCCGAACTTGGATTTTTCACCGCCGGTGTCTGCCCACTTGCTCGACGCCAGGGACGACAGACGCACGCGCAGGCCGACCTGCGGCTTGACCTTTAGCGCCGCTGCTTCTTCGATCACCAGACCGACTTCGGATTCTTTCTCGATCACGATGAACACGTTATGACCGAGCTTCTGGCCCATCAGCGCCAGACGGATGAACTCGCGGTCCTTGTAACCGTTGCAGACGATGGTGCCACCCTTCGGTGCCAACGCCAGAACAGCGAGCAACTCAGGCTTGGAGCCGGCTTCCAGACCGATCGATACGTCCTGGGTGGCGATGATGTTTTCGATCACCGCTTCCTGCTGGTTGACCTTGATCGGGTACAACGCCGTGTACTTGCTCTGGTATTCCAGACGCTCGATGTTGGCGTCGAATGCACCGGTGAGCTGACGCACGCGGTCTTGCAGGATGTCAGGGAAACGCACCAGCAACGGCAACGACAAACCACTTTTGCGCAGTTGGTCGACTTGCTCGAAGAGGTCGATAGGCGAACTGGTCGGACCGTTCGGACGAACTTCGACGCGACCGGCGTCATTGATCGCGAAATACCCGGCCCCCCAATGGCGAATCCCGTAAACACTGCGGCTGTCCGCAACTGTCCATTGGCTGCCATCGTCTTTGCGTGTGCGTCGTACGGACATCGAAGTCCCCTATAAAGAAGTCATAGAGCGTCGCCTGGGTTCAGGCCGGCGCAGTCTAAAGAATGAAAATGACGGTTCGTCAACGAGGGGGTAGACCTCGCTGACCGCAGTGAGTTTAGAAACCGGTCATGAACAGGCTCTGTGAAAACCATGGAGACGACGCCAGACCAGGATGAACAGGGCTGGATCAAGCCGCGGGTGGTTTTCACAGAGGCTGCTAGCCGCCGGACTTCTTCGCCTTGAAACCGTGTTTGATCAGCTCGGCCAAGAGTAGCTCGACATGATCGCCCTGGATTTCGATGATCCCGTCTTTCAACGCCCCACCGGTCCCGCATCGTTTCTTCAACGTAGTGGCCAGATCCTTGAGCGCGTCTTCGGCCAACGGCACACCGGTGATGGTGGTCACCGTCTTGCCGCCACGGCCCTTGCTTTCGCGACGCACGCGAGCGATGCCGTCGCCGGCCGGGATAACGGTTTGTTTGCAGATGCAGGCATCCACCGGTTTACTGCAATCCGGGCAATGACGACCTGCGTCGGTGGAAAATACCAGGCCACCAAGGGCGGCGAAGGATGCGGCTTTTTTGGCCACCGGCAATCCTCTTGGGAGGACAAAGACTGGTCGTGGCAGGTGCCATCGACCGCGAAGCCCCACTCAGGCAGGGGCAGCGCTACTGAAACGGAAAACCCAGTGTAGGAGCTGACGAGTGCAACGAGGCTGCGATCTTTTGATTTTGACTCAAAAGCAAAGTCAAAAGATCGCAGCCTGCGGCAGCGCCTACAACAAGCATTACCGGTTCAGCGTGAAAAGGTCGCGCAGTGTAACGGCAAAAACGCCGATTGCTAAGAGCCAATCGGCGCCAATTTATAGCTCTTTTGCGACGTTATGCCCTTGGGCACGAAGATAGCGCTGCAAGGCCGCCAGAGAGTCCGGGCAATAAGGCTTCTGCGTGATTTCCAGCAGGACCTGATCGATCGGGATGAAGCGCGCTTCAAGCACTTCTTCCGGCTGCAGGATCAATGGGCCGTCCCACACCGCCGAAAACGCCGAACACCAGAGTCGGTTGCCGGCGTCCTCAAAGAAAAAGTGATCATGGGCGGTCAGTTCCACACCGCTCACGCCCAGCTCTTCTTCCAGCTCACGGGCCGCCGATTCGGCGTAAGTCTCGGTGGCCAACACCATGCCGCCGGCCGCCACGTCCCAGTAACCGGGGTAGATCGCTTTGCTCAATGTGCGCCGGTGTACGCACAACTCACCGGCGGAATTGAACAGCATGATGTAGGTGCCACGCCCGATCAGCTCGCGTTCACGCAACTCGGAGCGGACCAGGGCGCCGAGCAGGTTGTCCTGCTCGTCGACCCAGGCGATCTGTTCGGCATCGGAGGCCGCGCGATGGGCGGCCTCACGCATGTCATCGACGGAGCTATCGGCCATGACTCAGCCCTGATTGAGCAGTTGACGCAAATCGATCACCGCGGCGTTGGCCCGGGAGATGTAATTGGCCATGACCAGCGAGTGGTTGGCCAGCACACCAAAGCCGCTGCCGTTGAGGATCATCGGACTCCAGACCGGCTCTTGCGAAGCTTCCAGCTCACGAATGATCTGGCGCACGCTGACCGTGGCGTTCTTCTTCGCCAGCACATCGGCGAAATCGACTTCGATGGCACGCAGCAGATGGGACAACGCCCAGGCCTGACCGCGGGCTTCGTAGAACACGTTATCGATCTGCAGCCACGGGGTTTCGACGACTTCTTCGTCAACCTGCGGCACCTGACCGAGCGCCGGGACTTCAGTCTTCAGTGCGGTGTTGAGCTTGACCCGGCCAACACTGGCCGACAGCCGTTGCGACAGCGAACCCAGACGGGTTCCCACATCACCCAGCCAGTTGTTCAGGTTGTCGGCGCGGGCATAGAACAGCGCACTTTTCTGATCAGGACCCGACAGACGTGCCTGATAGCGGCTCAGGGAGTTGATGCCCTCCTGGTACTCGGACTCACTGGAGGGCAGCACCCAGCTCTTGTTGTCGAAGTTGAAACGCGGCTCGGCCTTGGCCAGGTCGGCGTCTTCGGCGGACTGCGACTGGGAACGGGCGAAGTCTTTACGCAGCGCACGACTCAGGTCGCGGACCTGGACCAGCACGCCATATTCCCAACTCGGCATGTTGTCCATCCACAGACCCGGCGGGAAACGGTCGTTGGAAATATAACCACCCGGTTTGGTCAGCAAAGTACCGGCAACGGTCTTGAGGGTTTCCACCGTGGTGTACCCGACCACCATCTGCTTGCCTTCTTTCTCGGCCGCCACCTGGGCATTCTGCTGAACCGGGAACAGCGCCGGCTCCTGGCTCCAGTACCAGCCCAGCGCGATCGCCACCAACAGGTAAAGAACAATCAGAGTAGCCAGCGCCCGGCTGAACAACAGGCCGCCAAAATAACTGCGGGTGGCCGATTTCGGTTCAGCGGCACGCTCAGGCGCGCTGCCTGTGCGGTTCTTCCAGTCCAGCATGGCGGTATCCTTTCAATCACTTGAGTTCATCGGTTCGACCACAACCCTACGCCATCGTGCGTCATTTGCCGCGCATTAAATCCTGCGCGTCACAGCGAGCCACACAATGACTGCAATCGAGCTGCCACTATAAATGAAGCACAGCGCTGAGCCTATGCGACCAGTCGGTCAGAAACTGAATGAAGTCGCTTTGCAGATTATTGACGTACGACACTCATGCAATCGAAAAGAGGTGCTAGCATAGAGCCACCAGTCGATCTCAGCATGCACCCTAACTAGTAGTCAGGATATGACCGAGCCAGAAGACCCCAGCCGTGAGCGCCTCAAGCACCACTTTGCCCAGCGGGTAATTCATCAGGCACGTCAGATTCTTGAGATATGGCAACGCCTGCAGCGCAACGAATGGTCCACCACCGACTTGTCGGAGTTGAGCGAAGCCAATCTGCGCCTGCTGCGCTTTGCCGAACGTTTCGAACAACCGGAACATACCCAGCTGGCACGCCACATCGGCCAGTCGCTGGAAGCGGTGGACGCCAACCGCGGACGCCTGAGCAGCGGACTGATCACTGACCTCAATCGTCTGATGCAGCGCCTGTCCCGCACCGGCCTGCGTCATGGCGATCAGCTCGAACAAACCTTTCTGCCGCCGCTGCGCAAGCCGATCTACGTGATGCTGCAAGATCACGACCGGGCCGAACGGCTGGCCAAACAACTAGAATTCTTCGGGCTCAGCGCTCAATCCCTCGACAGTGTCGCCGCGTTCCGCTCCTCGATGGTCGAGCGGTTGCCGGCGGCGATTGTCATGGACGTCGACTTCAGTGGCGCCGGTATCGGCCTGAAACTGGCGGCCGAAGCCCAGGAAGGCCTCGACCAGCCCTTGCCGCTGTTGTTTTTCAGCCTGCACGAAACCGATACCCCGACCCGCCTCGCCGCTGTGCGCGCCGGTGGCCAGGAGTTCCTCACCGGCACCCTCGAAGCCTCGAGCCTGCTGGAAAAGATCGAAGTCCTGACCTGCGTCGCCCAGTACGAACCTTATAAAGTGCTGATCATCGACGACTCCCGCGCCCAGGCCTTGCACACAGAACGCCTGCTCAATAGTGCCGGGATCGTCACGCGGACTCTGATCGAACCGATCCAGGCCATGGCCGAACTGGCGGATTTCCAGCCGGACCTGATCATCCTCGACATGTACATGCCGGCCTGCACCGGTACTGAACTGGCCAAGGTGATCCGGCATAACGACCGCTATGTCAGCGTGCCGATCATTTATCTGTCAGCCGAAGACGATCTGGACAAACAGCTCGACGCCATGAGCGAGGGCGGCGACGACTTCCTGACCAAACCGATCAAGCCACGACACCTGATCACCACCGTGCGCAACCGCGCGGCGCGTGCGCGCAATCTGAAAGCGCGGATGGTGCGTGACAGCCTGACCGGTTTGTACAACCACACCCATATTCTGCAATTGCTCGAAGACTGTTCATTCCGCGCCCGTCGCGAAAGCAAGCCGCTGAGCTTTGCGATGCTCGACATCGACCACTTCAAACGGGTCAACGACAGCCACGGCCATCCCATGGGCGACCGGGTGATCAAGAGTCTGGCGCTGTTTCTCAAGCAGCGGTTGCGCAAGACCGACTTCATCGGCCGTTACGGCGGTGAAGAGTTCGCCATCGTCATGCCGGACACAGATATCGAATCGGCCTGCAAGGTCCTCGATGAAATCCGTCAGCGCTTTGCCGAAATTCACTACCCCGCTCAGCCGCAGGACCTCTGGTGCACATTCAGTGCCGGTGTCGTCGAATTGCGCGAAGACTCTGACAGCCTGATGATGGCCAGCCAGGCCGACGAGGCGCTGTACCGCGCGAAGAACGCCGGACGTAATCGCGTACAAGCCGCGCGAGAATCAAAGCAAAGTGCCACTTTTTCATCGGAATCGACCCATTCGGTCATAACTCTGTAACAGAAACGCAATAACTTCAGGCACTTACCATTCTGCCGTTGGTAGACCATGATGCGCCTGAAGCTGTTGACCAATCTCAATACCCTCCTTCTGGTCGCCGTGTGCGTGGCCCTTGGCGCCACGCTCTGGTGGTCGCAAAAAGCCCTGGAACGTCCCTATCTATTGATGGAGCGTTATCTGGGCCTGTCTCAGCAGTTTCAAAATGAAGTGGCGCGCAATGTCGAGGATTACCTGGCCAGCGGCGATGCCCTACGCCTGAGCAGCGCCAGCCAGGCCATCGACGCCTTGCAAAAGGAACTCGGTGAGTTGCCACCGGCATTGGCCGACACCTTGCGTCCCAGCCTGTCGAATTTGGCTGAGTTCAGCAAAACCGACCTGCTGGCCGCCGGCAAACTCGCGGGCGACCCGCAAGCACTGCTGCTGCAAGCCGAACGCGAACTCGGCGCCTGCCTGGATCAGCTCAGCCAATACGCCAGCGGTAATGCGGCGTACCTGACGCCTTTGCTGGTCGC
This sequence comes from Pseudomonas sp. TE12508, assembly GCF_056279485.1. Classification (NCBI taxonomy): domain Bacteria; kingdom Pseudomonadati; phylum Pseudomonadota; class Gammaproteobacteria; order Pseudomonadales; family Pseudomonadaceae; genus Pseudomonas; species Pseudomonas sp. TE12508. The sequence goes on along the minus strand of NZ_JBWCCN010000022.1, from coordinate 78,068 downwards.
CTCCCAGCACCTGGGCAAACTGTCTCTGGCTCGGGACAAACTGGTCAGCAGTGGTCGCAGCGAACTGGCCGCCGATGTCGAACGCGAAGTTGCCAACATCCGCGCTCAAGCCGAGCAACTGGACGCTTTGCCGCTACTTGGCGTGACCGCCAGCACCGAATCGAACACCGATGATTTCGCCGCGATGATGGGTTTGGATAACACCGAGAAAACCATCGCCGAAGATGCCGGCGTCGGCCTCAAGCGGGAACTCAACAGCCTGCTCACCCGCTACCCCTCGGAACTGGCGCGCACTCGCGAACAGATCCAGAAACGCGCCGACCTCAGCACCGCGACGCACTTGAAAATCGCCGCCGTGCAGCAGTCCATCGCCGGGTTGGAACCCGTGGTGCGAGCCCAACACGGGCAGATCCAGAGCGAAGTACGGCTGATGCAAGGGGTGATGATCGGGCTGATCCTGCTGATCGCATTGCTCATCGATACCTTGCAGCGACGCCTGGCCCGAACCTTGACCAACCTCGCCCCGGCGCTGTCGACCTGGGCCGAAGGTGACTTCAGCCGCGACATTCAACTGGGCGCGACCAACCGCGAACTGCATGACATTCAAGCCTCACTCAATCGCTTGCGCGCCTATCTGGTCGACCTGGTCGGCACCATTCGCCTCAACGCCGAGCAAGTCGCCGGCAGCAGCCGAACGTTGGCCGAATTGAGCAATGACCTGCACAGTGGCGCCGAGCATCAGGCCGGCGACACCGCGTTGATCCGCGACTCTCTGGGTGAACTCGAGGCGACGATTCAACAAGTCGCCGGTGATGCCAGCCAGGCTGCCGATGCCAGTCGTCATGCCGGACTGGCGGTGGAGCACGGGCAGAAAGTGATCGGCCTGAGCCTCACCGGGCTGCATGCGCTGGTGGGTGAAGTGCAAGGCAACGCGCAGATGATCGAACATCTGGCCGAAGAGTCGGCGACCATTGGCGGTGTGCTGACGGTAATCCGCTCGATTGCCGACCAGACCAACCTGCTGGCCCTGAACGCCGCCATCGAAGCGGCCCGCGCCGGAGAAATGGGCCGAGGATTTGCGGTAGTGGCCGAAGAAGTTCGCTCACTGGCGCAACGTACCGCCGGGGCGACGGCCGAGATCCAGACCCTGATCGCCGGCCTGCAAACCGCCGCGCGACAATCGGTCGAAGGCATGCGTGCCCAGGTCGAACACGCCGAAGCCACGGCCAATCAGGCCCAGGCAGCCGACGGTGCGCTGGATAAAATCGTCGGGGCGATCCAGACCATTGCCGACACCGCCGTGCGCATCGCCGATGTCACCGCCCAGCAGAGCGGCGCTGTCAGCGAAATCCGCGATCACAGTGAGCGGATTCACCAATTGGGTGGGGATAACTTGCTGCGCATCGGCGAGGGGCGTGAGCAAGGGGAGAATTTGTTAGTGCTGGGCGGGCGGTTGCATACAGCCGTTCAGGCCTTCCGCGTCTGACAGATTCTCTTCCCAACGATCGTTCCCACGCTCTGCGTGGGAACGCCGCAATGGACGCTCTGCGTCCGCTGTTGGAACGCAGAGCGTCCCCAGCTGCATTCCCACGTAGAGCGTGGGAACGATCATGCCTCCTGCATACCCTTCCGACGTCCGCTATCATGCCCACACTTTCGATACGCGAGATTGTCATGCGCCGTTTGCTTTGCCTGCTGTTTTTAGTGCTCGCCCTGCCGGCCTCCGCCGCCGGGTTGCTGGACAGTCGACCCAGCTCCACCCTGGGTTCGATCAACAACAGCGCCGACTTCCTGCCGGTGCGCGAAGCCTTTAAGTTGAGTTTGGTAGAAAGTACGCCGCAATCAATCAAGCTACGCTTCGTCGCCACCGAGGGTTATTACCTCTACCGCCATCGCTTCCAGTTTCACGCCGCCCCGGCCGACATTGGCCTCGGCGCGGCGCAATTGCCCAAGGGCGAACAAAAGCACGATGAGTTCTTCGGCGATGTCGAGGTTTACCACGGCATTCTCGATGTAGAACTGCCACGCACCGACTCACGCGCCTTTACGCTGGTCGTGACCTACCAGGGCTGCGCCGACAAAGGCCTGTGTTATCCGCCTGAGACCGAACGCCTGAATATTGATGGCAGCGGCGTCGCGACCACATCCTGGAGCTGGCGCGAACTGGCGCTGTTTTTTCTTGCAGGTGTTGGCCTGACCTTCACCCCCTGCGTGCTGCCGATGCTGCCGATCCTCTCCGGGGTGGTCCTGCGCGGACAGGTTGGCGGGTTACGTGGCTTCAACCTGTCGCTGGCTTACGTGCTGCCGATGGCCGCTTGTTTCGCCCTGCTCGGTGCGTTGATGGGAATGTTCGGCGCACAGCTCAATCTTCAGGCGCGCTTGCAGTCGGCTTGGGTGCTGGTGCCGTTCGCGATGTTTTTCGCGGTATTTGCCCTGGCCATGTTTGGCGTATTCGAACTGAAACTCCCCCATGCCATCAGCAGTCGCCTGGACCGGATCGCCGGGCGTACCGAAGGCGGCTCATTGTGGGGCGCGGCCGTGCTGGGCGTGGTGTCGAGCCTGCTGGTTTCGCCGTGTGTATCGGCACCACTGGCCGGCGCGCTGCTGTACATCAGCGCCAGCGGCGATGCTCTGGGTGGCGGATTGAAACTGTTCATGCTCGGTCTGGGCATGGGCGCGCCGCTGTTGCTGGTGGCAACCGGCGGCGCAGCCTGGCTACCGAAAAGCGGACCTTGGCTGATCTACGTGAAAAACGCGATTGGGGTGCTGCTGCTCGGGCTGGCGATTGCTTTGCTCAGCCGGGTATTGCCGGGCCAGATCACCTTGCTGTTGATCGGCTTGCTCGCCGGTGGCGTCGGATTGTTTATGGGCGCACTGGAATTCGTCTATAAACCGCCAAGAAAACGCCTGGGGCAATTGCTCGGGATGTTCCTGCTGTTTTATGCCCTGGCCTGTTGGTACGGCGCCTTCAGTGGCCAGACCGATCCGTTCAACCCCATTGGCCAACCACGCAATGTCACCAGCAACGGTCAACCGCCAATCGCCGGCAACTGGCAAACCATTACCACACCAGCCGAACTGGACCGCGTCCTCGCCGAAGCCAAGTCTTCCGGTACACCGCTGCTGCTCGATTGGTACGCCGACTGGTGCATCAGTTGCAAAGTCATCGAACACGAAGTGCTCACCGATGCCAATGTCGTCGAACGCCTCAAAGGTTATCGATTGATCCGTTTCGACATCACCGCCAGCAACGCCGAACAACGCGCCCTGCTCGACCGCTACAAGCTATTCGGTCCTCCGGCGCTGATGTTTTTCGGCAAGGATGGCGTCGAACGTGTCGATGTGCGGGTGATTGGCGAGATCAGCGCGAAAAACTTCGCCGAACGTGTTGCCAAAGCAAATGACCGGATTTAATTACCCGGTCATATATTTCGCGTAAACATCGGCCATCGTGCTGGCTATTGCATAGAACTGGACAGTCACAAAGGCTTTGCGGCATAGTCGCCGGGTTCTGACAATTGCACACAGATGACAAAGGAGCAGCAGATGGCGACCTTATTGGTTTTACACGGCCCCAACCTGAACCTGCTCGGCACCCGGGAACCGGGCGTCTACGGTGCCACCACCCTGGCGCAAATCAACCAGGATCTGGAACAGCGGGCGCGCAATGCCGGCCACCATTTGCTCTATCTGCAAAGCAACGCCGAGTACGAATTGATCGATCGCATCCACGCCGCTCGCGGCGAAGGTGTGGACTTCATTCTGATCAATCCAGCAGCTTTTACGCATACAAGTGTCGCATTACGTGACGCGCTGCTGGCAGTGAGCATCCCATTCATCGAAGTGCATTTGTCTAACGTGCACAAACGCGAACCTTTCCGCCATCACTCTTACTTCTCCGACGTTGCGGTGGGAGTGATCTGCGGCCTTGGCGCCAGCGGTTATCGACTGGCCCTGGAGGCCGCCCTAGAGCAGCTTGAAAGACAGGCAACAGCTTGAACAACAAGCGTTAAACGCCCCCTGACCGACCCTTGGGAGTTGATGATTCATGGATATCCGTAAAGTTAAGAAACTGATCGAATTGCTGGAAGAGTCCGGTATCGACGAGCTCGAGATCAAGGAAGGCGAAGAGTCCGTACGCATCAGCCGTCACAGCAAGACGCCGGCTCAGCAGTACTACGCTCCCGCTCCTATGCATGCTCCGGCACCGGCGCCTGCGCCTGTCGCTGCTGCTCCGGTTGCCGCCGCTGCTCCTGCAGCCCCGGCTGCGCCTGCGCTGAACGGCAACGTTGCCCGTTCGCCGATGGTCGGTACTTTCTATCGCAAATCCTCGCCGTCCTCGCCGTCCTTCGTTGAAGTCGGCCAGACCGTGAAGAAAGGCGACACCCTGTGCATCGTCGAAGCCATGAAGATGATGAACCACATCGAAGCTGAAGCCAGCGGTGTGATCGAATCCATCCTCGTCGAAGACGGCCAGCCGGTTGAGTACGACCAACCGCTGTTCACCATCGTTTGAACCGCGGAGAAACTTTGATGACTGCGAAGTTGGAAAAAGTTCTGATCGCCAACCGCGGTGAGATCGCCCTGCGGATTCTGCGTGCCTGCAAAGAGATGGGCATCAAGACTGTCGCCGTTTACTCCAAGGCCGACAAAGAGCTGATGCACCTGGGCCTGGCAGACGAATCCGTCTGCATCGGCCCGGCCTCGGCCGCGCACTCTTACCTGCACATTCCGGCCATCATCGCCGCCGCTGAAGTGACTGGCGCTACCGCCATCCACCCAGGCTACGGCTTCCTTGCGGAAAACGCCGACTTTGCCGAACAGGTCGAGAACTCCGGCTTCGCGTTCATTGGCCCGAAAGCCGAAACCATTCGCCTGATGGGCGACAAGGTATCGGCCAAGCACGCCATGATTGCAGCCGGCGTGCCGACCGTTCCGGGTTCCGACGGCCCGTTGCCGGAAGACGAAGAAACCGCTCTGGGCATTGGTCGCGAAGTTGGTTATCCAGTGATCATCAAAGCCGCTGGCGGCGGCGGTGGTCGTGGCATGCGCGTGGTGCACAAAGAGGAAGACCTGATCTCCTCGGCGAAACTGACCCGCTCCGAAGCGGGCGCAGCGTTCGGTAACCCGATGGTCTATCTGGAAAAATTCCTGACCAACCCACGTCACGTGGAAGTTCAGGTACTTTCCGACGGCCAGGGCCACGCTATCCATCTGGGTGACCGCGATTGCTCGCTGCAACGTCGCCACCAGAAGGTTCTCGAAGAAGCGCCGGCACCGGGCATCGACGAGAAAGCACGCGCTGAAGTCCTCGCTCGCTGCGTCAAGGCTTGCATCGACATCGGCTACCGTGGCGCCGGCACTTTCGAGTTCCTGTACGAGAACGGCCACTTCTACTTCATCGAGATGAACACTCGTGTCCAGGTAGAGCACCCGGTATCGGAAATGGTCACCGGCATCGACATCGTCAAGGAGATGCTCAGCATCGCCGCTGGCAACAAGCTGTCGTACACCCAGGATGACGTCGTTATCCGCGGTCACGCGCTGGAATGCCGGATCAACGCTGAAGACCCGAAAACCTTCATGCCTAGCCCAGGCACGGTCAAGCATTTCCACGCCCCAGGCGGCAACGGCGTTCGCGTCGATTCGCACCTGTACAGTGGCTATGCCGTTCCGCCGAACTACGATTCGTTGATCGGCAAGCTGATCACCTACGGCGCCACCCGTGACGAAGCCATGGCGCGCATGCGCAATGCGCTGGACGAAATCGTTGTCGACGGGATCAAGACCAACATCCCGCTGCACCGCGACCTGGTCCGCGATGCTGGCTTCTGCGAAGGCGGAGTCAACATCCACTACCTGGAACACAAGCTGGCTGGCGAAAAGCATTAAGCTGTGATCCATACCAACAAAGCCGCTTTCGAGCGGCTTTGTTGTTTCTGATTTCCTGGTGCATACAAAACCCTGTGGCGAGGGGGCTTGCCCCCGTTCGGCTGCGCAGCAGCCGCAGACTGCAACATGAGTTTCATCAGGAAGCTCTGCGGCGCTTTCATAGGGACTGCTTCGCAGCCCAACGGGGGCAAGCCCCCCCCTCGCCACAGGTTGTTCGTTCAATTCAGAACTCAGCCTACCCGGTCGTCTTCTGCCTCGCGCTCGCGTAAACTTGCGCGCTTCTCGCAGCCCGCTAGGCTGCAATCTATATTTTTCAAAGGTGCCCGCCATGCCTTGGCTGCAAGTCCGTCTCGCCATCAGCCCAGAACAAGCCGAAACCTACGAAGACGCTTTCCTTGAAGTGGGCGCCGTGTCGGTGACCTTCATGGACGCCGAAGATCAGCCGATTTTCGAGCCGGAACTCAATACCACCCCGCTGTGGTCGCACACTCACTTGTTGGCCTTGTTCGAAGGCGGCACCGAAGCCGCCAGCGTACTGGCCCACCTCGAATTGCTGACTGGCAGCCCGCTGCCCGAGCATCACAGCGAAGTGATCGAAGACCAGGACTGGGAACGCAGCTGGATGGACGGTTTCCAGCCAATGCGCTTCGGTCAGCGCCTGTGGATCGTCCCGAGCTGGCACGCCGCGCCTGAGCCGGACGCAGTGAACTTGCTGCTGGACCCGGGCCTGGCGTTCGGCACCGGCACTCATCCGACCACCGCACTGTGCCTGGAATGGCTCGACGGTCAGGACCTGAAAGGTTGCAACGTGCTCGACTTCGGTTGCGGTTCGGGGATTCTGGCGATTGCCGCCCTGTTGCTGGGCGCCAAGGAAGCCGTCGGCACCGACATCGACGTGCAGGCGCTGGAGGCTTCCCGCGACAACGCCGGGCGCAACAACATTGCTGACGAACTCTTCCCGCTGTATTTGCCGCAAGACCTGCCGCAGGTTCAGGCCGACGTGCTGGTGGCCAACATTCTTGCCGGCCCGCTGGTTTCGCTGGCGCCGCAGCTGTCCAGCCTGGTCAAGCAGGGTGGTCGTTTGGCGCTTTCAGGCATTCTCGCCGAACAAGGTGAAGAAGTCGCCGCTGCCTACGCACAGGACTTCGATCTGGACCCGATTGCCAATCGCGACGGCTGGGTACGCATTACTGGCCGTCGGCGCTAGAATGAGCGCCTGCATAAACCGGATTACCGCATGACCGACAGCTTCGTCACCCAGTGCCCGCATTGCCAAACCAGCTTCCGCGTCAGCCATACTCAGTTGAGCGTGGCCCGTGGAGTGGTTCGTTGCGGCTCGTGTTTGCAGGTGTTCAACGCCGCCAAGCAGTTACTCGAGCAGCGCGCCGGCAAGGAAACGGTCAAACCGGTTGCAACGGCGCCCGTCGAACCGCCCGTGCAGCGAGCCATCAGCCAAAAACAATGGACGGCTGCAGAAATGGATCTGGACAGCCTGGATCTGGACGAAGAGCTCGCCCGGCTCGAACAACGGGAAATCCAGCCAACAACGGAATTCACCCGGCCCCGCGAAGACAGCCTCAGCGCTCGCCGCGATACCACCGAGCACGACCAGGAGCCCTGGTCCGACAGCCTCTTCAGTGAATCGGCCGCCGATCGTGCAAAAATCGCCGACACGCCCACGCCAGAACCCACGATCGAACCAGGCAAACATTCGCGCACCGAGCCGTCGCTGTCGCTGGAGCCCGCGGATCTGGACGACGAACCCGAGATCCAACAGCTGCGCCTGCACGACCCGCTTGATGCCCCGATCCCCTTTGGCAACCTGTCGGCGACTCCCGATGAAGTCGACGATGACCTGCCCTCGGTCGAACCCCTGCGCAAGCGACGTGAACGCAGCGAACCGGCGCTGCGCGCGGAAGTATTAGAGGATCTGACCGACGATCCGTTGCAACTGGACTGGCAAAAACGTCGCTCCCCCTGGGGCCGGCGCTTTTTCTGGCTGCTGCTGATCCTGCTCGGCGCCGCCGGCCTCGCCGGTCAATACGTCGCCTATCACTTTGACGAACTGGCACGCCAGGACCAGTACCGTCCGTGGTTCCAGCAACTGTGCCCGCACATCGGCTGCACCGTGCCGTCCAAGGTCGACATCGCAAAAGTCAAAAGCAGCAACCTGGTGGTCCGCAGCCACCCGGACTTCAACGGCGCCCTGGTGGTCGATGCCATCATCTATAATCGTGCGCCCTTCTCCCAGCCCTTCCCGCTGTTGGAGTTGCGTTTTGCCGACCTCAACGGCCACCTGATTGCCAGCCGTCGCTTCAAGCCCGGCGAGTACCTCAACGGCGATCTCGAAGGGATGGCGGAAATGCCGCCGCAAACGCCAATCCACATCGCGCTGGACATTCTCGATCCAGGCCCCAAAGCGGTGAACTACAGCCTGAGCTTCCATTCCCCCGAGTGAAACGCTCAAGTGTTACAGGCTTGACGGCATATTTCTGACTTTGATTGCTAGTACCAAACCGCTGGCGATAACAAAATTACTGTTCAGATTTTGTTCAATTCAGCCTTTATCCAGTCATCGAGAGCGGGTATCATGCCAACCCTTTTTCGAACTCTCATGATCCGGCCCCACAACAGGGAAGTCCTATGTCGGCGGTACGCATCGGTCCATATACATTGCACAACGGCTTGATTCTCGCCCCCATGGCGGGTGTCACCGATCAGCCCTTTCGTCAGCTGTGCAAGCGACTGGGCGCGGGCCTTGTAGTCTCGGAAATGGTCACCAGCGACATGAGCTTGTGGAATACCCGCAAATCGCGGATGCGCATGATCCACGAAGGTGATCCCGAGCCTCGCTCGGTACAGATCGCCGGCGGAGATGCGCAGATGCTGGCGGATGCAGCCCGGGCCAACGTCGAACTGGGCGCACAGATTATTGATATCAACATGGGCTGTCCGGCGAAGAAGGTCTGCAACAAGGCCGCCGGTTCCGCCCTGTTGAAAGATGAAGCATTGGTGACCGAGATCCTGCAGGCCGTAGTGGCCGCGGTCGATGTGCCGGTTACCTTGAAGATCCGCACCGGCTGGGACCGGGCGAACAAGAATGGCCTGACCGTGGCGAAGATTGCCGAACAGGCAGGCATTACGGCGTTGGCGGTGCATGGCCGCACCCGTGCCGATCTGTATACCGGGGAAGCCGAGTACGACACCATTGCCGCGATCAAGCAGGCGGTGTCGATTCCGGTCTTCGCCAATGGCGATATCGATTCGCCCGAGAAGGCCCGGTACGTGCTCGACGCGACCGGTGCCGATGGCCTGTTGGTAGGTCGGGCTGCCCAGGGGCAGCCATGGATTTTTCGTGAAATCGACCATTATCTGCGTACCGGCGAAAAACTCCCGGCACCGGAACTGATCGAGGTGGAACGTATTCTGCTTGAGCATCTGGCTGCGCTGCATGCCTTCTATGGCGACGTCATGGGCGTGCGCATAGCTCGCAAGCATGTGGGCTGGTATCTCGCAACCTTGCCGGGCGCCAGGGAGTTTCGCGCCCACTTCAATCGTTTGGAAGATACGGAAGCACAATGCGCCTACGTTCGGGCCTTCTTCGCCGAACGCTACAAGAGCCTGACAGGGGACGGAGAAGGGGTGGCTGCATGACGATGATGACCGAGACTTTAGTGAGTGGAACAACACCCGTGAGCGACAACGTGAATTTGAAACAGCACCTCAATACGCCGAGCGAAGAAGGTCAGACCCTTCGCGGGAGTGTCGAGAAGGCGCTGCACAATTATTTCGCCCACCTTGAGGGCGCTGCCGTCACGGATGTGTACAACCTGGTGCTCTCCGAAGTCGAGGCTCCCCTGCTCGAATGCGTGATGAACTACGTCAAGGGCAACCAGACCAAGGCCAGTGAGCTGCTCGGGCTGAACCGGGGCACCCTGCGCAAGAAACTCAAGCAGTACGATTTGCTGTAAGCATTCAATCAAACCAGAAAGGCGCCCGCGTAAAACCGGTCGCCTTTTTTGCTGACTTCCCTTGCTTTTGATGGAAATTGAAATGACCGACCAGACTACCCGCCTGCCGATCCGCCGCGCCTTGATCAGCGTTTCCGACAAGACCGGGATCCTTGAATTCGCCAAGGAGCTTGAAGCCCTGGGCGTCGAGATCCTCTCCACCGGCGGAACGTTCAAGCTGCTGCGCGACAACGGTGTTGCCGCAGTGGAAGTCGCGGACTACACCGGTTTCGCAGAAATGATGGACGGTCGGGTGAAAACCCTGCACCCGAAAATCCACGGCGGGATCCTCGGTCGTCGCGGTATCGACGACGCCATCATGAACGAGCACGGCATCAAGCCGATCGATCTGGTTGCGGTCAACCTGTACCCGTTCGAAGCCACCATCAACAAGCCAGGCTGCGACCTGCCGACCGCCATCGAAAACATCGACATCGGCGGCCCGACCATGGTCCGCTCGGCAGCCAAGAACCACAAAGACGTGGCCATCGTGGTGAATGCCAGCGATTACGCCAACGTCCTGGAAAGCCTCAAGGCTGGCGGCCTGACCTATGCTCAGCGTTTCGACCTGATGCTCAAGGCCTTCGAACACACCGCCGCCTATGACGGCATGATCGCCAACTACATGGGCACCGTGAACCAGGCGGCTGAAACCCTCTCGACCTCCGGTCGCAGCGAATTCCCGCGCACCTTCAACAGCCAGTTCATCAAGGCCCAGGAAATGCGCTACGGCGAGAACCCGCACCAGAGTGCGGCGTTCTACGTTGAAGCCAAGCCTGCCGAAGTGGGCATTGCTACCGCGACCCAGCTGCAAGGCAAAGAGCTGTCGTTCAACAACGTGGCCGACACCGACGCCGCGCTGGAATGTGTGAAGAGCTTCGTCAAACCGGCCTGCGTGATCGTCAAGCATGCCAACCCGTGCGGCGTGGCCGTGAGCCCGGACGCTGAAGGCGGCATCCGTCAGGCCTACGAACTGGCCTACGCCACCGACACCGAATCGGCGTTCGGCGGTATCATCGCCTTCAACCGCGAGCTGGATGCTGAAACCGCCAAGGCCATCGTCGAGCGTCAGTTCGTCGAAGTGATCATCGCCCCGTCCGTCAGCGCAGAAGCTCGCGCTATCGTGGCAGCCAAAGCCAACGTGCGCCTGCTAGCCTGCGGCGAGTGGTCGACCGACCGCGTTCCGGCCTGGGACTACAAGCGCGTCAACGGTGGTTTGCTGGTGCAGAGCCGCGATATCGGCATGATTGGCAGCGAAGACCTGAAAGTGGTGACCAAGCGCGCGCCGACCGAACAGGAAATCAATGACCTGATCTTCGCCTGGAAAGTCGCCAAGTACGTTAAATCCAACGCCATCGTCTACGCCAAGAACCGTCAAACCATTGGTGTCGGCGCCGGCCAGATGAGCCGCGTGAACTCCGCGCGTATCGCCGCGATCAAGGCAGAACATGCCGGCCTGCAAGTGCAGGGCGCGGTCATGGCATCGGATGCATTCTTCCCGTTCCGTGACGGCATCGACAACGCGGCCAAGGTCGGCATCACCGCGGTGATCCAGCCAGGTGGCTCGATGCGTGACAACGAAGTGATTGCTGCTGCTGATGAAGCCGGCATCGCCATGGTATTCACCGGCATGCGCCACTTCCGTCACTGATTTGTTTGCTTGATCGTACCCACGCTCTGCGTGGGCACGCAGCCCGGGACGCTCCGCGTCCCTCGGACGCGGAGCGTCCGTTGAGGCATTCCCACGCGGAGCGTGGGAACGATCGGCCCCCACAGAATTAGCGTCATCCGAGGTTTTTGAAATGAATGTTTTGATCATTGGCAGCGGTGGCCGTGAACACGCCCTGGCCTGGAAAGTGGCTCAGGATCCGCGCGTGCAGAAAGTTTTCGTTGCCCCGGGCAACGCCGGCACCGCCATTGAAGCCAAGTGCGAGAACGTCGCTATCGACGTGTTGGCGCTTGAACAACTGGCTGACTTTGCCGAGAAGAACGTGTCCCTGACCATCGTCGGCCCGGAAGTGCCGCTGGTCGCCGGTGTTGTCGATCTGTTCCGCTCCCGTGGCCTGGATTGCTTCGGCCCGACCGCGGGCGCTGCTCAGCTGGAAGGCTCGAAAGCCTTCACCAAGGACTTCCTGGCGCGCCACAAGATCCCGACCGCCGACTACCAGAACTTCACCGAGATCGAGCCAGCCCTGGCTTATCTGCGTGAAAAAGGCGCACCTATCGTGATCAAGGCCGATGGCCTGGCCGCCGGTAAAGGCGTGATCGTGGCCATGACCCTGGGCGAAGCCGAAGACGCGGTGCGCGACATGCTCGCCGGCAACGCATTTGGCGACGCCGGTTCACGCGTGGTGATCGAAGAGTTCCTGGACGGCGAAGAAGCCAGCTTCATCGTCATGGTCGACGGCAAGAACGTATTGCCGATGGCCACCAGCCAGGACCACAAACGTGTCGGCGACGGCGATACCGGCCCGAACACCGGCGGCATGGGCGCTTACTCCCCGGCCCCGGTCGTCACGGCCGAAGTCCATCAGCGGGTCATGGACCTGGTGATCTGGCCGACCGTGCGGGGCATGGCCGAGGAAGGTAACGTCTACACCGGCTTCCTCTATGCCGGCCTGATGATCGACAAGGCTGGTAACCCAAAAGTCATCGAGTTCAACTGCCGTTTCGGCGATCCTGAGACCCAACCGGTGATGCTGCGTTTGCAGTCGAGCCTGGTGTTGCTGGTCGAAGCGGCCCTGGCGCAAGCGCTGGACAAGGTCGAAGCACAATGGGATCCACGTCCGAGCGTCGGTATTGTATTGGCCGCTGGCGGTTACCCGGGTGACTACGCCAAAGGCGTTGCCATCAACGGCCTGGATGCAGCCGCGACACTGGAAGGCAAAGTCTTCCATGCCGGTACTGCGCTCAAGGACGGTCAGGTGGTGACCGCCGGTGGTCGGGTGCTGTGCGCAACCGCCATGGGCACCAGCGTCGATGCAGCCCAGCAGCAGGCTTACAAACTGGCGGCTAAAATCGACTGGGAAGGCTGCTTCTACCGTAAGGACATTGGCTACCGCGCCATTGCCCGCGAGCGTGGCGAGAATCAGGAATAAGCCATCCATCCGGCCAGGCAAGGGCTTGCGGCCCTTGCCTGACTATTCCGGTGCCGCGCATAGTTATACTTTGGCATTAATCTACGAAGGGATTTCGCCGTGCGCTGGCTCAGGATTGCCATAGGCTTCACCGTCACTCTGCTGACCTTGCTCTGCATGCTCCCGGCCCAGGCCGCGCAAGGCAGTGGCTGGGCGGTATTGCTCGACGAACAGGGCGACCTGCAGCTGAGCGACATCCGCTCCAGCCGCTACACCAACCAATTCAGCCCCATTGAACTTGATCACCTCACCGCGGCCGCACCCGATGGCGCGCTATGGCTGCGTTTCAAGCTCGCGCCCGGCAAGCATGAACAGTTGCTGCGAGTGTTCGCACCGGACCTGGTGCACCTCAATCTGTATGTGCTCGACGGCGACCAGTTGATCGATCAATTGAATACCGGTACCGCGCAGCTCCAGGCTAAGCCCCCCCTCCCCAGCAGCGACTTCATGTTGCCGCTGCCACAAAGTGACAAAACCCTCGATGTCTACCTGCGACTGGTCTCCGAACACCAGTTCCGGCCTTACATCACGCTGCAATCGGCAGTCATGACCGCAGCCACTCAGTACCAGACGCTGATATACGGCTTGCTCTTTGGCTGCCTCGGGATGCTGATCCTGCACAACCTGACCCGTTACCTCTACACCCGCTCGCGCAGCAGCCTCTGGCTGGCAGCATGCGAAGGGCTGCTGATGCTCAGCCTGGTGTTGCTGCTGAACCTGGCCCGGCCATGGTTACCGAACTGGTCCTTCGTGCAAACACCCGGTGCCTACCTCGCCTTGCTGATGACCGCGCCTTGCGGCCTGATGTTCGCCTACCGTTTCTTCGCCCCGCTCGGTCCTCACCCGTTGAACAAGCTGCTGCTGGGGGACATTCTGTTCATCATGGTCTGCGGCCTGCTGTTGCTGTTCGTCAACACACTGCCGCTGAACCTGATTACGTATGGGCTGGTTGCTCTGGCCGGTCTGAGCATGTTGTTCGTCAGCGCCCATCACTGGCAAAAAGGTTATCGCCCGGCGCGTCTGTTCGTGGCGGCCATGGTGGTGTTCAACCTCGGCACATTGATTATTCTGCCGGCACTGCAGGGGCTGACCCTGGTCGCGCCACAAAGCCTGATCATTATTCTGCTGGTGTTTATCTGTATCAGTGGCCTGTTGATGAGTATTGCCTTGGGCGAGCGTCAGCGCAGCATCACCGAAGACCGTTTCAGCGTCAGTCGCGACCTGGCCGCCAGCAACGCCGAAATCAACGCCAAAGCCGAATTTCTGGCGAAGATCAGCCACGAAATCCGCACCCCGATGAATGGTGTGCTGGGCATGACCGAATTGCTGCTGGGCACACCGCTGTCGGTCAAGCAACGCGACTATGTACAGACCATCCATAGCGCCGGCAACGAGCTGCTGACACTGATCAACGAAATTCTCGACATCTCCAAACTCGAGTCCGGGCAGATCGAACTGGACGACGTGCAGTTCGACCTCAACGCCCTGATCGAAGATTGCCTGAGCATCTTCCGCGCCAAGGCTGAACAGCAGAACGTCGAGCTGATCAGCTTTATCCAGCCGCAGGTACCACGCGTCATCAGCGGAGACCCGACGCGCCTGCGCCAGACCCTGCTGAGCCTGCTGGAAAACGCCCTGAAGAAAACCGATGAAGGCGAGATCCTGATCGTTGTCGCCCTGGATGAACGCAGCGCCAAACCGCGGCTGCGCATCGCTGTGCAAGACAGCGGCCAGCCCATGGAGGCGGAAGAGCGCGACGCGTTGATGCATGCCGAACTGCACAGCAAACACTTCCTCTCGGCCACCAGCCTGGGGGGCAATCTTGGACTGGTTATCGCCCGTCAGCTGATCCGTTTGATGCAAGGCGAGTTCGGCATCAAGAGCGGCGCCAACCAGGGCAGCACTTTGTGGCTGACCCTGCCGCTGGACCCAGACCGTCTCGAACATCCGACCTCGGACCTGGACGGTCCGCTGCAAGGCGCACGCGTACTGGTCGTGGACGACAACGACACTTGTCGCAAGGTACTGGTGCAGCAGTGCAGCGCCTGGGGCCTGAATGTCAGTGCCGTGCCGTCCGGCAAGGAGGCCTTGGCGCTACTGCGCACCAAGGCCCACTTGCGCGATTACTTCGACGTGGTCCTGCTGGACCAGAACATGCCCGGCATGACCGGCATGCAACTGGCCGCCAAGATCAAGGAAGACCCGAGCCTGAACCATGACATTCTGCTGATCATGCTCACCGGCATCAGCAACGCCCCGAGCAAAATCATCGCGCGCAACTGCGGGATCAAGCGAATTCTCGCCAAACCGGTGGCCGGCTATACACTCAAGACTACGCTGGCGGACGAGCTGAACCAGCGCAATAAAGGCCTCTCCGTCTCGCAGCAGCTGCCCACCGGCCCTACCCTTCCGGTCAAGGTGCCCAGCGATTTCCGCATTCTGGTGGCCGAAGACAACAGCATCTCGACCAAGGTCATACGTGGCATGCTGGGCAAACTCAACCTGCAACCGGACACCGCCAGCAATGGCGAAGAAGCCCTTTTGGCGATGAAAGCCCAGCGCTACGACCTGGTGCTGATGGACTGTGAAATGCCGATCCTCGACGGTTTCTCCGCCACCCAGCAACTGCGTGCCTGGGAAGTCGGCAACCAGCGGATTCGCACCCCCGTGGTGGCGTTGACCGCACACATCCTCGCCGAGCACAAAGAGCGCGCGCGCCAGGCGGGCATGGACGGGCACATGGCCAAACCGGTCGAGCTGTCACAACTGCGCGACCTGATCGAGCATTGGGTTGCCCAACGTGATCAGCAGAATCGTACGGCTTCGACGTTCTGACGATGCAGTCCGGTGCCCGAAAGTGGTTTCAACAATCGGGCAGGACGTATCACTCCCCCATATCGACCTTCTCGACCACAAGCACCACGTTGTCCGCCAATCGATTCCCGAGCTTGTGGGTAATCGCCTCGCGGGATAACGCGTAGAGGGTTTCGGACAGATTCGCCCGTGCGTATCGTACGCACACCTGACCTTCTACTTCATCGACCTCAAAACGCTGCGACCACGGATTCAGGGTCAGCGCCTGCCTGGTCTTGAATTCGAGATAAATGCTGCTGATCGAGGTCGGGCTTTGCCCCACAATCGCCAGCAGGCGCACAGCCTTGAGCGGTAAACAAGGCCCTTGCATCTCCTCTTCGCAACGCTCCTCGGGCCATATCTGGATGGCAGGGACATAACACGGCAATTGCGCCGCATACGCCAGAAACCCGCCAAGAGCATGATCTTCACCACCGCTATTTGCCATTGCAGCCAAGGCCCATTCAAGCGCGGAAGAGGCGTTTAGCCCGTTGAGAGAAAAGTCCTGGCGAAACTTAAAGTTGCGGATCCAGAAATCATCCAGCACCGCAACATAAGCGTCATACCAGTTTTCAACTTTCATGCTTTCGATTTTTTTGTTGGCAACCAATTGCGCCAGCAGACTTGAATGTACGACATCATCATAAGCCGATATTTTTTCAATATCCGACAAAGCAACAACGGCGTTACCCACCGTCAACAAGCTGTATAACTGAGCCATAACAAACCCTCATTGAAAAAAGGACGACCGAGAAGCGGCCGCCCTTTTAAAACATTCGATCAGATGTCGTAATCTTCGATCTTGGTTTTCGCATTCAAACCAAGTTTTGCACGAATCGTGTCGCGGGTTTGCTCGACGATATAAGGCACTTTCCTGAAGACAGAGTCACCGCGATACAGCTTCACCTCGCGGGAGTCCCAATCCATGAACAGCACTTGCTTTGCGGTGTTCTTGCGGATGAAACGAACAGTACCCAATGCCATGGTGACTTCACCGTTGACTTCGGTGCAGGTGCCGGCCGCCATACCGCCCACACCGTGTTCCAGCATGTTGCGCTCATACAGGGTCAACGCGGTTTCACGTTTTTTCAATGCGGTGATTGCATCGCCCGCCACCTTCAGCATCAGGACGGAGGCCGAGCCAGGCACGGCAAGCCCGGCAACCACACTGCCAAGGATCTCCAGCACCAATTGATCCATCCGTACGGTGTTACCGCCGATGTTCATGTCGTTGTAGTACTTACTGGTCGGCAGCCAGCCTGCATGGGTCATGACTTCCAGGAACTGGTAATACCATTCCTTGCCCTGATACTCGTACGGGAACTTTTTGTTTGCGACCAGACTTGCGAATAGAAAAGCGTGTTGAACATCTTCCCGATTTTGTTCACTCAGGTTGCCGGTAAAGGACAAGATGCCCTCACCCACAATGGAACCTTTGCCGGGTTCATTGACAACCGGTATCGAAAAACTGCGAGGGCGCATAACTTCAGCGCCGTCCAGCTCATAATTTTCCAAACGATGAATACATTCGGCTACAGCGCAATCCTCGACACTATGAACATTCATTACCAATTCCTTATTAATTAAAACAGGCTCCTCTTGAACCCGCCAAACAACAATAACCAAAGACAGAAGAAACGCCAAACAAGAACATGTAACCTGTTGATATCAACATTTCGTCAACTAACAAACTTCAACCTCAACAACTTACATTTACCCCCCCCGGTTCCTCACGCCATCCCCCCAAACATTAAAGCGACTGATAGACTCCGTTCTGCCCATCTGCCGCTACGAGCCGAAATCATGCTCCACGTGTTGTTCAGCGTTTACCTGAAGATGCTGGTGCTCTACAGCCCGTTCTTCGTGTTGTCCTGCTTCATCAGCCTGACCCGCGGTTATTCGCGCAAGGAGCAGCGACGCCTGGCCTGGAAAGTAGCGGTCGCCACGCTGGTTTCCAGCGTTTTGCTATACCTGTTCGGGCGGGTCATATTCAATGTCTTCGGCATTACCGTAGACGCGTTCCGTATCGGTGCCGGCAGCGTGCTGTTCATCTCGGCACTCGGCATGGCTCAAGGCAAGTCAGCGGTGCAGACCGACAACGTGCAACAGGACGTGACCATCGTCCCGCTGACCATCCCCCTGACGGTCGGCCCCGGTACCATCGGAGCTCTGCTGGTCATGGGCGTGAGTCAGCCCCACTGGGACGACAAGCTGACCGCCATCCTCAGCATTGCGCTGGCCAGTTTCACCGTCGGCGTGGTGCTTTATCTGTCCAGCCGAATAGAACGGATTCTTGGCGATCAAGGCCTGCAGATTGTCAGCCGGTTGATGGGATTGTTCGTTTGTGCGCTGGCGGCACAGATTATTTTTACCGGGGTGAAGGGCTATCTGGTTCCCTGAACCGACAGGCAAAAAGGCAGCAAGTTGTATCAACCTGCTGCCTTTTTTCGGCCAGGACGTAATCGCAGACAACTGCCGGTGATTAAACCACCAGACTCGTTTCCAACTCAGCAATCGACACGCTCAGCAGCTCTTTGAGCGTTGCACTGTCATGCGTGCTCTGCCGAGCGACCAACCTCTGCACCAATGTTGAAACGCTATAAGGTCGATGCCCTTCGAACCCGAGCAAGACTTCGCCTCGCAAGTTGACATCCGTCGCATACACCTCACGAAAGATCACATTGTGCCCGCTGTCCGGATCAATGATCACCAAGTGTTCCTGGACGATGCTCAGCAACAACTTTTCAGGGGCATCCAGCTCCCAGATCAACTTGCCGGGAATCGGCGCCGCGCTGCCCAGCGAATGCCGGCAGTCGAGGATGACCGATTCGAGCCTCAGCCAGGCCGCCTTTGACAGTTGGTAACTCACCGCGCCTTGCCCCATGCGCAGGATCAGGGTCGTGACATCGTCCGGTATCAGCGGCAGGACATCGCCGATCTTCATCTGGCCTTCAATGACCAATACCTCGGCATCGCGCTGGACATAACTGAGTGGTCCCGCATGCCCCATGCCCGGGTAAGTCAGCAGTAATCCGTCCTTGTCTTCATGAAGCAACACGTTGGTTTGTTGTTGCGTTCCCAGCAGCTCAAAGGACTCCGGAATCGCAGCCTTTGCCACCCGAATCACACGCTCGGTCCCGGCGACGAACCACATCAGGCTACCGGGTTCCTCCACCGACAGCAGCGCAGTATGAGGCTGGCTGTCCACCAGTTGTTTGAGGCCCTCGTGCATTCGGCCATCCTGAGCAATGACCCACTCACGAGTGACACCGGTAATCCATGCCGGTTCTTGATCACGCAGCTCGACCATCACGCCGTCGAACGTTGTGCCTCGCAGTCCCGCCACTTCTACCGTCAGCTCGACAAACTGCCAGGGCGCCCACTCACGCTGCGCGGCGGGTAACGCGTCCGCCAAGAGCAATCGCGCCCCCTGACCGAATGCGGGCTCCAGTTTCTGCGGATCGATAAATGCCTGACGATAGACCTCGCCGCTCGAGACATCGAACAACCAGGCCGCCTCGCTATCCGGGGTTACGCTCAGTAAACGCACCTCCTTTCCATGTCCGAGATCAGCCAGCAGCAACCGATTGCCGACGTACCAGGCGCACAAACTCGCGTCGCCACTGAAGTTGGTCAAGCCGACAAGGGCAAAACGCTCGGCCGCGTGTTGCCGGGCAAGCGGTTCCAATGCGGACCACCAATGCACACGATCCTTGAGCCACGGTTCACTCAAGCCTCCCAACTCAAGGTATCCCTGGCCAGTCACGTTGAAGAACAGACCATCAGACGTCAGCGCCACGTTCCCACCTTCAACAGTCACGACATTCTCCAGCTTCTCGGGCTGCACCCACGTATGGGACCACTGTCCTTTGCCCCCCACCACGGTGCGCGACTTGCGGCATAGCAGCTGTTCTAGTCTGTCGTAGATGACAAATACATCGCCCTCGTCCATCGGTGTGAGCAGCGTCAGATCAGTCATGTTGCTGATTGAGTCGGCCCATCCGCGGCCATGATGAAGTCTTGAGGAGGGACGAATGATCAAGTGGTCACTGTCACGAACCCAGGCCATGTCCCGTGTGTTCGCTTCGAACTTCCAGCAAACCGAAACAAAGGGGGCCGGCTGCCAGTCGACGGTGACAAAGGTGCTTTCGCCAGTGACTGGCGTAAAGGGGTAATAGCTGCCCAGTACCTGCGACCAGTCAGTCAGTGTGTCGCTGGCACTGAAGACCGATTCCAGCGTCCGATCCATGTCGCGGGTGACCGAGCTCAGCAACAATTGCCCATCATGGATCATGTAGGCCAGTACATCGCTGGCCTGATCCTCGCGAGCGACTTCCTGTATGACGTGAATCACCCCCCGGGCATCTGCCTCGATGTGCTTGATGGTGGCTTCCGTATTTTTAAGCAGCAACCGATAACGATGAGTGAGCAGCCCGGTGACCACCTCGACTTGCCAGATCTCGTAATTCTGCGGTTCGTAGAAATAGGCGTAGCCACCAGCCACCACTCCCAGCAGCGCTTCATCAGCGGCCAGTACCTCCTCGTTACGGATGTACAGGAAGCGCTCCTCCTTCGCGTCATACCAAGCGGTGGTATATCGGGGTTCATCCGGCTTCTCGAAGGGAATCAGATAGTGATGAACCGGCGTATACGGCATCACCAGACGATGCTCTTGAGCCAATACTTTGAAATGCTCCTGCAGCGTCTGTCGATCCATGCCTGGTGGCACATCCTGCTCGACAAGGGTGAGGGTCTGTTTGCCGCGCTCAACCTGGAACACTTGATTGTCCGTGATCCGGACCAGGATTTCGTGACGACCTTTTCCTGCGAATTCCACCTGAACGTCACCGATAAACAATGCCCCGAAACGCTCCAGCCGAATATCGCTCTGACTGGCCCAAGAGGCCTCCAGCACCCAGCTCGATAGCTGCAGGCTCGGCGACTCGAGTGTCAGATTCACTCCAGGATTGAGCACCAATGCACAGTGCTTACCGGCGCCTTGAATCTGATAAGTGACTTTCCCGTGCCAGATCGGGGGAAGAACAGGCACTACCAGCGAGCGCTCGACGGCATCGAGCAGCACGTTGATCACTGTTGGCCGATAGACAGGGAACAGGCGATAAAGGATGTAATCACTGGGAAATGAATAGAAGGAAAACAGAAACAGCCGCCCCCCATCCGCTTTCTTTTTCTCCAGACGCCGAGCCGTGTCGAACCCGGTGTCATGGCGCAGCGTAGCGAAAGGCAGCGCCTTGTACTCGTAGCCATAACAGGTTTGCGGTGTGCAAGGCAGCACGATGGCCTGTCCGGCGGGCGGAGTGAAGGTTATACGACCGGGCAGGCCCAGTTCTTGACGAATATCGATCGCCCGCTCGTAATCGTCATCAAAGGTCGGCACCCCGAAATGATCGCGTAACGGGTAAAGCCTGGGGCTGTCGAGCAGCAATTTGCCGGCGTTCAGATCCAGCGTCTGAACAATCAACGACGAGCGCGGTATCCACGCGGTCAAAGCGTTGTCGAATCGATAGGCTTGGCGATAAGCCTTTTCAACTTCATCGAAAAACAGCCCGACCTGTTTGGCTTCTTCGGCGATGGCGGCAAAACCCTGAGCCAGTGCCGTTACCCCCACTGCCAACCCGGCCAGCATCACAGCGGCCCCACCCAGAAACGCCCCGGCAGTTGTGACGCCGACGGCATAAGCGCCTGCCGACAACACCAGACTGGCCGAGTCGAAAGCCAGTTGCGTCCCAAACTGCGCCCGCTCGACATCGTTCTGCGCGGTCGTCAACTGGTAGATGTCGAACCCGACATTCGCCAGCTGCAGCAATCCTCCGCTCGCTTCGCCCACACTCGGCCCCACAGCGGCTTTAACCACCGGAGCGACAGTACGGGCAATCAGTTTCTCTTCCACCAGCGCCTGTCGAACCAGGCCTACCAGACCCGCCACATCGACCACATTGCCATGCACCAACTGCGCGTAATTGACATAGGCATGCAACCGGACAGCCAGGGTCAGGGACCGATCGGGTCCTTCCTGTTCCCTCAACGCGTTCATCAGCGCTTGTATGGCGAAGCCAGCGTTCAGGGTATGGACACTACCAACATCGGTAGGATCGACAGGATCGCCCGGAACGGATGATTGATTGGCCAAGGCTGCAAAACGTTCCGAGAGGTAATTTTTTATGCGCAAGAGTCTCGGGTCATCGGTGAAGACTCGTACCACGTGCTCAGGGTTTGCAGGGTCGACCAAGCTCATCCGGTACATCCCGTCGGGCATGATCTCCAGGGTTTCGAACAACGGTACAAGGTGGGGTGCCAGCTGATTCTGCTGCTGAAGGCGGGTCGTCACTTGCGCGATCTGTTGCCCCCACCCGTGACTGTCCAGCGCCAGCAGACAACTGCCCAGGCGAGGGTTACTCATCAATGATTGTCCGCGGGCACTGGCCAGACGCTGCCTGACAGGGCGTTGCGGCTGTCCCGCCAACGTGCCGGGTTGCAGCAGTTGCGAGACAGAAGTTGAGCCAGGCAATGCCACTCTCGACACCCGCGAGCCTTCCAGCTCGATCAGATCGAAGGTCGGACGCGCCGCATCGCCATAGGCCGCGTAATGCCTGGCCATCTTCTGCCGGAGGAAGAACTGTTCCAACGCCTGTCTGAACTGGGTCGGATGCTCGAACTCGAATACGCCAAAATTCGGATCATAGAAGTGATAAGTGCTGCGTTCGCCCTCAACGGTTTTGGCCACCAGCATGGCGTGATTATCGGAGTTGAGCATCAGCGTACTGGTGGCTGTTCTGGCTTGCAGAATGTCCACAACCTGACTCAGATCCGAACGCCCCAGCACGCTGCCCACCTCACTGATCTGCACATCCCGCAACGCCTCCAGGCTGTGCAGAAAGATCGCTGAATCACTCCCTTGCGGCTCGATTACCCCCAGGTAGAATCGCTCGCGCAGAATGTTGGCCGCGGCCTTCCCCTCCGACAAGGCTGCCGCCATCACCAGGGCCAGTGGATAACAACGCCCACCCACCCTGTCACCGGAGCCCTGAAGCAATAAATCCTGCGGGACAAGCTTGACGGTGCCCGCTTCGAAACCGTCCAGAACAACACCGAGGCGCTCGACAATCTGGTCACGGTATTCGAGTTTCGCCACCTGCTGGATTCGGGCCACTTGCTTGCCCCACCGGCGCAGCGTCAAAGGTTGCTCAAGCGCGTTTTTCTTCAGCCCCAGGGCGGTTTCGGAAAGCGCTGGCGGATGATCGAGAGGGCTGACAAGCCCGGCCAGAAACCCGGGAGCCTGGCGTTGATACAGCGCGTGTTCGATCGTCGCGTAGCGGCCCGCCGCGCCTAGTTCGCTGAAGCTGTTGGCCAGGTTATCCAGCTGCGGACGAACCGTGTCGAAGCTGTGATTATCCAATGCCTGCGCACCGGTCAAGGCGCCGAGCAGCAGACGCTGCAAGGGGCTCAACTGAGCGACTTCGAGGCTACCCTTGGCGAGTCGGCTCAAGAGTTCATCGATAGGCAACTGTTGTGTCTGCGGATCGCTCAATGATGCAGGCGGCAGCGCATCGGGGCTTTGAGCGAGGATCGATTGGCGGTCATCGAAGCTCAGGGATACAGCCTTGTCGAAGGTCACCGTACCGTTATGGCTACGACTCATTGTCCGCATGAACGGCTCGCCCAGCTCATCGGCCAGATGCTGCAACAGCTCGGTGGACAGCACATGTCGGCCCTCGATTACCGGCCAGCCTTCCTCAAAATCAATGCTCTGGTGTTTGAGCAGTTCCGCCATGTTTCCTGTGTAGCGGGCTTTCAGTTCGCCATCGGTCCAGCGTTTTTTTTCCGCTTCGAACCAGACCTCCGTATTTTCAGCGTTTTCTTTCCATGAGTGGTCCGTCTCCTCCTCTGTAGCGTTGTTGAACCCAGTGTGCAACCGTACCGCATCCCGAAATTCAACAGCGCCACCCGGCGTCAAAAGCTTGCTTTCGTAGTCCATTAGACCGGCCCGTACAGCTCCCGGCCCTGTCAGGAATATCGAGCCCTGGGCTTGGGGACGGATGCCGTCACTGAAGTAATCGGCGCCCCCCCTACACAAGTTACTGGCCCGATAATCATCGCTGCCGGATTTTTGGTCGAAGATATCGAATTCGTCCCTGAGTACTTCCTCCGTTAGCTCATAAATGCCATTGGCATCGTAGAGTTTGATTTTGCGCTTGTCGGCCTCGAGCTCAACCGCTAGCAGTACATGCAGGTGGATCTCGAAGCGCTCGATAATGGCTTCCAGCGCCGCCGACCCGGGATGGCTAATAATCAGCGCATTGGACTCGCCATTGTCGATCATCGCCAACTGCAAACTGTCGGGCCGAACATTGCGATTCTCGAATGGAACAAACACCTGTTCTAACGAAGGTGCGCTTTTGGCAAATCTTTCCAGCGCATCGCGATGCGCCGCCGGGATTTGCCCAGAGTAGTCGGTGTAACGACTGCGCAGCGTCTGGCGACCCGGTATCCAGTGAGGATTGTGGTCCAGCAATAGTTGCAAGACACCTAGCCGTGCGTCGAGCTTTAGTTGGTTAACGTCAATACCAGCCAGGTTCTGAGCAAGCGGCGGCAAGAAATCCACGTCGTTGTAGATGCCGCCCTCGCCATGTTCCACCAGCACCCGCACAATGTCCGAAGCGGCGGCGAGATTGCCGCGCAAGGACATTTCACGGTTATAGAAATCCTCCAGTCGCGAGAATGCTCGGAGTTCATGAACATCGCGCAACCGCATACCCTCTTCATTGAGGTTGGCCATGAGTTGAGCGTTTTTATCCCTCAACGCACGCAGGGTTACCTCGTCCTGACCGTAGCCGCGAACCAGCAAGTCCATTCGCGCCTCATCAGCACTGTTACCGCGTTCGGTCGCCTGATTGATGTGCATGTACATCTGGCGCTTCAACGCAGTGGCTCGCTCTTCATACCGATCGGCCAAATCATGGCCGGAGGCAACCCGTCCTTCGCCGGACAGCACATCAGCCTTTGCTGCCTCGACAATGATTCGATTGGTTTCGTGAACCAGTAACCCATCGCTGTCATACCAGACATTCAGCCCGTAGCCTTCCTTGGCCATCACCTGCTTCCAAACATTGATGTAGTCGCGCTGAATCGCCCCGACGCCACCCCCAAGCCAGACGAAATGCAGATTCTTCGGCACTTCGGTGGCAGGTGTCTTCAGTTGCTCAAGGCTGTTGTGCAGGCGCGCTTCGAATCCCTCTACTTTGTTGTAGATTTGCGCCAATTCATCAGCCTCGGTACCACCATTCAAAGGTGGCTCCGACTCTGCCGCGCGGCGCCGGCGGCTACCTCCCTCCAAAGCCCCCAATGCTTGTTTTAGCAGCCCTAACGGCTCCAACAGTTGTGGAGAACCCAGCGAATCGATACAACCCAAGTAATAGCGAAACACCGCGTCATATTGATCGGTGCCCTTATATGATATTAATGCCTGCTCAAGATCCACTCGCTTGAACAAATCCACAAAATTGACGTAGCCATCCGTCAACGAGAACTTAGACTCACTCATAAACAACACTTCCATTTATCGTATATAAAAAAGCCGAAACCGACTCTAGACAATGATAATTCCACAAGGGCACTCAGGCACCCGGGCATTTAACCTGTTATAAATAAAGCGAAGAAAGCGCCGCCGTTCCAAGACGGGCATCGAGCATCAATACATTTAGAGGTATATCGCCGAAGCGTCACACAACCTCTTTAAAATCGACCAACACCAATAAAGCACACGTTAAAACTAACCCGACACTCAATACCGCTCAACCAACAAGGAATTCAATTAATTACAAAACAAACATTACATCCAACGTTACAGACTTATGCACTTTTACTCGTTTAGTCATGACTCACAAGCCAAAATACTGGAAAGCCCTTTATAGGCCGGACCTCAGAACAAGCGCCTGAAATAATGATTCGTCACACCCTGAAAAATCCGGAAATCAAAGTAGAACGTCCTACAAAGCAGAATAAAAATTCTTCGTGGCAGGTAACAAAATCCCACTCAAACAACCGAACAGGCTTACACGCACAAATGCCGAAACAATCGAGAGAAATAACCGGACTGAGGTGATGAAGGCGGCCCGGGCGGGCCGCCAGATTTCAGCAGAGGGGTTTGCTGCCATACCAGCGCGGCGTGTACACCCAGTCACCGCCTTCGGCGCGGGGGAACACGCAAGTGGTGGACGAGCCGATCAGCACCATGGTGCGCATGTCCACTTGCTCCGGCGTGAGCGCGCCGAGTGTAGTGGTCCGCAGCGTCTGACCGGGCCGACCGATATCACGTCCCAGCACCACCGGGGTTTCAGGGGTACGGTGCTGTGCCACGATCTCCAGCGCACGGCCCAGCTGCCATGGCCGCGAGCGGGAGATCGGGTTGTAGAAGGCCAGCGCCAGATCGGCTTCGGCGGCCAGGTCAAGACGCTTTTCGATGATCGACCACGGCTTGAGGTTGTCCGACAGGGACATCACGCAGAAGTCATGCCCCAACGGCGCACCGGCCTGAGCGGCCGTCGCCAGTGAAGCGGAAACCCCCGGCAGAATCTCCAGATCGACGCTGTGCCAGGCCGGGTCAGTCGACTCGTGCAAGGCTTCCAGCACGGCGGCGGCCATGGCGAACACGCCGGGATCACCGGACGAGACCACGATCACCGACCGCCCCTGGGCCGCCAGTTCGAAGGCGTGACGGGCACGCTGCATCTCTTCGCGGTTGTCGGTGCAGTGCAGCACTTGATCCGGGCGAAACGGGCCGGCCATGCGCACATAGGTTTCGTAACCGAGCACATCAGTGGCTCTGGCCAGTTCAGCCTTCACCGCAGGCACCATCAATTCGGCAGCGCCCGGGCCCAGGCCGATCACCGCCAGTCGACCGCGTGGCTGGCCGATCTGCGCAACGTTCAGCGGCTGTTCGACGATTGCCAGCGCCAGGTTCGCGTCGATCGGGATAATCGTCGCGCCGGGAATAGCCTCGCGAGCCAACTCGCTGGCATCGCTGGCAGCCGACGCAAAACGCAGCGGCACACCCAACTCAAGCGCCGCTTCGCGCAACGTCGAGTTGGCCATCTCAGTGACCGGCGCCAGCAAGCACGCCAGCGATTGAACGGCGACTCGCGCCTGACGTAGCGCCGCGCGAATCGCCTGGGGCAAATCCGCCACACTGGCGCTGACCGCCAACAACACACTGCGCGGGTAGATCAACAGTTCATTGGCGGCCGGCGTCCGTTCGGCGCTGCCGACATGGATCGACAAATGAGCCTCGGGATCCTGCGGTAACTGTGCTTGCGCCAACCAGGGCGCAGCGCCTTCGATGCGCACGTGTTCGCCAGCCAGCAAGTCCGAGACAAAGCGCTTGCCCAGCTCCAGATCGCCCAAGGCATAGCCGCTGGGGGGATTGAGCAGGCACGTGCCGAAACGCAGCTCACCGCTGGTGGTAATCGCCGCCGCGACGTCGAGGCCGGCGGCAATCTCGCGCGCCATGACATTCACCCCACCGAGGCCGCCGAGCAGCGGCACCACGGCGCTGCCGTCTTCGGCCACGGCCAGCACCGGTGGCTCAGCACCTTTTTCCAGCAGCAACGGCGCCAGGGTGCGGATCACAATCCCGGCGGCGCACAGCGCGATGATCGGCGTGTCCTGTTGATAAAGCTCGCGCAGGGTCGCGCCGAACTCGTGATAAACAAGGTCCGCGCCATCGACCCGTTCGGCCAATCCATGGATCAATGCGCCCGGATACACCTGCTGAATTTTGCGTGCGGTCGCGAGGCTGCCATTACCGAGGATGACAATCGCCGGAGCGGAATGGGCCATCAGCCTTGCCACCTTTCACCAGGAACGATGATCAGCGAGAAATAAGGCGAGGACATCGGCTCGACCTGATCCAGCGGCACGATTTTCTGATTGGCCATGGTCGCGCGTTCCACGTACAGCGCACGCTCGGCCAGACCGAGTTCTTCGAGCACCTGACGGACCTTGGGAAAATTGCGCCCCAGTTTCATGATCACCGCGGCATCGGCATCGGCCAGCCGACGCTTGAGGTCTTCGTGGGGCAACACCCCCGACAACACCGACAGGCTCTGATTGCGATACACCAGCGGCGCACCGAGTACCGACGCACCGCCGAGCATCGAGCAGACGCCCGGCACCACTTCGGCTTCATAGCGTTCGGCCAGACGATCGTGCAGGTACATGTAAGAGCCGTAGAAGAACGGATCGCCTTCGCAAATCACCGCCACGTCACGGCCGGCGTCCAGATGCGCAGCGAGTTGTTCGCCAGCCGCATCGTAGAAATCGCTGATCACTTGTTCGTACGACAACGGCGCCGGCAGCGCTTCAGTGGTCACCGGGTAAACCAGCGGCAACAAGGTTTGTGCGTCCTGCAGGTGCGCTTCGATGATGCCGAAGGCGTTGCCCTTTTTGCCCTTGGCGACGAAGTACGCCACCACTGGCGATTCGCGCAACAGGCGCAAGGCTTTGACGGTAATCAGTTCCGGATCACCGGGGCCGACACCCAGGCCGATCAAACGTCCAGGTTGCTGCATCATTCGATCTCCGTAGCAAGGGCGTTGACGGCGGCGGCGGCCATGGCGCTACCGCCCAACCGGCCTTGCATGATGACAAAGGGCACGCCACGGCTGTCCGCCGCGAGCATCGCCTTGGATTCTGCGGCGCCGACGAAGCCCACCGGGAAGCCAAGGATCAGCGCCGGTTTCGGGGCGCCGGCGTCGAGCATTTCCAACAGATAAAACAGTGCGGTCGGCGCATTGCCGATCACCACCACGCTGCCTTCCAGGTGCGGGCGCCACAGTTCCAGCGCGGCGGCGGAACGGGTATTGCCCAACTCACGGGCAAGGTCCGGCACGCTGTCATCGCGCAGGGTGCAAATCACCGGATTGTTGGCCGGCAAACGCGCGCGGGTCACGCCTTCGCTGACCATCCGCGCGTCGCACAGAATCGGCGCGCCAGCCGCCAGCGCATCACGCCCGGCCTTGCCTGCGCCTGCGGAAAATTGCAGCCCGTCGATGGCCTCGACCATGCCGCAGGCGTGGATCACCCGCACCGCGAGTTTCTCCAGATCGGCCGGGATGCGCTCGAGGTTGGCCTCGGCGCGAATGATCGCGAAGGAGTTGCGATAGATCTCCTGACCGTCGCGGATGTAATCAAGCATCAAGGGAACTCCGTGGGCGGGCGTCGAGCAAGGCGCCGACCGCTTCAATAGTAAGATTGCGTGCGTGCAGGGCGCCGAAGCCCGGCTGCCCCGCATCGCGAAAATAGAGGTCGTAATAACCGGGGGCGACGGCCAGTAACGTGACCGGCACCCCATGGGCGGCGGCGCAGGAACGCTGGCAACCGGACAAATGCACTGTTTGATCGTGGCGTTGCAACAGCGCAGCCAATTGCAAGGCGTCGCTCTTGGTATCGGCCAGGCCTTTACCGCAGCCAGCAGAACCAGTGCAGGCGATCAATCGTGACAAGGGCTGATCGGGTTCACACAGCAGGCCCAGTTGTTCCAGACGTCGAACGACTTCGGGCGCCCGTTCTTTTCCAACAGTGGGTAGCAACAGACTTTGCCATGGGGTGAAACGCAGGCTCCCGTCGCCGCACTCGCGCGCCAGTTGCGCCGCGCCTCTGAGCATGACGGGATCGAGCCGCCCCAAAGGAGGTACGGCACCGATATAGACATATTCGGTTCCAGCCTGCGGATGAGCGCCGATGTGCAGAGCATCCGGAGTCAACGAGCGCCGCCAATCCGTGATCGACTTCAAGGGCACACGCTCGGCCAGGCGAGCGAGAAAATCCGCGGCCGGGATTTCGGCCAGCACATGACGCATCCGTGTTTGATCGGGCCGCGCCAAATCGAGAAACAACTCCAGCACTGCAACGACCAACGCGTGTCCTTGCTCAAGTGACACTGAACCTGCGGGCGTGTCCGTGGGGCAACCCGCCAGACCGAATGCCAGCAACTGTTCGCCCTCTCGCTCAGCAGCAGACAACCACAAATCATGGGGGTGTTCGAGCATCGCCAACGCCTCGCCGCCGTCGAGTTGCACGGCAAACTTGGCGCTGAGCTCGTGGAAGCGTTCGTGGCTTTGCAGGGTGGCGAGAATCTGTTCAGCCAGCGGGCGCGTGTCGAACAGCATATGCCGATCAATCCCGGCGCTCGGGCTGAGCATCAGGTTGCGCACATCGTCGCCAGCGGCGGTACGCGGGCCCAATCCGGCGGCGAGCAGGCTGTCGATCAGTGCCGTCTGCTCGCTACCGATCCCGCGAATCTGCAGATTGGCCCGGTTGGTCGCCTCGATCACGCCCTCGGCAAACCGTTCGGCCGCGCTGGCCACCGCTTCAGCCTGGGCAGTGTTGATCGAGCCGCCGTTCAATTTGATCCGACAGATGCCGCCATCCAGTGCCTGGACGATACGCAGCAACCCCGGGCAGGCCGAGGGGCGTAAAGCGGTGGACATCGGGCGTTCGTTCAAAGGGGTGACCGGCTGGCTGGCAGCGCTGTGGTGGGCGAAAGGTCGCCATTATGCCTGCTTTGCCCGAGCGCATGAAAATGCCTGCCGGTCGGAAACCGCCAAGGCTACAAATTACGCAGCCTGGCGCTGTTCAGAGTTCGTACTCTTCGAGCTTGAAAGGGATCTCGCGAAGGGCCTGCTCAACGCTCGCTCGATGGGCATCCATCGCCCGGCGCTTGATCACCAGTTTTCTGGCGCGAATATCCAGTTGCGACATCGGCTGATGGATCTGCCAAAACAGATAGGTGGTATTGAGGACCATCTTGATAAACCGGATGTGACTGAGCACCACAACCAACTCGCCGCTGGCGTTATAACTGATCGGCAAAATATGCGAGTTGAACGTCTTGCCACTCAGGGCCGTAAACTTTTTCAGGATCGCCGCATCGTTTTCCAGCGCTGCAAGTCCTGCTTCAACTTGTGCCAGTTGGGAACGCGCGAGCAACGGCGCCGCCAACTTTCGCCATGCCTCCTGCACGCTTCCGGAGAATTCGCGCTGGACCAGAACGACGGGCTGTTCCTCAAGATTCCAGCCAAATGACCAGAGAATGCCGGCAAAGTGATCGAACCATTCAGCAGGCTGGGTACTGCTGTTGTAAAGTTCGTCCGCCTTGATCTGCGCGAGTAGAACGCAGTTCTTTACAAAATGGTTGTCGGCTGCAGTCTGACCCCCGATGCCTGTGAACAACATATTGTTCACAGCGATTGCATTGCTGCGGATGTTATCTGTGTTTGAATTGATATCCATATCTCTCCTGCCAACCTGGCAATCATTAAAAAGTAAAATGTTTCGTCGTTAAATCAGAACTTTCATTAAGCCCGACTTAAGCTGGAGCCAAACTAGCAAAAACACGCATTAAGCAAACCGCTTTTGCACAACATTAAGTTTCCGCTATCGGTTAAACATTCTCCGACAACCGACCCGCGTCAGATACCGGCAGCCGCGTTATCATGCCGCCCTTGAGATCAACCCTGGATTAAGGAACGGCATGACACCCTGGCTAACGGTTGTGGGAATCGGTGAAGACGGCTTCAAGGGCCTGGGCAAGAATGCCCGGCGCGCCCTGATGGCCGCCTCGCGGATCATCGGCGGCCAGCGCCAACTGGACTTGCTGCCGGTGTGCATTCGCGGCGAACGCCAGCTCTGGCCCAGTCCGTTTACCCTTGAGCCGTTACTGGCGCTGCGTGGCGAGCCGGTTTGTGTACTGGCCAGCGGCGACCCGATGTTCTTTGGCGTCGGCGCCAGCCTTGCGCGGCAACTGCCCGGCGCGGAAATGCTGATCCTGCCCGCCCCGTCCTCCGTGTCACTGGCGGCCGCTCGCCTGGGCTGGCCGTTGCAGGACGTGGTAACACTGTCGGTGGTCGCCCGCCCCGTCGCCGCACTCTACGCCCATCTGTTCAGCGGTATGCGCTTGCTGGTGTTGAGCAACGACGGCCAGACTCCGGCGGCCATCGCGGCATTGCTGCGCGAGCGCGGTTTCGGGCCGAGTCGCCTCACCGTGCTGGAACATCTGGGCGGCGACGCCGAACGACGCATCGAGGGTGTCGCCAACGACTGGAACGACCCGGTGATCGCCGATCTGAACCTGATCGCCATCGAATGCATCGCCGAACCGAACACGCCACGCCTGTCCCGACTCGCCGGGTTGCCAGACTCTGCCTTCAAGCACGACGGCCAACTGACCAAACGCGATGTGCGCGCCATTACCCTCGCGCGCCTGGCCCCGATTCCCGGCGAACTGCTGTGGGACGTCGGCGCCGGCAGCGGTTCGATCGGCATCGAGTGGATGCGTGCTCATCCGAGTTGCCGGGCACTGGCCATCGAAGCGGATGAAGGGCGGCAGTTGTTGATCGAACACAACCGCGATGCCTTGGGCGTACCCGGTCTGCAATTGATTCGCGGCAGCGCGCCCCAAGCCCTGACCGGACTCGAACGCCCCGACGCGATTTTCATCGGTGGCGGCGTCACCCGCGAAGGCGTACTCGACACTTGCTGGGCGCAACTCAAACCCGGTGGTCGACTGGTGGCCAACGCCGTCACCCTGCAAAGTGAAGTGACCTTGATGGCCTGGCGCGAACGGCATGGCGGTGAACTGACCCGCATCCATGTCGCTCAGGCGCAGCCGCTGGGCGAGTTCGACACCTGGCGTCAGGCGCTGCCGATTACTTTGCTGGACGTGACGAAGCCCCTCGATGCGTGACGAAACCGCCGAACAACCCGCCCCGCTGCGCAGCGGCCTGACCACTGGCAGCTGCGCCACCGCCACCAGCCTCGCGGCGGCACGCCTGCTGCTCAGTGGCGTGGAAGCAGACGCCGTCGAGATCATTCTGCCCAAAGGCAAACGGGTGCAAATGCGCCTGGAATTCTGTCGGTTGATGAACGACGGCGCCGAAGCCGGAACGATCAAGGACGCCGGCGACGATCCGGACGTGACCCACGGCGCCCTGCTCTTTTCCCAGGTGCGCTTGCACTGTGAGCCGGGCATTCGCTTCAGCGCCGGTC
The DNA here is from genome assembly GCF_056279485.1 of Pseudomonas sp. TE12508. Taxonomy (NCBI): domain Bacteria; kingdom Pseudomonadati; phylum Pseudomonadota; class Gammaproteobacteria; order Pseudomonadales; family Pseudomonadaceae; genus Pseudomonas; species Pseudomonas sp. TE12508. Next base: position 45,112 of record NZ_JBWCCN010000022.1, on the reverse strand, counting down.
GTGGGGTGGGCACCGTCACCCGACCAGGGTTGGTGCTGAACGTCGGCGAACCGGCGATCAACCCGGTGCCGCGCAAGATGATCAGCGAGCACCTGACGCTGCTGGCCGAAGAACTGGATTATCAGGGCGGCTTCGAGGTCACGGTGAACGTCGAGGGCGGCGAAGCCCTGGCACTGAAAACCATGAACCCGCGACTGGGAATTCTCGGCGGCCTGTCGATCCTCGGCACCAGCGGCATCGTCCGGCCATTCTCCTGCGCGGCCTACATCGCCTCGATCCACCAGGGCATCGACGTTGCCAAAACCAACGGTTTCCTGCACATCGCCGCGTGCACCGGCAACGCCAGCGAAGACACCATGCGCCGGGTCTACGACTTGCCGGAAATCGCCCTGATCGAAATGGGCGACTTCGTCGGCGCGGTACTCAAGCACTTGCGCAAAGTACCTGTGGATAAACTCAGCCTGTGCGGCGGGTTCGGCAAGATCAGCAAACTGGCGGCCGGGCACATGGATTTGCACAGTCGGCATTCAAGCATCGACCTGCCGCAACTGGCCGAATGGGCAGCAGCGGTCGGCGCCGATGAGACGTTGCAACAGGCGATCCGCGAAGCCAATACCAGTCAGCAGGCATTGGCCATGGCCAGCGCTGCCGGGATCGCGCTCGGCGACGCGGTGTGTCAGCACGCTCTGAACTTTGCCCGCAGCGTGGTGCCGGCGCAGGTTCAGGTCGAAGTATTCGCCATCGATCGCCAGGGCGGGATTGTCGGCCATGCAGGAGTTTTTCCATGAAGCGCGTGTTGTTGCTCGGCGGCGTCACTGAGGCCCTGGCCATCGCCCGAACCCTGGGGCCGGAACACATCTATAGCCTGGCCGGTGTCGGTCGCGTGCCGACGGATCTGGACTGCCAGGTTCGGGTTGGCGGCTATGGCGGCGCTGAAGGTCTGGCGCAGTTCATTCGCGATGAAGGCATCGACCTGCTGCTGGATGCGACCCATCCCTACGCGGCCCAAATCAGCCAGAACGCCGCGACCGCCGCGCAATTGAGTGGCATTGCATGCTGGGCCCTGCGGCGTCCGGCCTGGCAACCACAAGCCGGGGATGACTGGCGCGAAGTCAGCGATTGGGCCGAATTGATCGAAGCGTTGAAACCGTTCCGGCGACCGCTGTTTACCCTCGGTCGCGAACCGCTGCAGCACCTGCACGAAATCCCGCCGGAGCAATTCTGGACGTTGCGTGCGTTGGACGCTTATCCCGGGAATGAGCGCTGCGAGGTGATTGGCGCGCGTGGGCCGTTTCTGATCGAGGATGAACGCGAGCTGTTCGAACGGCGGCAGATCGATGTGCTGATCAGCAAGAACAGCGGCAGCACCGCCACCGAGCCGAAACTGGAAGTGGCGCGGGAACGCGGAGTGCCGGTGCTGGTGTTGAAGCGGCCGGTGTTGCCTGGGGTTGAGCGGGAGTTTTGGGCGGTGGATGACGTCTTGGCGGCTTTGTCAGTGTCAGACATTTCCTGAACCTGCACGAGCTTGCGACTTTGCCGACAACTTTCCAGGAGAGGACCGACTGTTCCCGGCAAGCGCTTCAACTCTATATTCGATTCCCCTGATCCTAGCTAGCAACACCACCCATGCCACTCATGGGTAAGGCCTCCCATTGGGCCGAGAAAAGTGTGGCTTGCCAACTTGTATCCCAAGGAATACGATCCAATATGATCGACTTCGAACGATCTCGTGCGTTTGCCGATTGGCTCGACTCACTGAGGGACATCATCGGTAAAGCTCGCATTATCGCCAGGCTCAGAGCTGCCGAACACGGTAATTTCGGTGATTGTGAACCCATAGGCGAGGCTGTTTATGAAATGCGTGTTCATTACGGCCCCGGCTACAGGATGTATTTCACTCGTCGAGGGGCAGTGGTCTATCTGCTGCTGGTGGGCGGTGACAAGTCGACTCAAAAGCGAGATATCAAGCGCGCTCTTCAAATGGCGCAAAACATCGGTAATGAGGAGTAAGTCATGGCCGAACAATTCACCCGATTCGACGCCGCCGAGTTTCTCAAAACACCAGAAGAAATGGCCGCTTACCTGGACGCCTGCTTTGAAGAAGATGCAGGTGACGGAGTTCTCATACGTGCCGCACTCAACGACATAGCGCGTGCAAAAGGCATGACACAGATTGCCCGTGATGCCGGGCTGGGTCGTGAGAGTCTCTACAAAGCATTGGGCAGCACTGGCAACCCGGAATTCGCGACTATCATGAAAGTGATGAAAGCATTAGGCCTGCGGTTGCATGCCAGCGCTCTCTGATTGCACTGCGACACCACACCGCACGCGGCCTTTTTACTTATCGCCCCTGATCAGGCTAAATAGCCGCGCCTGATCGCCCACTCAACCGGATCTGTCCTCATGTCCCGACAACGGCTCGCATTTGCCTGGATCGCCTGCTTTGCAGTGCTGTTCAACATGCTCGCCATGCCGATGTCCGGAGCGATGGCGCAGACGGCGAAATCGCCGGCCGAACAGTTGCTGTGGGGCAGTTTCTGCTCTTCCAACGGCACTAAACTGGTAGCGATTTCCCTGGGCGATATCGAGCAGAAAGCTCCGCAGAGCGACGATCATTCCAACATGCAGCATTGCTGGTGCTGTTCGGGCTCTGCGCCATTGGTGACGTTGCCGGGGCATACGCCGCAGCTGTATTTTGCGCGTTTCGAGGCCAATCGAAGCCTGCCGCCGGCCACGCTCGACACCCCTACACCGCGACAGCAATGGCCGAGTCTCAACCCCCGCGCATCCCCTCTGGTGTGATTCCTTCTCGCAATTGACCTGCGTTTTGAATCGTTCTGGAGAACTGCCATGTTGAACAAACTCATCGTTCTGGCTGTGTTGCTGCTGCCTGCCTGTTTTGCCAATGCTCACGAATACAAGGCTGGCGAGCTTGAGATCGCCCATCCGTGGTCGCAAGAGTTGCCGCCCAACGCGCCCACCGTCGCGGCGTATTTCGTGATTCACAACAACGGCAAAACCGCCGACCGACTGCTGAGCGTTGACTCGCCAATTTCGGGAAAGGCCGAATTGCACGAGCACGTGAAGCAAAACGACCTGATGAAAATGCAGCAAGTGCCAAGCGTCGAGATTCCGGCTGGCGGCGAAGTCACCTTCGCACCGATGGCCTATCACGTAATGCTGCTGGAGCTGAAAGACCGCAGCCTGTTGAGCGACGGCAAGCGCTTCGCGCTGACGATGCACTTCGAAAAATCCGGCGATGTGACGGTCGAGGTCGCGGTGCAGAAAAAGGCGCCTGACGGCATGCAAGAGCATATGCACGCTCAGTAATCGCCCACGTTGAAAACGCCCATGCGCCCGCTTGGCACCCGGTCATCCATGCACCGCCGTCAGCCAATGAGCCTGACGCGCGGCGGCTGGATCAGCCTGTTCGCCATGCTGATGATCTTTATCGGCCCGCTGATTTCTCAGTCGATGCCGATGGATCAACGCGCCTCAATGTCCATGAGCATGAGCATGTCGATGGACATGCCCATGGACATGTCGGCCATGGAACATGGCGCGCAACCCGCCGCCGAGCACTGCCCACCCAAAGCCGACCATCACGCACTCTGGGAAAAATGCGGCTATTGCAGCCTGCTGTTCAATTGCCCGGCGCTCACTGGCGGTCTGTCCTTCGTCGCCTTCGACAGTCCACAGACAACCACTTTCAGCACTCCCGCCACCCGCCTGGGCCACGCCCGGCAAACCTTCTTCCCCGGCGCCCGTACCCGCGCACCGCCGATCGTCGCGTAAACACCCACCTCCGATCTCACACGGTCCGCAAGATGGCCATAGCTACCTGTGGGAGCGAGCTGTGTGGTGAGGGGGCTTGCCCCCGTTCGACTGCGTAGCAGTCGTAAAACGTTGCACGCCGTGTACCTGATACACGGCGATCGCAGGTTTTGGGGCCGCTTCGCGGCCTAACGGGGGCGAGCCCCCTCGCCACAGGAACTCGCTCCCACAGAGATTTGCACAGGCTGCCGGCCGTGTCGTTTACGACTGTTCGATGGAAATTGTCATGTCCAGGTTTTCTGCTGACACACGTTTGGGCGCTGCCCAGGCTTCTTTTGCCCTGAACGAATCCCGCGTTCGTTTCAGGCACGCCACCGCCGTTCTTTGCGGCGTGCTGCTGACACCGATGGTGCTGGCCGATGAACACACCGGCCACACCGAAGAACTGAGCCCGACGGTGATCACCGCCATCGCGCCGAGTTCGCCGCTGACCATCGTCACCAACCCCAAGGACCCGCGCCAACCAGTGCCGGCCAGCGACGGTGGCGACTATCTGAAAACCATCCCCGGCTTCGCTCTGGTGCGTAATGGCGGCACCAACGGCGATCCGGTGCTGCGCGGCATGTTCGGCTCGCGACTGAATATCCTCACCAACGGCAGCATGATGCTCGGCGCCTGCCCCGGCCGCATGGACGCGCCGACCTCGTATATCTCACCAGAAACCTACGACAAACTCACCGTGATCAAAGGCCCGCAAACCGTGCTCTGGGGCCCCGGCGCATCGGCCGGCACCGTCCTGTTCGACCGTGAGCCGGAGAGCTTCGGCGAACTCGGCACCCGGGTGAACGCCAGCGTGCTGGCCGGTTCCAACGGCCGCTTCGACAAAGTAGTGGACGCCGCTGCTGGCGGGCCGCTGGGTTACGTGCGCGTGATCGGCAACACCGCGCATTCCGACGATTACAAGGACGGCAACAACGACACCGTGCCCTCGCGCTACGACAAATGGAACGGAGATGTAGCGCTGGGCTGGACGCCGAACGCCGACACCCTGCTGGAATTGACTGCCGGCAAGGGTGACGGCGAAGCCCGTTACGCCGGGCGCGGCATGGACGGTTCGCAGTTCTTGCGCGAAAGCCTGGGCCTGCGCTTCGAACAGTCAAACATCGGTGAGGTGCTGGATAAGGTCGAGGCACAGGTCTACTACAACTACGCCGACCACGTGATGGACAACTACACCCTGCGCACGCCGTCCGGCACCGGGATGATGGCCGGCCCCATGGCCTCCAATGTCGACCGTCGAACCCTCGGCGCGCGGATCAAAGCCACTTGGCGCTGGGCCGATGTGCAACTGATCAGTGGCCTGGACGCGCAGACCAACGAACATCGCCAACGCAGCGCGATGGGCGTCGACGCCTACAAGGATGTGCCGCGCAACAAGGACGCCGACTTCCACAACTACGGCGTGTTCAGCGAACTGACCTGGTACGCCGCCGACCGTGATCGGTTGATCACCGGTGCGCGCCTGGATCGCGCGTCGGCCAAGGATTATCGGCAGACCATTGGCTCCGGGATGATGGCCCGCCCCAACCCGACGGCCGACGACACCCGCGCCGACACGCTGCCCAGCGGTTTCGTCCGTTACGAGCATGACCTGGCCGACAGCCCGACCACGCTGTACGCGGGCCTCGGTCACGCCCAGCGTTTCCCGGATTACTGGGAACTGTTTTCACCCAAGTCCGGCCCCGCCGGTTCGGTGAATGCGTTCGACTCGATCAAACCAGAGAAAACCACCCAGCTCGACTTCGGCCTGCAATACAAGACCGAAGACCTCGAAGCCTGGGCCTCGGGTTACGTCGGACAGGTGCGTGACTACATCCTGTTCAACTACACGCCGGGGATGATGGGCATGACCTCGCAAGCCGAGAACATCGACGCGCGAATCATGGGCGGCGAACTCGGGGCGGCCTACAAGCTGACAGCCAACTGGAAAGCCGACGCGACCCTGGCCTACGCCTGGGGCAAGAACAGCAGCGACGGCAGCGCCCTGCCGCAGATGCCACCGCTGGATGCCCGTTTCGGCCTGACCTACAGCGAAGACAACTGGAGCGCCGGCGCTTTGTGGCGGGTGGTTGCGGCGCAGAACCGCATCGACCGGAACAAGGGCAACGTGGTTGGCAAAGACTTCGACACGAGCTCTGGGTTCGGCGTGTTCTCGCTCAACGGTGCGTACCGGATCAACAAGAACTGGAAGGTCAGCAGCGGCGTCGACAACCTCTTTAACAAGGCTTACGCCGAACACTTGAACCTGGCGGGCAACGCCGGTTTCGGCTTTCCGGCCAATGATCCGCAAGCCATCAACGAACCGGGGCGCACGCTCTGGACCAAGGTGGATATGCGTTTCTAAAAGCATCGCGAGCAGGCTCGCTCCCACATGGACGGTGTTGAACCTGTGGGAGCGAGCCTGCTCGCGATCGGTTGCGCAGCAACCGCACTAAACAACAAAAACCTACGCCTGGCGGAGCACACAAATGAAACAGCCCAAACCGAATTTCTACAACCTGGCCTGGCGCTGGCATTTCTATGCCGGCCTGTTCGTCGCGCCATTCATGGTGATGCTGGCCCTGACCGGCATCATCTACCTGTTCAAACCGCAACTCGATCCGTTGATGTACGGCAGCCTGCTGAACGTCCCGGCCGGTCATCACACCGTCACCGCCGACGACCTGCTCAAACGGGTGAAAGAGGCGTACCCACAAGGCCAGATCAAACAATACCTGCCACCGGCCAACGCCGAACGCAGTGCGCAATTTGTCGTCATCGATAAGGGTCATGAACTGAACGTGTTCATCGATCCGTACCACGGCGACATCCTTGGCGAGCAAGACGCGAAGAAGAATCTGCAAGCGATTGCGCGCTCGATTCACGGCGAATTGATGATCGGCACCGTCGGCGATCGGCTGGTGGAACTGGCCGCCGGTTGGGGCGTGGTGCTGGTGGTCTCCGGCGTCTTTCTGTGGTGGCCGCGTGGCCAGTCCGCCGGGATTCTCTGGCCTCGCTTGAACAGTCGCGGCCGAGTGCTCTGGCGTGACCTGCACGCGGTGACCGGGTTCTGGGGCGCTGCATTGCTGCTGGTGATGCTGCTCAGCGGCATGACCTGGACCGGGTTCTGGGGCAAGCAATACGCCGATCTCTGGAACCGCTTCCCGGTAGCCATGTGGAATGACGTGCCGAAGTCCGACGTCGAGGCCCGCAGCCTCAACAGCGCCACGCGCCAGACCGTGCCGTGGGCCATGGAAAACACGCCGATGCCGATGTCCGGCGACCACGCCGAACACATGGCTCACACCGGCACGCAAGCCGGCTCGGCAGCGCCCACCATCATCCTGCAAGACGTGCAAAACATCGCCGTGCAACGAAAGGTCGAACCCGGCTACAGCATCACCTTCCCCACCACGGCCACCGGCGTGTTCACCATCGCCTTGTTCGCCAACGACCCGCGCAACGACGCCACCTTGCATGTCGATCAGTACAACGGCGACGTCCTCGCCGACGTGCGCTGGAAGCATTACAGCAATGTCGCCTGGGCCACGGAAGTCGGCGTAATGCTGCACGAAGGCAAGATGTTCGGCCCGTTCAATCAGATCATTGTGCTGCTGATCTGCCTGATGATTTTGCTCAGTGCGGTCAGCGGTGTGGTGATCTGGTGGAAGCGCCGGCCACAGGGCAAGTTCGGTGTACCGCCGTTGCGTCACGACCTGCCGAAATGGAAAGCCGCGATGGTCATCATGTTCGGGCTGGCAGTGATGTTTCCGTTGGTGGGGGCTTCGCTGGTAGTCGTGTGGGTGTTGGATCGGGTGCTGCTGTCGCGCTTTAGCCGGCAAACTGAATCCACTTCAGCTTCATCATGAAGCAGGTGAGATGCGTGTTTTAGAGGGATCTATAGACTTCTGGCGATTATCTCTGAAGCATAGGGCCTCTTCGCGGGCAAGCCTCGCTCCTACCAGTCCTGTGTCGTATGTGTGATTTGATCGTTCCCACGCTCTGCGTGGGAATGCAGCCCGGGACGCTCCGCGTCCCAAAAGCGGACGCAGAGCGTCCATTGATGCCTTCCCACGCGGAGCGTGGGAACGATCGTTGGGAATGAAATGACCTCGCTGAACCTCTCCAACCTCGCCTGGACACCCCTGGGCCACGGCCATTGCCATCACCAGTTCCAGCTGCGTGACGCATCGTTGCACGTGGCCGCGGGCGAGTTCGTCGGGTTGATCGGTCCCAATGGCAGCGGCAAGACCAGCCTGTTGCGTTGCGCCTATCGCTTCAGCAAACCGGAAAGCGGCGAGGTAAAGCTCGACCACAACAACGTCTGGAAGCAATCCTCACGCTGGTGCGCGCAACGCATCGCCGTAGTGTTGCAGGAGTTCCCCGACGCCTTCGGCCTGACCGTGGATGAAGTGGTCGCCATGGGCCGCACGCCGCACAAAGGGTTGTTTGATGGCGACACCCTTGAAGACCGAAAACTCGCGACCCACGCCCTCGAATCGGTCGGCCTCAAGGGCTTCGAAAACCACGCCTTCGCCACCCTTTCCGGCGGTGAAAAACAGCGCGTGATCCTCGCCCGCGCCCTGGCCCAGCAACCGCAATTGCTGATCCTCGACGAGCCGACCAATCACCTCGACCCGCGCTATCAGCTGGAGCTGTTGCAACTGGTCAAGCGTCTGCAGATCGGCACGCTGGCGAGCATCCATGACCTCAATCTGGCGGCAGCTTTTTGCGACCGGCTGTACGTGATCAATCACGGGCGCATCGTCGCCAGCGGTCCACCCAAAGAAGTCCTGACCGCCCAACTTTTGCACAACGTGTTCGGCGTCGACGCCCTGATCGACGACCATCCCTTGCACGGCTACCCACGAATCACCTGGATAACCCAACCATGACTTTGCGTTCCCTGCTGTGTCTCACTCTGTTGCTGGGCAGTGCCCAAGCCTTCGCCGAGGCCACGAAATACCCGCTGACCGTCCAGAGCTGCAACCGCGGAGTGACGTTCAAGCAAGCGCCAAAACACGCGGTCAGCCATGACATCAACATGACCCAGATGATGCTCGCCCTCGGCCTCAAACCGCAGATGGCCGGCTACAGCGGCGTGACTGGCTGGAAGTCGGTGACGCCCGAGATGCAGACCATCCTTGATGGCCTGCCGGAACTGGCGGCCAAGTACCCGTCGGTGGAAACCCTGCTCAACGCCAACGTCGATTTCTTCTTCGCCGGCTGGGATTACGGCATGCGCGTCGGTGGCGATCTCACGCCGCAAACCCTGCAGCCGCTGGGTATCAACGTTTACGAACTCACCGAGTCTTGCGCCTTCGTCATGAAGCGCCCACCGGCCAGCCTGGAAGACACTTACAACGACCTGCGCAACCTCGGGAAAATCTTCGACGTGCAGGATCGCGCCAATGCCGTGATTGCCCAGATGCAGGCGCAAGTCGCCGAGGTACGCAACGATCTGCCGACCGACAAACCTCGGGTATTTCTCTACGACAGCGGTGAGGACCGGGCCATGACTTCCGGTCGTCTCGGCATGCCGCAGGCGCTGATCGACGCGGCGGGCGGGCGCAACATTCTCGATGATGTCGAGGCGAGTTGGACGCGGGTCAATTGGGAGAACGTGGTCGAGCGCAATCCGCAGGTGATCGTGATCGTCGACTACGGCGAAGTTACCGCGGAGCAGAAGGAGCAATTCCTGCTGAACAACAAAGCCCTGCAATCGGTGGACGCGATCAAGAATCAGCGCTTCATCGTCATTCCTTACGTACAGGCCACGCCGGGGATCGATAACGTACTGGCGGTCGAGACCCTGGCCAAGGGTTTCCACGGCGAATGATCGATCGTCGCTATGCCCTGTTGCTGACCGTCCTCGGCGCGCTGTTGCTGGTGTCGTGCGTGGTGTCGCTGGGCGCAGGCCCGGCGCGGGTGCCGGTGGACGTGGTGTGGCGAATATTGCTGCACAAGATTTTTGGTTTCGGTGTTCCGGACTGGACGGCCGGGCAGGAACACATCGTCTGGCTGATCCGCGTGCCGCGCATGTTGCTCGGTGCGCTGGTGGGCGCCGGCCTGGCGTTGATCGGTGCGGTGCTGCAAGCGGTGACGCGCAATCCGTTGGCTGATCCGCACCTGCTCGGGGTGACCTCCGGCGCGACCCTCGGCGCAGTGATCGTGGTGTTGCATGTTGGTGAGATCGCAGGCTTGCTGACCTTGCCGATTGCGGCGTTTATCGGTGCGTTGTTGAGCATGTTGATCGTGCTGATGATCGCCAACCGTCATGGGCGGCTGGACAGTGATCGGCTGCTGTTATGCGGCGTGGCGGTGTCGTTCGTGATGATGGCGATTGCCAATTTGCTGTTGTTTCTGGGCGACCATCGCGCCAGTTCGGCGGTGATGTTCTGGATGCTCGGCGGCCTCGGGCTGGCGCGTTGGGAATTGCTCGCGGTGCCGGCGGCGAGTGTGTTGCTTGGGTTGGTGTTGTTGCTGGGGATGGCCCGGCCGTTGAATGCGTTGATGGCCGGTGAACAGACGGCTGTGACCCTCGGCTTGAATGCTCGCACCGTGCGCTTGCGGGTGTTTTTGATTGCGTCGTTGATGACTGGGGTGTTGGTGTCGATCAGTGGGTCTGTCGGGTTTGTAGGGCTGATGGTGCCGCACATTGCCCGGCGACTGGTCGGGGCGGAACACCGGCGACTGCTGCCGGTGTGCGTGTTGCTTGGCAGTCTGTTCCTCGTCTGGGTCGATGTCGCCGCCCGCACCCTGATCGCCCCCGAGGACTTGCCCATCGGCGTCGCCACCGCGGCCATTGGCGGATTGTTCTTCATCGGCCTGATGCGCCGCCGCTGATCCATTGTGGGAGCGAGCAGGCTCGCTCCTCTGCACCTGTTTGATCGTTCCCACGCTCTGCGTGGGAATGCCGCCAGGGACGCTCCGCGTTCCGCTTTTGAATGTTTAACGGATGTGTCAAAACACGGAACTTTCCCACGCCTTTTTCAGGTTGTTCGTCGGACGCGGGCCCTCTAGTCTTGGGCTGTCGCTGACAACTCAGCGATCGGGTGTGAGAACCCGGTAGCCCTGTTAATCCAACATCAGTACCACCATAATTGCCGCCAGCTTATCCGCTGTCTGCAATGCTCTATGGCGGCTGTGTGCGGACGGACTTCGGTCCGGCCGGGTTTGGGTGTTGACCGGTTTCTCACTCCGCACATAGCTGCCACCCCTTCGTCGCGTGAGAAACGACAAAGAATGGCTCCAATTAAGAGACAACACCCGATGAGCAAGAAGATAGTTCCCGATCCACCCATCGATATCACCACTCCCGAAGCCGAAAAATCGCGCGACGACGACCTCCTCAAAGATCGCGAAGCCATAAAACGCGCCCTCGACTACTACCTCGATCCCCCGGCGCAATACACCGAAAAACCCCGTCGCCCCAGCACCCTGTTCCTGGTTGCCCCGGATGCCGGCACCGAAAGCCTGCTGGCCCACGCTTGTGAGTCGTTGGCCTCGGCAAGTGTCCTGGCCAGCGATTTCGCCAACAATCTGATCGGCCCGCAGCGCCATACGGCGATGGCAATTCAACAGGTCATCATGCTGGCGGAGCTGGCGGTGAACCGGGCGCTGGACAACGTCGACCCGGCGTAATCCCCCGCTCTTTGGGAACGAGCCTTTGTGGCGAGGGGGCTTGCCCCCGTTGGGTCGCGAAGCGGCCCCAAAACCTGCAACTGCGGTGTATCAGGTACACCGCGTGCAATGGTTTTACGACTGCTTCGCAGCCGAACGGGGGCAAGCCCCCTCGCCACAGGTTTTGTATTCACAGCGCCTTACCTTAACTGACCGGCATTGGGGCAATCCTTCGCCCCAATGTGGAGCATCTTCTCGCACCAACGCGCCATACGCGATCCTTCATGGTGCGTCGCCCACACCCCGCAACCGCTCTAATACGACATTTCCTTGCCCTTCCCCGACCGGGCACAGCCCTTGCTAAAGACCCTTCAGTCGTCCGCATCTGCCAACCATAAAAAACTTTAACGTTCATGGAGATCGCACAATGAAGCGTCGCAGTTTGATCAAGGCTTTCACTCTATCGGCAAGCATTGCCGCGATGGGCATGACCTGGACTGTCCAGGCCGCCGAGACCATCAAGGTCGGTATTCTGCATTCGTTGTCCGGCACCATGGCGATCTCCGAAACCTCGCTCAAAGACATGGCGTTGATGACCATCGACGAAATCAATGCCAAGGGCGGCGTCAACGGCAAGATGCTTGAACCGGTGGTGGTTGACCCGGCATCGAACTGGCCGCTGTTCGCCGAAAAGGGCCGGCAGTTGCTGACCCAGGACAAAGTCGCCGTGGTGTTCGGTTGCTGGACGTCGGTGTCGCGTAAGTCGGTATTGCCAGTGTTCGAAGAACTCAACGGCCTGCTGTTCTACCCGGTGCAGTACGAAGGCGAAGAAATGTCGCCGAACGTGTTCTACACCGGCGCAGCGCCGAACCAGCAGGCGATCCCGGCAGTGGAATACCTGATGAGCGAAGAAGGCGGCAGCGCCAAGCGTTACTTCCTGCTCGGCACCGACTACGTCTACCCGCGCACCACCAACAAGATTCTGCGCTCGTTCCTGCACTCCAAAGGTGTGGCGGACAAGGACATCGAAGAGGTCTACACCCCGTTCGGCCATAGCGACTATCAAACCATCGTGGCCAACATCAAAAAATTCTCCGCCGGAGGCAAGACGGCGGTCATCTCCACGGTCAACGGCGACTCCAACGTGCCGTTCTATAAAGAGCTGGCCAACCAGGGCCTGAAAGCCACCGACGTTCCGGTCGTGGCGTTCTCCGTGGGTGAAGAAGAACTGCGCGGCATCGACACCAAACCGCTGGTGGGCAACCTCGCGGCGTGGAACTACTTCGAATCGGTCGAGAACCCGCAGAACAAAAAGTTCGTCGCCGACTGGAAAGCCTACGCCAAGAAACACAACCTGCCGGGCGCCGACAAAGCGGTGACCAACGACCCGATGGAAGCCACCTATGTCGGCATCCACATGTGGGCGCAAGCAGCCGAGAAAGCCAAGTCCACCGACGTCAACAAAGTCCGCGAAGCCCTGGCCGGCCAGACTTTTGCCGCGCCGTCCGGTTACACCCTGACCATGGACAAGACCAATCACCACCTGCACAAACCGGTGATGATCGGCGAGATTCAGGCCGACGGTCAGTTCAACGTGGTGTGGCAGACCGAAGGGCCGATCCGCGCCCAACCGTGGAGCCCGTTCATTCAGGGTAACGACAAGAAGCCGGACTATGCGGTGAAGAGTAACTGATTCACCCCGCTTAGCCTGATCGTTCCCACGCTCTGCGTGGGAATGCCTCAACGGACGCTCTGCGTCCGCTTTGGGACGCGGAGCGTCCCGGGCTGCATTCCCACGCGGAGCGTGGGAACGATCAATACAGGACACTCGCTATGCCCACTGCCCTTTACCGTCTCATCCTCGCCCTCGCGCTGTTATTGCCGATGGCCACCCACGCCGGCGACGCCGAAGACTTCGTCGCGGCCAATCCCGTGCAGCAAGCCAAACTCCTGGAAGCCTGGGCCGCGCAGCCCGATCCGGCCCGTATCGAATTGATCAACGCCCTGCAACAAGGTGAGTTGACCATCGATGGCCAACCAAAAACCCTGCGCCTGAACAATCGCCTGCGCGGTCTGATCGATACCGCGCTGGCCAGCCACCAATTGCTCGCCGCCGACGCCAAAATCCGCTTGGCCGCCGCGCAGCAATTGCAGAAAAGCGCCAAACCGGCGCAGTTGAAATTCCTCGACCAGCAACTGGCTGGCGAAAAAGACGAAACCGTTCACGCCGCCCTGAGCCTGGCGCTGGCCAACCTGCAACTGGTCGATACCGATCCGACCGTGCGCCTCGCCGCTGTGCGCTTGCTCGGCGAAACCGGCGACCCGCTGGCCCGCACCCGCCTCGAAGGGTTGCTCGAGCCCGGCGTCGAAGCCGATGCCAATGTGCGCACCGCCGCCGAAACCAGCCTGGCCCAGGTCAAACGCAAACTGCTGATCGGCGAGATGCTCGGGCAGGCGTTCAGTGGTATGTCCCTCGGTTCGATCCTGCTACTCGCGGCGTTGGGACTGGCGATCACCTTCGGCCTGCTCGGCGTGATCAACATGGCCCACGGCGAGATGCTGATGCTCGGCGCCTACTCGACTTACGTGGTGCAGCTGATGTTCCAGCGCTTCGCCCCGCAAGCCATTGAGTTCTACCCGCTGATTGCCTTGCCGGTAGCGTTTTTTGTCACCGCCGGGATCGGCATGGCGCTGGAGCGCACGGTGATTCGTCACCTCTACGGCCGCCCATTGGAAACCCTGCTCGCCACGTGGGGCATCAGCCTGATGCTGATTCAGTTGGTGCGCCTGGTGTTCGGCGCGCAGAACGTTGAAGTGGCCAACCCGGCCTGGCTCTCGGGCGGGATTCAGGTGCTGCCGAATCTGGTGCTGCCGTACAACCGCATTGTGATCATCGCGTTCGCTTTGTTTGTGGTGGTGCTGACCTGGCTGCTGCTGAACAAGACGCGGCTGGGCCTCAACGTGCGCGCCGTCACCCAGAACCGCAACATGGCCGCCTGCTGCGGCGTACCGACCGGGCGCGTCGACATGCTCGCTTTCGGCCTCGGCTCCGGCATCGCCGGCCTCGGCGGTGTGGCGCTGAGCCAGATCGGCAACGTCGGCCCGGACCTCGGTCAGAGTTACATCATCGACTCATTCCTGGTGGTGGTGCTCGGCGGTGTCGGTCAATTGGCCGGTAGCGTATTGGCCGCATTCGGCTTAGGGATAGCCAACAAGATTCTCGAACCGCAGATCGGTGCGGTGCTGGGCAAAATCCTGATCCTCGCGCTGATCATTCTGTTCATTCAGAAACGTCCGCAAGGCCTCTTCGCACTAAAAGGACGGGTGATCGACTGATGAATCAGCCTCTGCTGCTCACGGCCACACAAAAGGCCGGCCCCAAGGTCACGATTGCTGTCGGTGCGGTAATCCTCGTTCTGTTGCTGGCGTTGCCATTGCTGTCGTTGTTGCCGGCGGACAGCACTTTTCATGTCTCGGCTTATACGCTGACCTTGGTGGGCAAAATCCTTTGCTACGCCATCGTCGCCCTGGCGCTGGATCTGGTCTGGGGTTACGCCGGCCTGTTGTCCCTGGGCCACGGTCTGTTCTTCGCCCTCGGCGGTTACGCCATGGGCATGTACTTGATGCGCCAGGCCTCGGGCGACGGTTTGCCGGCGTTCATGACGTTTCTGTCGTGGACCGAATTGCCGTGGTACTGGACCGGCACCAGCAGCTTCCTCTGGGCCATGTGTCTTGTTGTATTAGCGCCTGGACTGCTGGCGCTGGTGTTCGGTTTTTTCGCCTTCCGCTCGCGGATCAAGGGCGTGTATTTCTCGATCATGACCCAGGCCCTGACCTTCGCCGGGATGCTGCTGTTTTTCCGCAACGAAACCGGGTTTGGCGGCAACAATGGCTTTACCAACTTCCGCACCATTCTCGGGTTTGGCATCACCGAACCGGGGACGCGTGCGGTGTTGTTTTTCGCCACGGTGTTGTTGCTGGTGGCGAGTCTGTTCATTGGTTGGCGGCTGGCGCAGAGCAAGTTCGGCCGGGTGCTGACCGCGTTGCGCGATGCGGAAAATCGCTTGATGTTCTGCGGTTACGATCCACGCGGTTTCAAACTGTTTGTCTGGGTGTTGAGTGCGGTGCTGTGCGGCTTGGCGGGCGCGCTGTATGTGCCGCAAGTCGGGATTATCAACCCGAGTGAAATGTCGCCGACCAACTCCATCGAGGCCGCCGTTTGGGTGGCGCTGGGCGGTCGCGGCACGCTGATCGGCCCGCTGCTCGGCGCTGGTGTGGTCAACGGAATGAAGAGCTGGTTCACCGTGGCGTTTCCCGAGTACTGGCTGTTTTTCCTCGGCGCGCTGTTCATCGTCGTGACGTTGTATCTGCCTAAGGGTGTGATCGGTCTGCTGAAGAAAAGGGGCGAATCATGAGGCTTGTAGAAATGAGAACCACTGCAACGGCTGAATTCATGCTCGAACCGGCGTTTTTCCCCGTAGAGCCCAACAAAGATGCGGGCAGCAGCCGCGATGCCATCGGTCTCGGCCAACGCGTCGGCCCCGGCCTGAATACCCGCCACGGCACCATCCTGACCCTGGAAGACATCAGCGTCAGCTTCGATGGTTTCAAGGCGCTGAACGCTCTGAACCTGTACATCGGCGTCGGCGAGTTGCGCTGCATCATCGGCCCCAATGGCGCGGGCAAGACCACGTTGATGGACGTGATCACCGGCAAGACTCGCCCAAGTCATGGCAAAGCCTGGTTCGGTGAAACCCTGGACCTGACGCAGATGAGTGAAGTGCAGATTGCCCAGGCCGGCATCGGTCGCAAGTTCCAGAAGCCGACGGTGTTCGAGGCCTTGAGCGTGTTCGAAAACCTGGAACTGGCGCAGAAAACCGACAAGTCGGTGTGGGCCAGCCTGCGGGCTCGTCTCAGTGGCGAGCAGAAAGATCGCATCAGCGAAGTGCTGGAAACCATCCGCCTGACTGCCTCGGTCAATCGGCCGGCGGGCTTGTTGTCCCACGGTCAGAAGCAGTTTCTGGAAATCGGCATGCTGCTGATGCAAGACCCACAACTGCTGCTGCTCGACGAACCGGTGGCGGGCATGACCGACGCCGAAACCGAATTCACTGCCGAGCTGTTCAAAAGCCTGGCGGGCAAGCATTCGCTGATGGTGGTGGAACACGACATGGGCTTCGTCGGCTCGATTGCCGACCACGTCACCGTGTTGCACCAGGGCAGCGTGCTGGCCGAAGGGTCGCTGGAGCAGGTGCAGGACAATGAGCGGGTGATCGAGGTTTACCTCGGTCGCTGAGAGCTGTGGAGATGATCGTTCCCACGCTCTGCGTGGGAATGCCGCCGGGGACGCTCCGCGTCCCGCTGACAATGCAGGGCTCAAGTCCTGCGCACGGGTGACGCGGAGCGTCACGGGATGCATTCCCACGCAGAGCGTGGGAACGATCACTGGGGGAGGATTTTGAACATGCTGCAAGTCGACAAGCTGCACCAGTACTACGGCGGTAGCCACATCCTGCGGGGTCTGACGTTTGAGGTGAAGGTCGGCGAAGTCACCTGCCTGCTCGGGCGCAATGGTGTGGGCAAGACCACCCTGCTCAAATGCCTGATGGGTTTGCTGCCAGCCAAAGAAGGCGCGGTGAACTGGGAAGGCAAACCGATCACCACGTTCAAGCCGCACCAACGGGTACATGCCGGCATCGCTTACGTGCCTCAGGGCCGGGAAATCTTCGGCCGGTTGACCGTGGAAGAAAATCTGCTGATGGGCCTCTCACGGTTTCCCGGCTCTGAAGCCAAGGAAGTCCCGGCGTTCATCTACGAGCTGTTCCCGGTGCTGCTGCAAATGAAGCAACGGCGTGGCGGTGACTTGTCCGGTGGTCAGCAACAGCAACTGGCAATCGGCAGAGCACTGGCCAGTCGTCCACGGCTGCTGATCCTCGACGAACCCACCGAAGGCATCCAGCCGTCGGTGATCAAGGAAATCGGCGCGGTGATCAAGCAGCTCGCGGCTCGCGGTGACATGGCGATTCTGCTGGTGGAACAGTTCTATGATTTCGCCGCCGAACTGGCCGATCAGTACCTGGTCATGTCCCGGGGCGAGATCGTGCAACAAGGGCGCGGCGAAAATATGGAAGCCGAAGGTGTCCGTGGACTGGTTACGATCTAACCTGCAGCCTCCTGACGATAATTAGAAATCATGAATTTACCTGCCCCCATCACGCTGTTCACCCCCAGCTGGCATGCCGAGCTGGAACTCGGCTACGCCCGCTTCGGCGAGAGCACACGCCCGGTGCAGCGCCGCCACAAAGGCCCGCTGCGGGTGCAGAAGCATCTGTACGCCGAAGGCCCCGAGGTGTGTCAGCACATCATCGTCCACCCGCCGGGCGGGATTGCCGGGGGTGATCGGCTGGACATCTCGGCCAGCGTCGGTACGCACGCCTGGGCGCAAATCACCAGCCCCGGCGCCGCCAAGTGGTATCGCGCGGCCGGGCCGGCTTATCAGAAAATCGACCTGCGCGTGGCCGCCGGTGCTACGTTGGAGTGGCTGCCGCAAGAGACGATTATCTTCAGCGATGCTCAGGCGGAACTCAGCACCCGCATCGACCTTGAGGGCGATGCGCGGCTGTTCTACTGGGACGTGGTGGCGCTGGGTCGCCCGGCCAGTGGCGAGCGTTTCGATCTCGGACATTTTCAGGCGCATCTGGATATCCGTCGCGACGGCCAGTTGCTCTGGCACGAACGCCAGCGCATTGTCGGCAATGATGGTTTGCTGGATTCGCCGATAGGGCTGGACGGCCAACCGGTGTTTGCGACGTTGCTGGTGACGGGTGAAATTGATAGCGAATTGCTGGAGAAGTGCCGTTCGCTGCCCAATGACGTGCGCGGGGATCTGACGCAATTGCCGGGGCTTTTGGTCGCCCGATGCCTGGCCAGTGAAGCGCTGTTGGCACGTGGTTGGTTGATCGATTTGTGGCGGTTATTGCGCCCGGCGTTGCTGGGGCGAGAAGCCGTCCAGCCAAGAATATGGGCCACCTGAATGATGCTTTCATGTGGGAGCGAGCCTGCTCGCGATGGCGATCGCACAGTCAACATCTTCGCTGGATGTGATGACCTCATCGCGAGCAGGCTCGCTCCCACAGGTAACTCGTTCACAAATCCGAATACCTTTTTATCTGCCCAGATGGATTCCAAACGATGGACCTGACCCCACGCGAAAAAGACAAGCTGCTGATCTTCACCGCCGGCCTCGTGGCCGAACGACGTTTGGCTCGCGGCGTGAAACTCAATTACCCGGAGGCCATGGCCTACATTTCCGCGGCGTTGCTCGAAGGCGCGCGTGACGGTCAGACCGTGGCCGAGCTGATGCATTACGGCACCACCCTGCTCAGCCGCGAACAAGTGATGGAAGGCATCCCGGAAATGATTCCGGAGATCCAGGTCGAAGCGACGTTTCCCGACGGCACCAAACTGGTCACCGTTCACCAACCGATCGCCTGAGGCCGCGCCATGACTTACCACATCCGCGAGGCGTTGCACGCCGATCTGCCAGCGATCCGCGACATCTACAACGACGCCGTACTCAATACCACGGCGATCTGGAACGAACAGGCCGTGGACCTCGGTAACCGCCAAGCCTGGTTCAGCGCCCGGCAAGATCAGGGCTATCCGGTCCTGGTGATCGTCGACGGCGACAACAGCGTACTCGGCTACGCTTCATTCGGTGACTGGCGCCCGTTCGACGGGTTCCGCCATACGGTCGAGCACTCGGTGTACGTGCGCAACGACCAGCGAGGCAATGGCCTCGGGCCGCAACTGATGGAAGTGCTGATCGAACGCGCCAAAGGCTGCAACAAACACGTGATGGTCGCCGCCATCGAAAGCGGTAACGGCGCCTCGATCCGGCTGCACGACCGGGCCGGTTTTGTCGTCACCGGCCAAATGCCGCAGGTGGGTACCAAGTTCGGCCGCTGGCTGGACCTGACCTTCATGCAACTGATCCTCGACCCGG
This sequence comes from Pseudomonas sp. TE12508, assembly GCF_056279485.1. Taxonomy (NCBI): domain Bacteria; kingdom Pseudomonadati; phylum Pseudomonadota; class Gammaproteobacteria; order Pseudomonadales; family Pseudomonadaceae; genus Pseudomonas; species Pseudomonas sp. TE12508. The sequence goes on along the minus strand of NZ_JBWCCN010000022.1, from coordinate 25,671 downwards.
GCGCAATGCCACCCGGTCCCCACAAGGAGTGATACCCATGAACGCCGCCCAACTGCGCCGCGTCAACGTTGAAAGCTTTGCGCACTATCGTCAGGGTTTGATTGATTTGTTGCTCGACGCCGTCGGTTATGGCGCCAGCGTCGGGTTCATGGCGGATCTGGATGCGACCCAGGCCCGAGCCTATTTCGATGAAGTCCAGGAGAACCTGAACAAAGGCAACGTGCTGCTCTGGGTGGTGGTCAAGGACGAACAGGTACAGGCCAGCGTGCAATTGACGTTGTGCCAGAAAGCCAATGGGCTGAACCGCGCCGAAGTGCAGAAACTGCTGGTGCGTGAACACGCCCGTCGTCGCGGCCTGGGCCAACAGATGATGCATGCCGTTGAGCTCGCGGCCCGCCAACACAAACGCGGCATGCTCTACCTCGACACCGAAGCCGGCTCCCCCGCCGAAGACTTCTACAAGGCTTTGGGTTACACCCGCGCCGGTGAAATCCCCGACTACGCCTGCGACCCGAACGGCCGCTACAAACCGACGGCCCTTTACTACAAGATTCTCCAAGGAGCCCATTGATGATTCCCGGTGAATACCAGATCCAGCCCGGCGACATCGAACTCAACGTCGGCCGCCGCACCCTCAGCCTGAAGGTGGCCAACAGCGGTGACCGACCGATCCAGGTCGGCTCGCATTATCACTTCTTCGAAACCAACGACGCCCTGACCTTCGACCGCGCCGCCAGCCGCGGCATGCGCCTGAACATCCCCGCCGGCACCGCCGTGCGCTTCGAGCCGGGGCAGAGCCGCGAGGTCGAGCTGGTAGACCTGTCCGGGCATCGCCGGGTGTTCGGGTTTGCCGGGCGGGTCATGGGCGACCTCGACTAACTGATCGTTCCCACGGTCCCCCGTGGGAATGCATCCCGTGACGCTCCGCGTCACATAACGGCGGACGCAGAGCGTCCATGGCGGCATTCCCACGCAGAGCGTGGTAACGATCAATGAAGGAACTGCAATGAAGATTTCCCGTCAGGCCTACGCCGACATGTTCGGCCCCACCGTCGGTGACAAGGTCCGTCTGGCCGACACCGAGCTGTGGATCGAAGTGGAACAGGACTTCACCACCTACGGCGAAGAAGTGAAATTCGGCGGCGGCAAAGTCATTCGCGACGGCCAGGGCCAGAGCCAGTTATTGGCCGCAGAGGTCGTTGACACCCTGATCACCAACGCGCTGATCATCGACCACTGGGGCATCGTCAAGGCGGACGTCGGCCTCAAGAACGGGCGCATCGCCGCCATCGGCAAGGCCGGCAACCCGGACATCCAGCCGAACGTCACCATCGCCGTCGGCGCCAGCACCGAAGTCATTGCCGGTGAAGGCATGATCCTTACCGCCGGCGGCATCGACACGCATATCCACTTCATCTGCCCGCAGCAGATCGAAGAAGCGTTGATGAGCGGCGTCACTACCATGATCGGCGGCGGCACCGGGCCGGCCACCGGCACCAATGCCACCACTTGCACCTCCGGGCCGTGGCACCTGGCGCGCATGCTTCAGGCCGCCGATGCGTTCCCTATGAACATCGGCTTCACCGGCAAGGGCAACGCCAGCCTGCCGGAACCGCTGATCGAGCAGGTCAAGGCCGGCGCCATCGGCCTCAAGCTGCACGAAGACTGGGGCACCACCCCGGCGAGCATCGACAACTGCCTGAACGTCGCCGACCAGTACGACGTTCAAGTGGCGATCCACACCGACACCCTCAACGAGTCGGGCTTCGTCGAAACCACCCTCGCCGCCTTCAAGGGCCGCACCATTCATACCTACCACACCGAAGGTGCCGGCGGCGGCCATGCCCCGGACATCATCAAGGCCTGCGGTTTTGCCAACGTATTGCCGAGCTCGACCAACCCGACCCGGCCGTTCACCCGCAACACCATCGACGAACACCTCGACATGCTGATGGTCTGTCACCACCTGGACCCGAGCATTGCCGAAGACGTGGCCTTCGCCGAAAGCCGCATTCGCCGCGAAACCATTGCCGCCGAAGACATCCTCCACGACCTCGGCGCCTTCTCGATGATCAGCTCCGATAGCCAGGCCATGGGCCGCGTCGGTGAAGTCATCACGCGCACCTGGCAGACCGCCGACAAAATGAAAAAGCAGCGCGGCCCGCTGCCTCAAGATGGCGAAGGCAACGACAACTTCCGCGCCAAACGCTACATCGCCAAATACACCATCAACCCGGCAATCACCCACGGCATCAGCCACGAAGTGGGCTCGGTGGAAGTGGGTAAATGGGCGGATCTGGTGCTCTGGCGCCCGGCGTTTTTCGGGGTCAAACCGACGCTGATCCTCAAGGGTGGAGCCATTGCGGCCAGCCTGATGGGTGACGCCAACGCTTCGATCCCGACGCCGCAGCCGGTGCATTACCGTCCGATGTTCGCCAGCTACGGCGGCTCGCTGCACGCCACCAGCCTGACGTTTATCAGCCAGGCGGCGCAGGAAGCCGGTTTGCCCGAAACGTTGGGCCTGAAAAAGAAAATCGCGGTGGTCAAAGGTTGCCGTGACGTGCAGAAAACCGATCTGATTCACAACGATTACCTGCCAAACATCGATGTCGATCCGCAGACCTATCAGGTCAAAGCCGACGGTGTGTTGCTGTGGTGTGAACCGGCAGAAACCCTGCCGATGGCTCAGCGCTACTTCCTGTTTTGAGTCGCTGGATACGTCACAAGCAAAGGCCTCGAACATCTGTGTCGAGGCCTTTGCTTTTGCCCGCATTGCTAACGGTGTGCAACCCCAAACAGCGCTAAGCGGGCCCGATCCATCGCTTGCCGGGTCAGTATTCTCAACCGTTGCCTGATTTGCTGATCGATGTCCTCCAGCGCCTGGGTGTAGTCATCGTCACTCATGAGCTGACCCTCGGCGAAGTCGTTTTCGTCGTTGCCCAACTCGCGACACAACTGGTTGACCTGCACATCCAGGGCAGACTTCGCCTTCGGGGCAACCGCCTCGGCCCGACGTAGCAACGCCTCCTGTAACTCGGTGGTGGCGTCAATCCGTCGTTTCAAGCCACTCAGTTCATCAGGGTACGAAGTCTCCAGCCAGGTTTTCCAGACAGGTTGCTCAAGCAACCGATCCGGCAGCAGATCACCTTCCTCCAGCGCCACGATCCGCTCGAACGCCGCGTCGATCATCTGCCGGGTCACCCCGGCGATCTTGCGAAACTGCATGCCCCGGGCCTGCCATGGCAGAGACAGACGCTCGGCCAGGTCGGTCATGTAGGCCAAGTGGACTTCCACTTCATCGATCGTGCCGGTGACATTGTCATGTTCGTCAACCCGCCGGAACTGCTCGCCTGCCGCCACCCGCGCGGCGACCCGTTGACGGGCGATGGCGCCGATCTCATCGAGGCGAGACTTGCCCAGCGCCAGTTCCAGCAATTGTGGTTCGATCAGGTCCAGACGACCCAGGGCATAGGCCTCATGGATCAACACCTGCACCCCCATGGCGTTGAACAGTTGCGTCCCACCGTCCACGCATTCGGTGGGGGCGGCGGCTTCGGCGAACAACCTGACCCGCAGTTCGCTGTTCTGTGCCATGGCCTCGAGCATCCGCCAGACCTTGGCGGTCAAGTCCACCCGATAGACGCCGCCGGCCGTGAAGTCGGCGGACTGGGTGAGCTTGCGGATTTCATTGAAGAACGGTAGTGAGTCGAACTCATCCTCAACGTCGTACCAGACTTCCTGCGCGGCCAGCCATTGCGACTCCGTCAGCCCCTGAGACCACTCCAAACTGTCCAGCGTGCCTCGGGGCGGATACAGACGCTCGGGGTCCAGGCCGACCGACTCGATGTATAACCTGAGGGTGTTCAGATTGTCCGGCGAGATCCAGCGCGGCTCTTGACTGATCAATGTGCGCGCCAACAATTCGGCGCGAAATGAGCCGGGAGCGACATCTGGTACCCGAGTGATCGGGTTATAGCGCAAATCCAGATGAATATTGTGTGGGCGCGGCTGGGAAAACAGACCCACAGGCCAACTGTCCAGACCCGTCTCGCTTAGCAACAGTGTCTGCAGGCCCGGCATCCGACTGACGTCAGGGTTGATCTTCAACGGGTTGCCGCTCAAGTCTAAAGACCTCAGGCGGGTCAACCTCTTCAGACGTGCGACCGCCAGCACATCCAGTTCAATGCGGTTGTCATTGAGGTACAGATCGGTGAGATGGCTCATGTCACTGACCGCCTGCGGAATAGTGGTCAGCCGATTGCCTTGCAGGTTGAGCTGCCTGACCCGATGGAACGCCTCCAAAAAAGGCTCAGCCTGCGCAGTGAGCTCGCCATTGCTCAGGCTCAGCATGGTGACATGGTCAAAGTTGGCTTCCAGCTTCGGCAGGGTCGCCAGGTGGCGACCCATCATTGGAATGTTGTCCAGCAGCAATGCCTGGGGCAGAACCACACCCGCTGCCTCGGATCCCGGTGGCCCGGCTCGGCGCCAGCACTGCCTGATCGTTTTATAGAGCAGGTTTCGCGACCGCCCCTCCGCCAGACCCGCCGAGCTGAATCGAAACGAGGCGGTGGGCGATTTCAGCCAGCGTTGCAGCGCCCGGTTCAACTGATTGAACTCAACCTCCAGCGCTGTAAGACGCTCATGCGCCGAGCCGCCATTCTGAGTGAACCCCGCCAGCAACGTCTCGACCTGCTCTTGTGTGAACCCCGGATATAGCGAACAGGCTCGACGACGCAACCCCAAACCGTGCGGTGCTTGCTGCGCGTAACTTTGCATACCGCCACGAAGACGCATGATGGACGGATCATAAAAAGGCTTGAGAACAGGGTTTTCCAGCAATACAGGCTCAAATTGGTCGCGCGCCAGCGGATGTGTCTGGATCCTGTTTTCCAGCCGTTGCGCCTCGTGGATATCAAAGCCCAGGGTCGTGCGCTGGGTATCGGGTAACGCGTGCAGCACCGCGGCATACAGTGTGTCGTCACCATGCAGGTGCTGATCGAGCGCATCCCGAGCCTGGTACTGGCCGTGTTCCCCGAGAATCAACAGCTTGCGCATCGGTGCGTCCACCGGGCCGATACTGTCGAACAACCGGCCTTGAGCCGAGTATTCGCGAATTTCCAACCGCAGATCACTCGGCCAGCCTGGCAGGGTCTCAAGCGAGTGCAAGGCCAGCCGGGTCGTGTCGGTGCTGTACAGTTCTTTGAGGTATAGCCCTTCATAAGCGCGAGCCAAGCGTATTTGCTGCTCCGCGTGTCGGGCCTGTTGTGCCAGGTTCAGGGGCGTGCGTTGTTTCTCGTTCAAATGTTGCAAGTCCGCGGGATCGGCATGACGCAACAGATCCTCGGCCATGCTGATCGACAGATCCGGATAGTCGCTTTTGAGCCGTCGCACCAACAGATTGTCCGAGCGTTCGCGACGCGAATACAGGTAATCGAAAAGTCGTCTTTGCGATTGTCGTGCCTGCCCGCCAAGCAGCTCTCGGGTGGCCTTGATACGCGCCTGACGGTCACCGCCCAGCCATTGGCCAAGGAGTTCACGAAGCTCATGCTCATCAAGGAACTCGACAACCCGCTCAGGTAACATTCCGGCGACAAGCTCTTGTCGGCTCATGCGCAATGTATGCGCCGGTAACGCACTGGCAAAACCCTCCTTGATCGACGGGCCTGACAGATTCGCTGCGTCGAAAATCTCGATGGCCTTGCCCTCGGGCCAGCCCCGCACCTCAGTCATGAACCGCGGTACAAGCTCAGCCCATTCGTCATCGATCCGATTGCCGAGAATTCGTCCTGCGCAATCCTCGGCATCGGCATACGCGTTAAAGCGCTTAAGCGTGTCGCGCAATGAGGCGGGCGGCGTTTCGTGCTCCACGTGGAGCCAGCGCAGCCTATCCTCATGCACGCCACTGACGACCGAGATGTGTTCCAGGGTTTCATCGGAGAACCTATCCACTGAAGCCCCCAGACGCCGGAGCAACCGGCTCTTGTCCCATTCAAGCGGTTGATCGAGTTCGGTCTTCCAGCTGCCGGCGCCGTTGTGCTCCAGCAGCGGCTGATAAGCATCGGGCCGGCTCGGATGCTGGAGGCGATGCTGCCCGGTCTCCGGATCCTGCATCAGCGCATAGCATTTGTCGTCGAGCCGCAGCAGGTCTTTTTCTTGATACCGGAACAGGCCCTCTTCGCTGACCGGTGCATCCACCGGCAAGACCATCGCTTGTTCATAGGGTTTCAGGTCCGGGTTCCACAACCGCTCCTTGCCGGCCACCTCCACCGGTTTGAGATCTTCGACAAATGGCGAGATGTTGATCGGGGCCAGCCTGCCACTGGGCAAAACGTGCCCGGCGCCCATGAGCGCCAACTGCGCAAAGTTGATCAACACGCCGTTGATGTACGCCGAGGCCTGCGCCTTATCACCCTTACTCCAGTCTTCGATGCCCTCGGCCAGTTCCGCGAGCATCTGCGCGACCATGATTCCCAGCATGGCTTCGCCAAGGCCGGGCACCAGCATCGCGGTGAAATTGAAGAGGTTCCAGCCAACCGACAGATAGCTGGTCAAGCGTTTGAAGCGGGCGGTGGCGTCTTCGTCGTCGGTCGGCACGGCGATGCATCGCGCATCGGCAATGGCCTTGTCGCGGCGTTCGAGAAACAGTGTCTGCCACAACTCACCGGTAATGAGATTGGTGAACGGTTCTGCGTTGGGATTCTCGACCGCCGTTTCTCGCCACCACGGGCCCATGTCGAGAGGTTCGCGCTGCTGCCAGGTGAAGGTCGTGAGGCGTTCGTTGACCCGGGCAAAAAAGTGCCCTTTATCTTTGTGTGCCACAAATCGGCTGAAAAAGGTCTGGTATCCGGTATTTCGCAACTGACCGAGCAGGGTTGTCATGAACGCGGCCAGCGATGGGTATTCCTTCAACGGCTGTTGCGGATCCTCTGGCACATAAGCGATCAGCGGACCGGATAAACGGCTCTGCCGGTAAATATCTTCTCTGCGCAACAGTTCATCGTCCACACCCTGCGCACCATTGGCAAAGAACGCCTGCAACAGTTTGTATTGCTCGTATTCTCGCCCTGGCAACACTGGAATGCGCTGCGACCAGTCCAGCCAGAACTTCAAGGTGACGGGGGTCAGGGCATCGATGGCGCGTTTGATCTGCGACGGTTCGCTGACCGCGCTGAACAACACGATGCCGGTCAACCTGAAACCCATCAGCGATAAACGATGAGCGTGCAACGGGCGGTCGTACAACGTGATACCCGCGCGGTTCTCACAGACATCGCACAGTTTGGCGTAGGCGTGATCGCTGATATCGCCCTTCAATCGGGCAACCAGCGCCGCCACCTGAAAGGCTGCCTTCTCGCTGGCGATTGAATCTTGCTGCAAGGTTCGCTGCGCCATGGGTGTTGCGGGCAACAGGATGGATTTGATGTGTTGCTGGTATTGCTCACCAATATTCAGACTTCGGCATAAGGACGCAAACCTTGGCAATGTGATCTGCGGGACCCGCGCAAGAACGCCACGGGTATTCTTGCGATAGATACCCGAGCTGCTGCGCCATGCATCTGGCCCGGTTTCAGACGTTTCGAAATTATGTAATGCCGCCTCCAACAAGGTAGATGAGCGGACGCGACTGGCGCCGGTATCGATGCCGAAGATGATCTTGCTCGGCACTTCAAGTTGCACGACCCAATCATCAACGTTTTCGACCACATTAAAGTTTTCTTTTAATAACGAACCGAGCAGAGGCTCGGCGAATGCCTTTATCTCCTGTTGCAAATCAGCCAGCGTCTTGTCCAGCACGGCCTGCAAGCGCCAGCGCCGTTCAATCAGTGCTTTAAGCTGTTGGCGGTCAATGGCTCGCGCCTCGCCATACCAATCGGGAGTCTGTGGATCCAGTTCCGTCAGGGCTTTCAACCTCGGCGCCGATGCACGCTTGATTGAGTCCGGGATAACACCGAGTACGCGACTGTAATGCCTGCCGTTGTTTTCGATTTGAGATGCTTCAGATTCCAGCGAATTGCTTCCATGCAAATCAGCCACTGTTCAATCACCTTGCTGTCAGGTCGGGAATCAACAGCTTTATTCACCCTCGGCCAAAACAAAAGACGAAATATCGGGTAAGCCCCCCCTTGAAAAGCCACTGGAACCTTCGAAAATCATGTGGCCGAAAATACACAGATACCACCACGCAGCCGTGGGCCTATGCCAACCGGTGAGCGGTCTTCTTTTCGCAATCAAAAGCGCTACTATGCGACTCGCTGTCTCGCACTCAGGTAACCGCCATGCGCCTTTCCGAATTCATCGTGTTACACGTTGACCGCATCGTCGATGAATGGGAGCAATTCGCCAAAACCATCACCCCTGCCGCCGAATCCATGGACCGCACCGCACTGCGCGACCATTCAAGGTCGATCCTGCTGGCGGCTGCGCGGGACATGACCAAGCCCCAGAGCGCCAGCGAGCAGCTGGCCAAAGCCCGTGGCGAAGGCCCGGAAAAGACCCCGAGCCTGGACGAAGCCGGCGCCAGCCATGGCGAGCTGCGGCATACCGTGGGGTTTGACCTGGTACAGATGACCAGCGAGTTCCGCCATCTGCGCGCCTGCGTGATCCGCTTGTGGGTCAACAGCCTGGACACCCCCGACATCGCCTATTTCCAGGACATGATCCGTTTCAACGAAGCCATCGACGAAGCCCTGGCCGAATCTACGGCGGCCTATGCCGAGCAGGTCAATCACTCCCGGGACATTTTTCTGGCAATTCTTGGCCATGACCTGCGCGCACCGCTGCAAGCGGTGAGCATGTCCACCGAAATACTGATGCGTAAAACCAACCTTGAGGGCGACGCATTGACCTGTGCGCTCCACATCAAGCGTGGCACCCGCCACATGGCGGTGATGGTCGGCGATTTGCTGGAGCTGGTCCGCAGTCGCCTGGGCAAGAGCCTGCCGATCGAACCGGCGCCCATGAATCTGGCCGATACGGCGCGTGAAGCGATTGCCCAGGCCTGCGCCGCTCAGCCGCAATGCGATCTGACATTGAGCGTCGAAGGCGATACCCAAGGTGTGTGGGATGGCCGAAGGCTGGATCAGATGCTGCAGAACCTGATCGGCAATGCCTTGCAACACGGTTCGAACAACAGCGCGGTCAAGCTCACCCTCAGGGGCGAAGCGGACAGCGTTCGGCTCACCGTGCACAACGACGGTGCGCCGATTCCACCCGAGGCGCTCCCCACGATCTTCGATCCGCTGGTACGCAGTGCCGACGAATCGCTCAACGGGCCGACCACCAGCCTTGGTCTGGGACTGTTCATCGTCAAGGAAGTGGTCAAGGCCCATCAAGGGACGATCGAAGTCAGCTCCAATGAGGCCGATGGCACGATGTTTACCGTGGTGTTGCCCAGGAAGGGGTGAAGCAGGGGGACCGCGTTATCGTTCATCGCGAGCAGGCTCGCTCCCACAGAGGATCGTTGGTGTTCACAAATCCTGTGTTCGCAGCAGATCACCTGTGGGAGCGAGCCTGCTCGCGAAAGCAACCTGACAGGCAATGCAGAAGCATCAGAACGACTACTCGACCAGCAACCGCCCCAACCGCTGCCTGAGCATGCGGTTCTCTGCCCGCAGTTGCTGGACTTCTTCCAGCAGGTTCAGCGCCAGGGCGACGCCTTCCCATTCCAGCTCCAGATCGCGCCGCAGCTTGGCAGCGCGCTTGGCCAGTGCCAGTTCATAATCGGTGAAACGCCAATCCTTGGGCTGTGCTCCCTGAGGTTCGAGGATGCCGTGCTCGACGATCTCGATCACATGCACGTCCGACAGCTCGGTCGCCTCACAGAATTCTGCCAGGTCCAATAGAACGATCACAGGGTCGCTCATGATTGGCTACTCCTATCTCTGAATCAAAAGTTCTCTCGCGGATCGAAAGCGGCTTTTTTCGCCAGCTCTTCCCACAACGCCTTGACGTCATGATCGAGTTTTTTCGGCATCACTGCCTTGAGCTGCACGAACAGATAGCCACGGTGACCAGCCTTGTGCAGCAGGCCGTGGCCCTTGGCGCGCATGCGCTGGCCATTCTGGCTGCCGGCCGGAACCTTGAGGTTGATCTTGCCGGTCAGGGTCGGCACCGCGACTTCGGTCCCCAGCGCCAGCTCCCACGGAGCCAGCGGCAAGGTGATGATCAGGTTCTCGCCTTCGACGTCGAATTTGGGGTGCGGCGCAAAACGGATGGTCAGGTACAAATCGCCATTGGCTCCGCCACCGATGCCCGGAGCGCCTTGGCCCTTGAGGCGGATGCGCTCACCGTCGGTCACGCCAGCGGGGATCTTCACGTTCAGGCTTTTGCTGGTGTTGCTGACATGCTGGCCGGCAGCGTTGTAATGCGGCACCTGGAAGCTGACCTTCTTCGATTCGGTCGAGAGGGTTTCTTCCAGAAAAACCGGTAATTCCATTTCCACGTCTTGCCCTCGACGCCCGGCGCTATGGCCCGACCGTCCACCACCACTGAAACCCGGACCACGGTTGCCGAAGATCGAACTGAAAAAGTCCGAGAAATCGCCCGTGTCCTGACCACCACCCCCGAAACCACCGCGGCTCTGCCAACCCGGTGGGCCCTGAAAGGGCTGACCGTGGTGGCCGTATTTGCGCAAGTCGTCGTATTCGGCGCGCTTGTCGGCGCTTTTCAGCGCTTCATAGGCTTCCGAAGCGTCCTTGAATTTGGCCTCGGCGTCCTTTTCCTTGCTGACATCGGGGTGGTATTTGCGCGCCAGCTTTCGATAGGCGGCCTTGATCGCCTTATCGTCCGCGGTCGGCTCCACACCGAGAATCTTGTAATAGTCTTTGAAGTCCATCGAGGGAATCACCATCCATTATCGAAATCGCGCAGCCAGGCACAGCATGCTCTTGTTTGCAGCGTTTGGATTGACCGATCTCAAGGTTGTGACCGGGCAGCGCATCAGAAGTTTATCGGCAGCAGGGCGCGGTTCTTGCAGTCGCCCCAGGGGTTGCCAAGTCTATGCAGGGAAGTTTGGGGGTGATTGGGCATCTTTCAAGCGCTGAGCGCTGCGATTTAACGGATAGTCGGCCTACGAATCTTCGCCGCACTGACATACACTGCGCGGCCGTTTTTTAACCGGAACTTGAAAGACATGAAAAACGCATCTCCAGCCCGTGCCTGTGGTATCGACTTCGGCACATCCAACTCCACCGTCGGCTGGCTGCGCCCCGGCATGGAAACGCTGATCGCGCTGGAGGACGACAAGATCACCCTGCCCTCGGTAGTCTTCTTCAATATGGAAGAACGCCGCCCGGTGTACGGTCGGCTGGCGCTGCACGAGTACCTGGAAGGCTACGAAGGCCGGCTGATGCGCTCGCTCAAGAGCCTGCTGGGTTCCAAACTGATCAAGCACGACACCAGCGTCCTCGGTACGGCGATGCCGTTCAAGGACCTGCTCGGGCTGTTCATCGGCCAGTTGAAGAAGCGTGCCGAAGCCGCTGCCGGCCGGGAATTCGAGGAAGTGGTGCTGGGCCGGCCAGTGTTTTTCGTCGATGACGATGAAATGGCCGACCAGGAAGCAGAAAACACCCTGGTAGACGTGGCCCGCGCCATCGGTTTCAAGGATGTCTCGTTCCAGTACGAACCGATTGCGGCGGCATTCGACTATGAGTCGACCATCGAAAAAGAAGAGCTTGTCCTGATTGTGGACATCGGCGGTGGTACCTCGGACTTCTCACTGGTGCGCCTGTCGCCTGAGCGCCGCAACCACGACAACCGTCACGACGACATTCTCGCCACCGGTGGCGTGCATATCGGCGGGACCGATTTCGACAAGCAGCTGAGCCTGCAAGGCCTGATGCCGCTATTTGGCTACGGCAGCCGGATGAAGAGCGGCGCCTATATGCCGACCAGCCACCACATGAACCTGGCGACCTGGCACACCATCAACTCGGTGTACTCGCAGAAGTCGACCCTGGCCTTGGGCAGCATGCGTTACGACATCGAAGACACCGGCGGCATCGATCGCCTGTTCAAACTGATCGACCAGCGCGCCGGCCACTGGCTAGCCATGGAAGTGGAAGAAACCAAGATTCAATTGACCCACGCCGACAGCCGCCATGTGCCACTGGATCGGATCGAGCCGGGTTTGAGCGTGGAACTGAGCCGGGCACTGTTCGAATCGGCCATCGACAATCTGCTGGAGCGGGTGCGCAACAGCGTGACCCAATTGCTGGCAGACGCCAATGTGCGGGTCGATCAGGTGGACACCGTGTTCTTCACCGGCGGTTCGAGCGGAATCCCGGCGCTGCGCAACAGCGTCTCGGCGATGTTGCCAAATGCGCGGCATGTGGAAGGGAACATCTTCGGCAGCATCGGCAGCGGGTTGGCGATTGAAGCGGCCAAGCGTTACGGCCCGATGGATTGACCTGAAATCCTGTAATGATCGTTCCCACGCTCTGCGTGGGAATGCCGCCATGGACGCTCTGCGTCCGCTGTTGAGGCTGTGACGCGGAGCGTCACGGGATGCATTCCCACGCAGAGCGTGGGAATGATCGGGCGGGGTTACACCATCCCCACCTGCTTCAACTCACTCTTCAGATACGCGTAATAAATCGGCCCCGCCACCACCCCCGGCAGGCCGAACGCGGCTTCGAACACCAGCATTGCCAGCAGCAACTCCCACGACTTGGCACTGATCTGCCCGCCAACGATGCGCGCGTTGAGGAAGTATTCGAGCTTGTGGATAACGATCAGGTAACCCAGCGCCGCCACCGCCACCCAGATAGACAGCGACAAGCCGACGATGGTGATCAACGTGTTCGAAATCAAGTTGCCGATCACCGGCAGCAGGCCGAGCAGGAAGGTCAGCACGATCAGGGTTTTGGTCAGCGGCAGCTTGATCCCGAACATCGGCAGGACCACCGCGAGAAAAATCCCGGTGAAGAAGGTGTTGAGCAGGGAAATCTTGATCTGGGCGAAAACGATGTTGCGAAACGCCTGGACCAACAGGTGCAAACGGTCGAACAGCGCCGCGGCCAAGGGCTTGCGTTTGGTCACGTCCGGCGCTCGCTGCAAGGCGATGATCGCCCCCAGCACCATGCCGATCAGCAGCGTCACGAACATGTGCGCCGCGTCCTTGCCCACCAGTTGCAAATCACTGAGGTGCTTGCTCATCCACTGACCGATGGCCACGCGAAACTCGGCGGCACTGGCCGGCAAATAAGCGTCGATGAACGGCGGCAACTGCCCGCGTGCGCGGTCGACCACGACCATGAATTTGTCGAGAGAAGCACCAGGGTTTTCCGCCTCGTGCAGCAGAAAACTGATCGCACCGGCAAAGATCAGCGCCAGCACGCTGACCACCAATGTCCCCAGCAACGCCACCGCCAGCCAGCGCGCACGGCGGCCTTCGATCAGCCGCTGCAATTGCGGCGTGAGCATGTTGACCAGTTCGAACACCAACAACCCGGCCAGCAGGCTGGGCAGTAATCGCAGAGGGAGCACCAGCAGCAAACCACCAAAAATGATGACCCAGCTGATAAGCAACAAGACCTGACGCTGAGAAAACGCTGACATACAGCCTCAAAACGAACGACGTAAAAGGATTGGCAGTCTGCCAGCGTTCCGGCTCCGAAGCGAGCAAACACGAACCTGTGGGAGCGAGCCTGCTCGCGATAGCATCACCGCGGTCCTTCGTGATACTGAGTCGCCTGCATCGCGAGCAGGCTCGCTCCCACCATGCTTATTTTTTCTTCAGGCAATCGCTCATGAAGGTTTTACGTGCATCACCCGTGAGGGCCTGGGTGGCGGCGGTGGCGTTGCAGGTTTTCATCTTTTCTTGTTGAGGGGTCATGGGCTTGGCGGCATCGGCGGCCGGCGCGGCTTTGAGGCAGGTGCTCATGAAGGCTTTGCGCTCGTCGCCCTTGAGGCTTTTGGCGGTAGCGTCGGCATTGCAGGTGGTCATTTTGTTCTGCTGGGCAGTGGCGGCGAAACCCTGGGAGCAGAGCAGCAAACCGACCATCAACAACGGGGCACGCAACATCTTCATGGAGTGTTCTCCTTGTTACCGCACCGATGGATGCGGCCTTGTTTCGGAGTGTAGACAAAGCCTGTTACACGTTCACCTGCTATCGAGGTGGCTGCGTCGATATTGCTCAGGTGTGCACCCGGCCTGACGCTGAAACATCGCGATGAATGCCGAGCCGGTGCTGTACCCCATGTCGAAGGCGATTTCCTGAATGCTGCGCTGGCTATCGAGCGCTTCGATCGCCGCCAGAAACCGCAACCGTTGCCGCCACTCCCCGAAACTCATGCCCAACTCGCGGACAAACTGCCGGGCCAACGTGCGTTCGCTGACGTGAATTTGCGCGGCCCAGTGCGCCAATGGTCGGTTATCCCCAGGCTCGGCCTGCAAGGCCTCAAGAATTCCAAGCAACCCGGGACTGCTGGCGTAAGGCAAATAACACTCATGCATCGGCGCCTGTTGCAGTTGGTCCACCAACACTTGAGCCAGACGCTTGTCAGCGTCGTGCTCAGGAATTTTCACATCGCGGGCGGCGAAGTCTTTCAGGATCGCCTTGAGGATGTCGCTGATCGCCAGGGTGCAAGCCTGCTGCGGCAGATCACGGCACAGCGCCGGCGCAAGGCAGACCGCGCGATAGTTGATCGGCTGATTGCTATAGAAACTGTGCTCGGTCCCGGGCGGCACCCACACCGCGTATTGCGGCGGCGACATGAAGCGGCGGCTGCCGATTTCCATGTGCAAGACCCCATTGGCCGAGTACTCGAGGGTGCCCCAAGGGTGATGGTGGGCCGAGGCGTATTCATGGGTGTTGAAGTCGGCATAACGGAAATAGACCGGGGCCGGCAGCTCGCTGAAATCCAGCAGGTCGATATGTTTGCTGTTCATGCTGTCCGGAATCAGAGGCAGGTTGTCTGGATCGCAGTATAGGCATTGATACAGACAAGCGGATAATCAACCTTCATTAACGGTCTGGTTTTTCCCGATGCAATACGCTTATCCCCTGCTGGCCATTTTCATTTGGGCCGGCAACACCGTGATCAACAAACTCGCGGTCGGCGCGATCTTTCCCGCCGAAATCGGCTTCTACCGCTGGTTGCTGGCCGCAATGCTGTTCACGCCTTTCATGCTTAAACCGGTGATCGCTCACTGGCCGTTGATCCGCCCGAATCTGGGCAGGATTTTCATCCTCGGCGTACTCGGTATGGCGGTTTATCAAAGCCTGGCCTACTTCGCTGCGACGCTGACTTCGGCCACCAACATGGGGATCATTTTGTCGCTGATGCCGTTGATGTCGCTGGCCATGGCGATTGTCAGCCTCGGCCAACGCCTGACCGCCGGTGCACTGGCCGGCTCGGTGTTGTCGTTTGCGGGTGTTTTGGTGGTGGTGTCGTCCGGCAGCCTTGGCGCGTTGCTGGAACACGGGGTGAACCTGGGTGACGCGATGATGCTGATCGCCACGCTGGCGTATGCGATTTACAGCACCCTGCTGAAAAAATGGCAGCTGCGTTTGTCGCCGCTAGTGTTGTTGTATTTACAGGTGTTGGTCGCGGTGGTGGTGCTGTTTCCGCTGTTCCTCGCCTCACCGAAAGTCGGCCCGACCCTGCAGAACATCCCGCTGGTGCTCTACGCCTGCCTGCTGGCCTCGATGCTTGCACCGCTGGCGTGGATGCAGGCCGTGGTGCGCCTGGGACCAAGCCGGACCACGCTGTTTTTCAATCTGCTGCCATTGATCACCGCGCTGATTGCGGCGGTGGTGCTGCATGAGCAGTTGGCGTTGTATCACCTGGTGGGTGGGGTGTTGACGTTGGGTGGGGTGATTTTGTCGGAGCGCTGGACCACCGTGCTTGGCCATAAGGGCAGTGTTGCCTGATATGACGCTTTCGCGAGCAAGCCCGCTCCCACAGGTTTGGCGTCGTTCTCATTGCCGGCGTCCGACACAAAACCTGTGGGAGCGTGGCTTGCCCGCGAAGAACGATAACGCGGTCCAACTGCCGTTCACACACCGGCTGCCTTCAACCGCGCCGCATGCTCGACAAACAACCTCACCGGCTCTGCCCCCTTGCCCACCAACCCGAGCGATTGGTTGACGATATCGAAGTGATCCATCGGGTATTCATCACCGATCACCGTCCCCAAATGCGAGCTGTAACGCCCGACCATCCCGTCGCAATGCCCCGCCTCACGCACGAAGGTCCTGGCAAACAACCGGCAACTGCGATTGGTCCCGTCGAACAGGTTGCACCCGCGATCGGTCTTGCCCGGTTGTAAAGTCCCGGACCAGGAGTAATAACGCACGCCGTTGACCACTTCCGGGCCGGGCCCGCCCCAGGTTTCAGGCAGCCCCTGTGGATAACGCTGATTGAACAGCGCCACGCCCGCGGTGGTCAGGGATTGATGTGAAGCCGGGATATCCACCGGCAGTTTCGGCCCGCGATAGCCGGTTTCCAGCAGGCACATCAACGCGCTGATCAACCACAGTAAAAAGCTCAGGAGCCGGCCCTTGGCGCTGTCAGCCGGATAATGGGTGTGCAGATGGTCCGCCAGTTCCGAGCCGTGATTCGGCCCGGCTACCGAGGTCACTGAAGCCACTTGATCCGGGCGTTTAGCCGCAGCGTAACGGGCGGTCAGCGAGCCCTGGCTGTGGCCGATCAGGTTGACTTTCTCGGCCCCGGTTTCGCGCAGAATCTCCTCGATCCGTGTCAACAATTGCTCGCCGCGCACCTCGGTGGAGTTGAGCGGCGAGACCTGCACCGCAATCACGGTCGCCCCATCCCGGCGCAGCGCCGAAATGATTCCGTACCAATAGGGATAGAGCAGCAAACGGATAAACCCGAGCATCCCCGGGACCAGTACCAACGGGTAACGCGTGGCGGAACCTTGCGACATGGATGAACATCCTTGTGATCGGTGAGATGAAGCAAGGCTGGATGCAAGGCGTCAGCCAAGCATCGTCACCCAAGATGACAACTCAACGACCAGTCTATGACATCGCTCACTTCAACCCCACCACGCCCGCCACTATCAGCCCGACCGACACCAGCTTGAGCGCGGTCAGGCTTTCGCCAAGCAGCGCAAAGCCGAGAAACACCGTGCCCAGTGAACCGATGGCGGTCCAGATCGGGTAGGCGATGCTCACCGGCAATTCGCGCATGGCCAAGGTCAGAAAGTAAACCCCGCCCACCGCGGCCACCACCGTCATCACTGAGGGCCAGAGCCGGGTGAAGCCTTCGGCATACTTCATGCCCATGGCGAAGGTCACCTCGAACCCGGCGGCGATCAGCAAGAACAACCAGGCCATCTAGAACTCCCTGGCCAGCGCCAGCAATCGCTGCTCGGCCTCGGCCACGGACACCTGGAAAGTTCGTTCGGCAGATTCTTCGCCCTCGGCGGCGACAACGGTGACGTCGGTGATGCCGATGAACCCCAAAGCGGTGCGCAGAAACGGATCGGCATGGTTCATCGCCTCAAGTTCACCACCCGGCCCGAAGCCGAACCCACCGCGACTGGTGACGATCAACGCCTTCTTGCCCCCCACCAGCGGTTCGTACTGCGCGATGCCGTTGTCCAGGGTGTGATTGAACGTCAGCCCGAGTCGCACAATCTGGTCGACCCAGGCCTTGAGGCCGCTGGGCACGCTGAAGTTGTACATCGGGGTGGAAATCACCAACAGATCATGGCCGAGCAACTCCCCCACCAATTCATCGCTCAGTGCCAGGTCGGCCTGCATCGACAGCGGTCGCGCGTCAGGTTCTGGATGAAAAGCGGCCGCCACAAAGGCTTCGTTGACGGCCGGGATCAACGCCCGACCGACTTCACGGCGGGTCAATTGCGACTGTGGGTTGCGGACCTGCCAGGCGGAAAGAAACACCTCGGCCAGACGCCGCGAATGTGAACGATCGCCACGGGGGCTGGCGTGAATGGCAAGAATTCTACTCATCTGAATCTCCTTGAAGGGCTAAACTGAAACGGCTTGTGCTTGCAGCTTGAAGCGCGTGACTGTCTATCTTCAAATGAACAAAAATCAGTCTGGATGAATCCATTTCATCCATGGAGTTCTAAAATGTTTGCCTCGTTGCCGCTGACCGCCCTGCGTGCCTTCGAATCCGCCTCGCGCCTGCTGAGCTTCAAAGCCGCCGCCGAAGAGCTCTCCGTGACGCCGACGGCGGTTTCCCATCAGATCCGCTCCCTGGAAAGCTGGCTCGGCGTGCCGTTGTTCGAGCGACTGCCACGGCAGGTGCGCCTCACCGAGTGCGGCGAACGGCTGTTCCGCAGCCTGCACGGCGCCCTGCTGGAAGTGGCGCAAAGCGTCGATACCTTGCGCCCGCAACGCAGCGGCACGAGCCTGACGATTTCCACCACGGCTGCGTTCGCCGCCCTCTGGCTGGTACCGCGGCTGGGGCGTTTTTACGCCCGCCATCCAAACATCAGCCTGCGCCTGGACACTCACTGTGAAGTGATCGATTTACATCAGGACGCCAGCGTCGATCTGGTGGTGCGTTACAGCCTCGACGATTACCCGAACCTTTATGGTTTGTGCCTGTTCGATGAATCCTTCGGGGTCTATGGCTCGCCTGAACAAGTGGCCCTGGCGGCCAATCGGGTACCGACCCTGATCAGCGTGCACTGGCACAACTCCAAGCTGTACGCCCATGGCTGGGAGGCTTGGTGTGCACGATCCGGCGAAACCTGGCTGACCGAACAACCGGCGGTGCGTGAGTACGACGAAGAGCATTACGCCCTGCAAGCCGCCATCGCCGGACAAGGCCTGGTGCTGGCGAGCAACATTCTGGTGTCGGAAAGTGTGGCCAGCGGTTTGCTGCTGCCTTATCGAGGGGATATTCAGGTCGACGGGGCCGGATACAGCGCACTGTGCGTACCGGGCCGCGAACGGCATCCGCCGGTGCGGGCATTTTTTGCGTGGTTGCAGGAAGAGACTCGATTGTCTGGTCTATTGCCAAGATCGCAGCCTGCGGCAGCGCCTACGGGAGAACTCGTTCCTCTGTAGGCTTCGATTGCATTCTGAAAGATCGGTAGCGTCGGGCATATCGCCATCGCGAGCAGGCTCGCTCCCACATTTTTCCTGTAAACACAGGTCCATTGTGGGAGCGAGCCTGCTCGCGATGGCGTCTTCACAGACGCCGAAAGTTACTGGGTGGGCTTGACCGTCACCGGCGCCTTCCCGGCCTTCATCTGCTCCAGCAACGGCGCACACTGATTCGGCTCACCACCGCTGGGCGCTATCAGCGCCAGCAAGCCCGCCGCCGGCGCGGCAATCACACCCAGCGCAACCATCCCGGCCCCGCGCAGCATTAACGGCACCGGTTTCACGCCCGCATCCGGCTTGATGAACTTTCCTCGCACATACAGCGGCGAACGCAGTGAAATCAAACGCCAGCCCTTGGATTCCGGGGAGATAGTCAGATCCAGTTGCTCGGTCGCCATGTTCGCCGTGCCGTCGACATAGACGATTGCATTCTCGGTATCGAAGACGAACAGCCGCGTGGTCGCCAGACCGGCCTTGATCTCGAAATCGGCCGCCGCGCAGTTGATCTTCACTTCCTTGTCGCCAAAGATCTTGCCGACCACATAGTTGCCGACGTTGAGCCCCGCCAACTCCATCAACTCACGACTGATCGCGCCGTCATTGATCAGCATCTTCAAATTACCGTCGGCAGTGCCCAGCAGTTTGGCCACCGAGTTGCCCCGCCCAGTAAGGTCGGCATCGCCATTGAGCTCACCGAAACTGGTTTTCATCCGTTCCAGGGTGGGGAACAGCTGCTTGAGCTTGAACTTGCGCGCGGTCAGTTTGGCCCGGCCTTCCAAAGGTTCTGCGCGCCCGTTCAGACGAATCTGCGCATCCAGATTGCCGCCAGCCACGCCGAAACGCAGGGGCTCGAGGCTGAGCACACCATCCGTCAGCACCAAGTGCGTGTAGAGATCGTTGAATGGCAGTTTTGCGCTGTGGACGATGCGTTTTCCGGTGAATTCCACATCTGCGTCCATGTCGCGCCAACGTTCAGTCCTGAATTCCTCGACGGGTAACAGCTTGTCTGCCGGCTGCTTGCTTTCACCGCCGCGGGCCTCTTGCCTGGCGTTGGAATCGGCACCGATCAATGGGGCCAGGTCGGTAAACAGCAGTTGATTGGACTCCAGCGCCCCGCTGAGTTTGGGCCTCGGCTGGCTCGCCACGTAGGTCAGGTTGCCATGGATGTCGCTCTCGCCGATCTTGCCGTTGAACGCCTCATAGCGGTACACCGCCCCGCCCGGCTCATGCAGCTTGGCAATCAAATGCCCGTCGGTGGCGTACGGCGGGGTATCCGGAAGCGTTACGCCGATCAGTGGATAGAGATTGCCCAGGCTGGCACCGGCCAGTTTCAGGCGCAAATCCAGGGCGCCGAGGTTCAATGGATCGGTGAGCGTACCGGCCAGCTCGACGCTGGTGTCGGCGATCTTCACTTGCGCCTGAAGCGAGAACGGCTTGGAGGCGTCCTGTAAAGCCAGCAGGCCGCCGGTCTTGCCCTCGCCCGCGAGATTCTGACCGTGGTATTGGCCTTTGACCTTCAATGCGAATGCGTAATCCTGCGGCGAACCGCCCTTTTCAACCGCTTTTTTTGCCGCTTTGTCTCCGACAATGTCGCTGAACGGAATCGGTTTTCCCAACGGATCGATGAGCAGATCAAGCTGAGTCTTCAGCTTCTGGTCGTCGAGCGTGACGTGGCCCTTGTCGAAGCCTATGGCGCCGATGTCCAGCACCCAGTTCGAAGGTTCGGTGTTCGGGTCTTTGGGGTCGAACTTGAACGTCCAGTTGGCGCGGCCGTCGGCCAGACGCTGCAGGTCGGCATTGGGTTCGCTCAGGTCGATGCGCGGGATCACCACCCGCTGCGCCAGCAGGGCCAGCGGTGAAATGCGCAGCTCAACGCGTTTGAGGGTGGCCATCTGCGGTTGTTTCGACCAGTCCGGATTGCCCAGGGTCAGGTCCTCAGCCACCACATGCGGCCACGGCACCCAGGCCCGCCAGCCGCCCTCATCAGACTCGCGCTGCCAGACCACCGCAAAGTTGCCATTGATGGCGAACGGACGATGCAGTTCTTCGGACACTTTGTCGCTCAGGGGCAGTTTGATTCGGTTCCAATCGAAGAACGCGATGATCAGCACCAGGACGGCCAGCAGGACAACGAGGCTGGCGAAGGTCCAGGCAAGAATTTTACGAGTGCGCGTCATTGCACAGGGCTCCTGAATACGACTGAGCGCCCCGACAGCGACGCACTGATGAAACGTTAGGCCAGAACCGGCCTGCCATGACATCTAGGACTGGGAAATGGCGCGCAGGTTTAACCGAATAAGCACTTAACACTCAAATAATCGGCCGGGGACATCCTGCCCCCTCATCCGGCGTTACCGCACCCGCACTTTTGCGAGGCGAGAGTGGGTCGAAAACACCCACCTCAGTGCAAAAAAGCTCGCCGGAAACAACCGTTCTAGAGCGCTGCGGCCGAACAATCAATTCTGTTGATTATTACCATTGCGTTTATGAACTTTTATATCGATTTCTCGAGAGTAGCATTGCCCTCGTACCCACTTTATCGCCCTCCCAAGGAGCAACCCATCATGAAACGCGAATTACTGCTTAGCCTGACCCTCTCGATGTTAGCCAGCACCGCTTTTGCTTTGCCGGCTGCTGATCAAGCCACTCCACAAGTCAAAGACAGCCGCTCGGTGTTCAGCCAGACCGTTGCCGCCGATGGTTCCGACCGCACACCACAGGGCCAGACCTTGGCCGAAGGTGGTAATGATCGCCTGAAAGAAAAAGGCCTGATCACTCAAGATGGCTCGGATCGCACTCCACAAGGTCAAACTCTGGCCGCTGACGGTTCCGATCGCACGCCACAAGGCCAAACCCTGGCTGCTGACGGTTCCGACCGCACTCCACAAGGCCAAACTCTTGCTGAAGGTGGTTCCGATCGCACTCCACAGGGTCAAACCCTTGCTGAAGGTGGTGGTGACCGTGTGATCGAACGCAACAGCGCTGTGAGCTAAGCCCATGGCGGCCCCGAAAAAAAGCCCAATCTGCGGATTGGGCTTTTGACTTTATAGACGCTGCATTTCCCCGCGTGATCTCCCGATAGTCGTTCGACGCAAGCGAAGCCGATTTGCTAGAGTGCGCCGCTGTCTTGTCCAGAAAACACCCTTGCGATGCTGCCCCGCGCCGAACAGAAACAACAGACCCGCAACGCCCTGATGGACGCTGCCCGCCACTTGATGGAAAGCGGCCGAGGATTCGGCAGCCTAAGCCTGCGCGAAGTGACCAGAACCGCCGGGATCGTACCCACCGGTTTTTACCGGCATTTCGCCGACATGGATGAACTGGGCTTGGTGCTGGTGAGCGAAGTCGGTCAGACCTTCCGTGAAACCATCCGCCTGGTGCGCCATAACGAGTTCGTCATGGGTGGCATCATCGACGCCTCGGTGCGGATCTTTCTCGACGTGGTTACCGCCAATCGCTCGCAGTTCCTGTTTCTTGCCCGCGAGCAGTACGGCGGCTCACTGCCGGTGCGCCAGGCCATTGGCCGCTTGCGCGAAGACATCAGCTCGGACCTGGCGGCGGACTTGTCGCTGATGCCCAAACTGCAGCATCTGGACATCGCAGGCTTGAGCGTCATGGCTGATCTGATTGTTAAAAGCGTGTTCGCCACCTTGCCGGACATTATCGATCCGCCGGCGCAGGCGTTGCCGGATCATCTGACGCCTCAAGCGAAAATCACTCAGCAGCTGCGGTTTATCTTTATCGGCCTCAAACATTGGCAAGGGCTCGGTAGTACCGAGTAACCCCCTTTGTCACTGATGATCGTTCCCACGCTCTGCGTGGGAATGCCTCAATGGACGCTCTGCGTCCGCTCTTGGGACGCAGAGCGTCCCGGGCTGCATTCCCACGCAGAGCGTGGGAACGATCTGGAGCACCGCGCACGCACCAACTTTGCGCACAGCCCTCCCCGCACGCACCAATCCCAGCCAAAGCACGCCACTTCCTGAATCATCCCCCCGCACTCCGACAGGCATTTCCCACGTCGCACCCGATTGGCAAGCCCCTTGCTCTATCCCTGAGCATTGTCCATTGCTGGAAGCCTTCCGATGCTGGTGATTCATCGCAGAATCGACCCTCAACCCGTCTGGGCCGCCGAGTTGCACCTGGCCTTCGAAGCCCGGAGCAAAAGCCGCTTGCGCTGTTTCAGTGCCGAGGGCGAAGACGTCGGGTTGTTTTTGGAGCGCGGCCAGCCGCCACTGTATGACGGTGAATGCCTGCAAGCCGAAGACGGGCGCGTGGTTCGCGTCTGTGCTCGCCCCGAACAACTGCTGCACGTCACCTGCGCCAACGCTTTCGAACTGACCCGCGCCGCCTATCACCTGGGCAACCGCCATGTGGCCCTGCAGGTCGGCGATAGCTGGTTGCGCCTGCTCGACGATTACGTGCTCAAGGCCATGCTCGAGCAACTAGGCGCCAAAGCCGAGAATATCGAAGCGCCATTCCAGCCGGAACACGGTGCCTACGGCGGCGGCCATCACCATTCGCGGCACGGTGACGAGGATTTCAACTACCCGCCGAAACTGCACCAGTTCGGCGTGCGCTTATGAACCCGGCCTGGGCGCTGCTGCGTCTGGCCAGCCCGCAGCTGCCGATTGGCGGCTACAGCTATTCCCAGGGTTTGGAGATGGCTGTGGATAACGGCCGAGTGGACGATCCCGACAGCGCGCGGCGCTGGATCAGCGATCAGTTGCTGCTGAACCTGGCGCGCTTCGAAGCGCCGCTACTGCTCGCCCATTGCACTGCTGCGGCCGAAGAAAACTGGGCCGAACTGCTGCAACGCTGCGAAGAACATCGCGCCAGCCGGGAAACCCGCGAGCTGCATCAGGAAAGTCGGCAGATGGGTTATTCGTTGAAGCAACTGCTCAACGGTTTACCGGAACTGGATGCGCCGGCCCGGGCCTTTCTCGTCCAATGCCCTGAACCACACCTGGCCCTTGGCTGGGCGCTGGCGGCCCGCGCCTGGCAGATCAGCCCGCAAGATGCGCTGGCCGCCTGGCTCTGGAGCTGGCTGGAAAACCAATTGGCGGTGTTGATGAAAACCCTGCCCCTGGGCCAGCAAGCCGCGCAGCGCCTGACCAGTGAACTGCTGCCGCTGCTGCAACAGGCGCAGCAAGACGCCACCCGAATCAACCCCGAACACTCTGGCAGCGCCGCTTTCGGCCTGTCCCTGGCGTGCATGGCCCATGAGCGCCAGTACAGCCGTCTGTTCCGTTCCTAGGGCCTGTTACTTTGGAGAATCACATGAACACACAACCTCTGCGCGTCGGCATTGGCGGCCCGGTCGGTTCCGGCAAAACCGCCCTGACCCTGGCCCTGTGCCTGGCCCTGCGCGACCGCTACAACCTGGCCGTCGTGACCAACGACATCTACACCCGCGAAGACGCCGACTTCCTGGTGCGCAACGAAGCGCTGGCACCGGAGCGGATCATCGGTGTGGAGACCGGCGGCTGCCCGCACACCGCGATCCGCGAAGACGCCTCGATCAACCTCGAAGCCGTGGATCAACTGAACCGGCGCTTCCCGGGGCTGGACCTGATCCTGGTGGAGTCCGGTGGCGACAACCTCTCGGCAACCTTCAGCCCGGAACTGTCCGACCTGACCATTTACGTGATCGACGTCTCGGCCGGCGACAAACTGCCGCGCAAGGGCGGGCCGGGGATCTGCAAATCCGATTTGCTGGTGATCAACAAGATCGACCTCGCGCCGCTGGTAGGCGCCTCGCTAGAGCTGATGGACAGCGACACCCAACGCATGCGCAACGGCAAACCGTTCGTCTTCAGCAACCAGAAAACCGGCCAGGGTCTGGAAGCGATCATCGCCTTCATCGAACGCCAGGGCTTGCTGACTGCGGCCTGATCACACTTATCAACAAGGAAGCTTATCCATGACACTGAAACGCATTCTGGGCGCCATGGCCCTGCTGCTGACCCCGGCCATCGCGTTCGCTCATCCGGGCCACGGCGACAATGGCTTGATCGCTGGCATCAGCCATCCGATTGGTGGCCTCGATCATTTGTTGGCGATGGTTGCCGTAGGGTTGTGGGCCGCGCAGCAAAAAGGTCCGGCGCGCTGGGCGCTGCCCTGCACGTTCGTGGGCACTATGCTGATCGGCGGGCTGCTGGGCTTTGAAGGGTTGAACCTGCCGGCGCTGGAGGGCGGGATTGCGGCATCGGTATTGGCGTTGGGCCTGGCAGTGGCTTTGGCGGTGCGTCCGCCGCTGAGCGTGGCGGTGGGTGCGACTGCGTTGTTCGCGCTGTTCCATGGTGTGGCGCATGGCCTGGAATTGCCGGACATGTCCAGCCCTTGGGCGTATGCGGCTGGGTTTGTGGTGGCGACGGCAGCTTTGCATGCAGCGGGATATGCGGTGGTTCGCGTCTTGCCTCAGGCTGCCGCACCACTGGTTCGGTTGGCGGGGGCGGCTTCGGCGGCGACTGGGGTGTGGTTGCTGGCGGGTTGATTCTCTAGCGCCTGAACCAGCCTCTTCGCGGGCAAGCCCGCTTGTATGCTGGGACTTGAAGGGAGGAGGAGGGACAAAGCCCGATTCTGACTGTTGACGCAGTACAGATCCGTGGGAGATTTCGCC